>WTGW01000022.1:0-4515 GCA_011523395.1 Acidimicrobiia bacterium
CAGGGCCGAAAGGTAGGCTTGCCTAGCGCGAGAGTCTGTCGGGAGGGATGATTGTCGTTACGAGATGTCCTTGAGGCGATAAAGAACGGACCAACTCCTCAGAATGAGGAAACCGCCAAGTTCCAGATCATCGCACCGGTCTTGCAGGGTCTCGGATGGAACCCTTTCTCCGGCACCGAGGTCTTGTACGAGCATCGTGTGGAGACGGCCAAAGGCTCTGGGCGTGTGGACATCGCCCTCCAGGATCAAGGACATACCGTTGCCCACATAGAGGCGAAGGCACCGGGCCACGATCTGGACCGGTACGCCAAGCAGGCAGTCGGATACGGGTTCGACGAAGGCGTCGACATCTGTGCCCTAACTACCGGTCTTGAGTGGCAGCTCTACCTGCCACGCGCGAATCGTCCGCACAAGGACCGTCTTTTCGCGACCCTCCGCCTGGGACACGACCGAATCGACCAGTTGGCTGAGGATCTCGAGACGTTCCTAGGCAAGGAGAACCTGGTGAGCGGCCGCTCCGAGCGGAGAGCCAAGGAGGTACTCGAGGCCCGCCGGCAAGCTCACCACCTCAACACCAAGCTCCCGGAGATCTGGCAACGGATGGTGGATGGGCCGGACGGGAAGCTGGTCGAACTGTTTATCGAACGAGCCTACGAGGAACTGAACCTCCGACCTGCTCCCGAGCAGGTGCAAGCCGTTCTGCGCGGCTCGAAGGTACCAACCGTGGCCCCATCCGACCCGACTCCGCCCTCTGCGCCGCCTCAACGGCCAAAACAAGACCCCCTGGAACGTCAGCCCAAGCGCCGTTCTCCAAAGAGAGGGGCAAAGATCGTGGCCTACGAGCTATGGGACGAGCGGCACGAGGTGAGCACCTGGAAGGGACTGCTGGTCGGAGTGGCCGAGGCTCTGTACCAGCAGCACGGCCAGGGCTTTGCCGATCGGATTCTGGATCTACAGGGTAGGAAGAACCCGTATGCGTCTCGCAGCGAGGACGACGTCGTGGCCCCGAAACTGGTTGGAGCGTCCGGCATTTACTTGCACACGAATCTCTCATCCGCGGCAATCAAGCGTCGGGCAATGGAGCTTCTGGAGCTGTTCGGATACTCGGCGGAAGACCTTAGGATCGAAACCCGAACCGACTAGGGCTACGGGTTGCGGGGGGCCCTGCACGCTCCCGAAACTGGGCCATCACGTCGGACGCAGATGCCTCTTTCCCGCTTCGAACTCCCGTCGCCCGAGCGCGAGTATCTTGAGGAAAGCGACGGTCTCCTGCATTTGTTCGTAGCTATCCATGTCCTGGATGACTGCCTTAGCCTCACCGTTCTGGGTAACGATCAAGGGTTATCCCCGGTCGCTGCGCAGACGCTCAATCTCGGCGGCATGCGCCTTGAGAAGGCTGATGGACTTGATCCGTGGGAGAGACTGATGGTCGACCCCGCTTTGCGAACCAAACAGTCCCTAACAAGTCGGGAACATGAAACCCCATCCTTCGCGACGGCTGGGAACCATGACGGTCCCGCCGAAGTCAATGAACGCGAGATCTAGGCGTCTGTGCAGCATCTGCACATATGACAATTATTACTAAACCTTGAATTAAACGTCTGACAAATGGCAGGCACGCGGGCGGGTCGCGGCTACCCTGTGAATCGGGATGACGAGCTTCCTGGTCAGGGGTCCGACCCGGCTACACGGGCACTTCGAGCCGTCGGGCAACAAGAACGCTGCTCTACCGATCATCGCGGCCTGTCTGCTGACCGAAGAGCCGGTCATCCTGCACAACGTGCCATTGATCGGCGACGTCAAGTCCCTGCTTCTCATCCTGGAGGGCATGGGAGCGTCGATCACCAGCCCGGAGCCGGGGACCCTCCACATCCATTGCAACGGGATGACCAGTTCGGAGATCTCCGAGGAACAGGCCAGCATCATCCGGGCTTCCATCCTGCTGGCCGGCCCTTCGCTGGCCCGCTTCGGCGAGGTCACCCTCCCACCGCCGGGTGGTGACGTCATCGGGCGGCGCCGGATCGACTCCCATGTGCACGCCCTGGAAGGACTCGGCGCCTCATACACCTTCTTGAACGGTCACCGGTTCCGGGCCGGGACGCTCAAGGGATCGGTGGTGTTCATGGACGAACCGTCCGTGACCGGCACCGAGAACCTGATCATGGCCTCGGTGCTCGCCGAGGGCCACACCACCATCGAGAACGCCGCGTGCGAACCGCACGTCCAGGATCTGTGCCACTTCCTCAACACCCTCGGCGCTCGCATCTCCGGCATCGGCAGCAACATCCTCCAGATCGAAGGCGTGGAGCGCTTGAGCGGCGGCGAGCACACCATCTGCCCCGACCACATAGAGGTGGGGAGCATCATGGCGCTGGCCGCCGTTACGCGATCCCCCATCACCATCGGTGGCTACCAGCCGGAGATGAACAAGCCCATCGACCTGGGCTGGGCTCGCCTGGGCATCAAGTACGACCCGCTGCCGGACGGCATCGCCCAGATGCGCTTCAACGGACCACTCAACGTACTGCCCGACCTCGGCGGCGCCATCCCCAAGATCGAGGACGGGCCGTGGCCGTCCTTCCCTGCCGATCTGACCAGCATCGCCCTGGTGGCCGCCACCCAGGCCTACGGTTCGATCCTCATCCACGAGAAGATGTTCGAGTCGAGGATGTTCTTCGTTGACCGCCTGATCGTCATGGGCGCCCAGATAGTGCTGTGCGATCCTCACCGGGCGGTGGTCATGGGACCGAACAAGTTGACGGCCAGCACCATGTCCAGCCCCGATATCCGGGCCGGTATGGCGCTTCTCATCGCGGCGTTGGTGGCCGAGGGCGAGAGCGTTATCCACAACGCCGAGCAGATCGAGCGGGGTTACGAGGCGATCGACACCCGGCTCGGGGCCATGGGCGCCGACATCCGGCGGGTCGGCTGAACCACCGCTCTCCTGTTATCCGGGGCCCTACGCGCCGCGGGGATCCCAGGTGAAGTAGCGGGTGATGACCAACATCCCGAACACCAGCCACAGGCCCATCACCCCCAAGTGCTCCCACCCGATGATCGCCCCTTCGTGGAACGGGTCGAATGCCTCACGGAACGGTCCGGCGAAATGCTTCAACGGGAAGACATCGCCCAGGATGACCAGCCACTGCGGCGCATCGTCCAGCGGGATGAAGATCCCCGAAACGAAGGCCATCGGCAGGAACACCCCGTTGGCGGCGGCGGGGGACGAGTCGGCGTTCCTGAGCGACGCGCACACCGCCAAGCCGAGCGCCGAGAACGTGGCGATCCCCACCACGAAGACCAGCAGGGCGCTGCCGAGGTTGTCCCACACCATCCGGAAGTCGAAGAAGGCCCACCCCAGAACGAACATCAGGCCCACCGACAGCACGGCCATCCAGACACCGGAGCCGATCCGGCCCGCCATGTATATCCATGCGGGGAGGGGCGTGCCCCGGACCCGTTTGAGAATCCCCTGGTCCCGGGCGTAGGACACTCCGATCGCCAGGTTGCTGAACGATGAAGACACCGCGGCGAACACGGCCATCGCAGGTGCGAAGAACTGGGAGAAGCTGTAGCCGCTCCACTCTTGATCCCCGAAGATGACGCTGAACAGCACCAGGAAGATGACCGGTAGCGCCAGGGTGAAGAAGGCGGCGGCCGGCGTCCGCCAGAACAGGCGGTTGTTGTGGCGGATCTGACCCCAGACGAGGGACAGGTAACGGGCTGCGCTCATGGCCGACCCCCGTTCTCGGTCTCGCCCACGATGTCGAGGTATACGTCCTCGAGGCTGGGCCTGGTCACTTCCAGGCCGCCCAACTCGACCCCCCGCTCCATGGCCCAGGTCGTCAACTCGAGCAGATCGGCGGTCACCGAGGTGGATCGGTAGGTGACGGTGTGGCCGGTCATGACCGGTCCGCCCTCCAAACGAGGAAGCCCGTCCGCGCCTTCGGCGGTGAACGAGATGGTGCTGAACGCCCGGCCCTCGCCCAGCGCGTCAGCCGTCCCTTCGGCAACTATGGAACCGCCGGACAGGACGATGATCCGATCCGCCAGGTGCTGGGCCTCGTCCAGGTAATGGGTGGTGAGCAGGATCGTCTTGCCGAGGTTGGTCAAGCCTTCGATCATCGCCCACGACTTGCGGCGTGCCGACGGATCGAACCCCGTGGTGGGCTCGTCCAGGAACACCAGCTCGGGATCCCCGGCCAGTCCCAGTGCGAGATCGAGCCTGCGCTTCTGCCCGCCGGAGAGGGTCTTGATACGGGCATCGGCCTTGCCGTCCAGCCCTACCAGGTTGATCAGTTCGTCCGTGGGCAGCCGGCGGGAATAGGACCGGGCGTAGATATCGATGGCCTCCCGGACCGTCAGCACCACCTCGATACCGGTCTCCTGGAGGACGATTCCGATCCGGTCGCGAAACTCCCTCCCGCCGGACGACGGATCGTGGCCCAGCACGCTGATCGTGCCGCCGTCCGCCCGCCGGTAGCCCTCCAGGATCTCCACCGCGGTGGTCTTGCC
>WTGW01000022.1:4615-13310 GCA_011523395.1 Acidimicrobiia bacterium
GGTGGCCAGGCCCGGCGTCGATCCGGGGACCTCTGCTTTTTCAGAGCAGCGCTCTACCGACTGAGCTACCTGGCCGCTGAGCTACGAGAACCGTCTCCGAGGAGGATGCTGAAAGGACGGGGATGGGTTGACCCCCGATTTCTTGATCTGCGATCTTCCAGCCGGCTATCGGGCCAACCGGACACTTTTCAGTACCCTCCGAGCGGCTGGTTCTCGTGGCGGGGACGACGGGATTTGAACCCGCGACCTCCGGCTTGACAGGCCGGCGTGAACTCCAGGCTTCACCACGCCCCCGTACCGCCCCACCAGACTAACCCGCTCCCGCACGAGAAGCCAGAGAGCCGGGTGGAGCCCGAGAGTATAGAGCCGTCCGGACTGTTCCCGACGATCCCGTCCGACCTGGGCTCCAGGTCTCATCGGATCAGTCGAGGGCCGAGGCCATTACCTCCAGCAGGACGTCCACGTCATGGTCGTCCACGTCGAGATGGGTGACGATACGGCAGGAACGCTCATCCCGCGGCGAGATGAGCACGCCCGCCTCGCGGACGGTCTCCAGCAACTCCGTCGAACCGGGGCCCTCCGGAGTCGTTCGGAAGATCACGATGTTCGTCTCCACCGGCAACACGCTCTCCACCCGGGCCATCCCGGCCAGGGCCGCCCCGATGCGGGCCGCCCGGGCATGGTCGTCAGCCATCCGATCCACATGATGGTCAAGCGCGTAGAGGCCCATCGCGGCGAGGATTCCGGATTGGCGCATCGCCCCGCCCCACTGCTGCTTCCATCGCCAGGCACGATCGATGAAGTCCCGGCTGCCGGCCAGGACTGCACCCACCCCGGCGCCTAGGCCCTTCGTGAGGTCGATCCAGACGCTGTCCATACCCTCGGCCATACGAGCCGCCGGAATTCCGGTTGCCACCACCGCGTTCAGCAGGCGGGCCCCGTCCATGTGGGTGACGAGGCCGGCCCCGTGAGCCGCCTCTGCCACCTCGTCGATCGTCTCGAGGGGCCAGATCGCCCCGCCGGCCAGGTTGGCGGTCTGCTCGATCGATACCAGCCGGGAGGGAGGCCTGTACCGGGACTTGGGCCGGATGGCCCGAGCGACCTGCTCACCCGTGAACCTCCCGTGATCCCCGTCAAGTGGGTGGACCATGGCGCCGGCCAGAGCCGCCGGGCCACCCGACTCGTAGCCGATGATGTGGCTGCTCCAGTGCGCGATCACCTCGTCGCCGGGATCGACGTGGACTTTGATGGCGATCTCGTTGCACATGGTGCCTGACGGCAGGAACAGGGCCGCCTCCTTGCCCAGCAACTCGGCAACGCGGCTCTCCAGCCGGGAGGTGGTGGGGTCGGTGCCCAACTGCTCGTCTCCGACATCAGCGTCCAGGACCGTGGCCCGCATCCCCGCCGTCGGTTTGGTCTGGGTATCGGAGTGGAAGTTGTGCATCACGGCCTCCATAGATGGGTGCTGGAAACGTCCCGCGGCCGGGCGGCCCCTGACATGATCCCAGGCCTATTGGCCCCATATTCCTAACGCATCAGGAGAAAAAGGCATAACCCGTCGGCAAAACAAGGCCAGGAGCCGTGGTCCTACTGTCTGGTGACCACCTGGGCGCGTTCGGGGCCTACCGATATCCGGCTCACCGGAAGACCGACCTGGTCCTCGATGAACTCGATGTAGCGGCGGGCCTGGACGGGAAGGTCCCCGAAGCTCCGGATGTCCGTGATGTCCTCTTCCCAGCCCTCGAACTCCTCGTAGATAGGAGAGCAGTTGTAGAGAACCCGCTGCTGGCGGGGGAACTCGGAATAGGTGTCACTCCCCGACCGGTAGCCGGTAGCAGCCCGGATCGTATCGAAACCGGACAGGACGTCGAGCTTGGTGATGAAGAGCTCGGTGAGCGAGTTGACCCGGCGGGCATAGCGGAGGGCCACGAGGTCGAGCCAGCCGCATCGCCGGCGCCGTCCCGTCACCGTGCCGTACTCGCCGCCCACGTCCACCATGCGATCACCGGCTTCGTCGAATAGCTCAGTGGGGAACGGGCCGCTGCCGACCCGTGATATGTAGGCCTTGGCCACGCCCACCACCCGGTCCAGCACCTTGGGACCGACCCCGGCCCCGACCGCCGCTCCCCCGGCGGTCGGGGTGGAGGAGGTGACGAACGGGTAGGTGCCGTGATCGATGTCGAGCAGGGTGCCCTGCGCCCCCTCGAAGAGCACGTCCTTCCCACCCGCCAGGGCCTCCCAGATCAGCAGGGAGGTGTCATCCACCATCGGCAGAAGCCGCTCTGCATAACGGAGGTACTCGTCCACGATCCCCGACGACTTCATCGGAAGCTGGTTGTAGACCCGAGTGAGGATCTTGTTCTTCTCGGTCAGGACGGTCTCCAGCTTGTCGGAGAAGATCGCCGGGTCGAACAGGTCCTGTACCCGGATTCCGGTGCGGGCGATCTTGTCGGTGTAGGCAGGCCCGATCCCCCTCTTGGTGGTCCCGATCCGGTTGCGACCCAGGTAGCGCTCCATGACCGTGTCCAGCTTGCGGTGGTAAGGCATGATCAGATGGGCGTTGCCCGAGATGCGAAGCCGTGACGGATCGATACCCCGTTCCTCCAGCATGGACATCTCCGCCAGCAACACCTGGGGGTCGACGACCACCCCGGAGGCGATGACCGGCGTAACCCCCGGATACATGACCCCGGAAGGCACGAGTGATAGCGCGAAACGCTCCGAACCGACCACGATGGTGTGACCGGCGTTGTTACCGCCCTGGTAGCGGACCACGTAGTCGGCATCCCGGGCGAACAGGTCGGTTACCCGGCCCTTGCCCTCGTCACCCCACTGGGCACCCAGCACCACCGTTGCAGGCATGACCGGGAGGGTACTGAAGAATGTCCGGTTGGCCCGATTTCGACGGCGAGACCCCCGTCAGAGCATCGCAGGCCCACCAATCCCCGTCTCTTTCGGCGGCCTCCTACCGGCGACCCGCGTGACCTGATTGCCCGGCTCTGCTGCCGGATGGCGCCGCAGCAGCGAAGGAGCGCCGGGCGCCCCGGAGCATGCCGGGTTGTCTCGCAGGTAGATCACTTGGCTGCGGAGTGTGTCCCGAAGGGGACGGTCGTCAGGTCGGGCAACGTATGCTGGAGCGAGATGGCAGAGGCACGGATCAGCGCGGAAGAACGGCGGCGGCGGCTGGTGAGGCGCCACCATCTTCATCCCGATCATCCGGCCGCTTCGGCCACCGATGCTGCCACGCGCCTGGTGGGCCTGCATTCCAGCGACCCGGCCACTGTCTTCCTCTCGGCGCGGGCCCGGGTGCCGGGGATCACTGTCGCTGACCTGGAGCGGGAGCTCTACGACCAACCCACCCTGTTCCGGGTACTCGGGATGCGGGGCACCCTGTTCGCCGTTCCGGCCGGGCAGGTACCGCTCCTGCAACATGGGTGCTCCCTGAGGCTGGCGCCGGCGGTGCGGAAACGCCTGATCGGATACCTGGAGGGCCAGAACCTGGCACGGGACGGCGAGGCTTGGGTACGGCGGGTGTCGGATGCGACCACAGACGCCATCGCCAGGCGCGGCCAAGCCGCGGCCATGGAGCTGCGCGAGGACGTGCCCGAACTCAAGCTGACCCTCGAGTTCGGGAAGGGAAAGACGTGGGGCGGGAAGGTGGGGGTCTCGACCCGGGTGCTCTTCCTCCTTGCCTGCGAAGGGCGGATCATCCGGGCCCGGCCCCGCGGGTCATGGATCAGCGGGCAGTACCGCTGGGCCACTCCGGCAGGACTGATACCGCGTGGTATCGGCGACCTCGACCCCGCCCAGGCGCGGGCGCGGATCCTGGAGTTGTGGTTGCGCGCCTACGGACCGGGGACGATGGCCGACCTGAAGTGGTGGTCGGGCTGGCCCCTCCGGGATGTACGGGCTGCCCTCGGGTCCCTCGAGGTCTCCGAGGTGGAAACCGACGAAGGACCGGCCTTTGTCCTCGCGCATGATCTGGAACCAACCCCACCATCGGAGCCACGAGCGGCCCTGCTGCCGTCACTCGACTCCACCATCATGGGATGGCGGGACCGGGACTGGTACCTGGGCGACCACGCCGGGCCCCTCTACGACCGCAACGGGAACGCCGGACCCACCGTGTGGTGGGATGGCAGGGTGGTGGGCGGTTGGGCCCAGACCAGGGCAGGCCGCATCTCTTACCGCCTCATGGAGGACGTCGGCGCCGAGGGAGCGGCCGATGTGGCTCGGATAGCGGAGCGTCTCGAAGACTGGATGGGCCAGACCCGGGTCACGCCCCGGTTCCGGACCCCGCTCGAGAGGGAGCTCGCCGGCTGACCTGGCGCCGCTGAGCACGTCCGAGGCGCCCGAGACCGCGAAACACCTTCTCAAAAGGTGGCGTGAGGGTTAATCTCTCGCCCATGCCCAGGATCAGAGCCGCCAGCATCGCCGAGCACAAGGTGATCACCCGCGCCCTCATCCTCGACAAGGCTCAGGAGCTCTTCGCCACCTGGGGGTACGAGGACACCTCGTTCGGTGACATCGCCGCCGGGGTGGGGATGGGCCGCACCACCCTCTACGACTACTTCACGGACAAGGACGACCTGCTGGCCTCCCTCGTGGAGGAGACCCTCCCACCGACGATCCGGAACCTCATAGCCCGGATTCCTGCCGGCACCACACCGGTGGAGCGCCTGCAACACCTGGTGCTGGTCACCCTCGAGTTCCTGGCCACCGAACCCACCCTGGGCCGGTTGCTTCACCGAGAGATCCACAAGCTCTCCGAATCCGCTCGGCAGCGGGTGGCGGTGGCCCACCAGTCGCTGGCGCGTGAGTTCGTGGATACCTACCGGGCCGGAGTGGAGGCGGGTGATCTCAGGGGGCTCCCGCCCGGGCTCGCCGGCCGCTTTCTCAACGACATGATCATGTCCGCCGCACAGGCGCTGATCGATGCCGACGACCCCGAGGCGGCGTTGCCGACCGTTGCCGGAGCGATGACCGACCTCCTTTTCAACGGACTGGCCGATCGTGAGGCGGGCCAACCGGTTCGCAACGTGGCGGCGGGTCTACCGCGCGCGGATCTGAGGGAGCTACGAGCCTGATGGGCATCCGCTCCGACCATCCGTTCCTCATCCGGGAACTCTCCCAACTCGAGTTCGTCCGGCGGGTTCTGGCCCAAGCCGAGCGCCACCGCACCCCCCTGCTAGAGCGCGTCAGATATATAGCAATCGTGAGCGAGCTGATCGACGAGATCTACCAGGTGCGGGTGGCCAGACTCGAGGAGAGGGTGGACGCCGGCTTCGAGGACCTGTTGAGGGCGGGGATGTCGACACCGGAACTGCTGGACCGGATCCGGTCGGTGGTCGTAGAGATATGCGAGCAACAGAGCCATGTATTCCGCACGGAGCTGCAGCCTGCTCTGGACCGCCTCGGCATCCATATCCTGCTGTGGGATGCGCTGGACGAGACCGACCAAGCGTATCTTCATCGGGTGTTTCACGACCGGGTGTATCCGGTCCTGACCCCGCTGGCAGTCGACCCGGCCCATCCCTTCCCGTACATCTCGAACCTGTCCATGAACCTGGCGGTCATGGTCAGGGAGACCGAGACCGGGGAGCAACGGTTCGCCCGGGTGAAGGTCCCGCCCATCCTGCCGCGGTTCATCGAGCTTCCCGACCAGCGCGGGTTCGTACCGCTCGAACAGCTGATCTCGGCTTACATCGACGAGCTGTTCCCGGGCATGCACGTCTCCAAATGCCATCCGTTCCGGCTCACCCGCAACACCGACTACGAGCTGGCCGAGTTCGAGACCAACGACCTTCTGGCCGCGCTGAAGTCCGAGATCGGCCGCAGGCGTCGGGGCCAGGTGATGCGGTTGGAGGTCGAGCGGGACATCGACCCCGACGTACTGGACCTGCTGATGCGGGAACTGGACATCAAGGACCGCCATGTCTACCGCATTGCCGGCCTGCTGGACCTCGGCTCGCTGACGACGTTGGCCGATCTGGACCGGCCGGAACTCCGCTGGAAGCCGTTCCCGCCGGTGGTGCCGGCCGGCCTCTCGGCCAAGCGCTCCTTCTTCGACCTCATCAGCGAGCGTGACCTCATCGTCCATCACCCCTACGAGTCGTTCGCCGCCTCGACTGCTGAGTTCGTGCGCGAAGCCGCCCATGACCCCCAGGTGCTGGGTATCAAGCAGACGCTGTATCGGACATCGCCGGACAGCTCCATCGCCCGCTCGCTGATAACCGCGGCCGAGTTGGGCAAGCAGGTGGTAGCACTGGTGGAACTGAAGGCCCGTTTCGACGAGGAGCGCAACATCGAGCAGGCCCAGGCGCTGGAGGAAGCCGGTGTGCATGTGGTCTACGGGCTGGTCGGCCTCAAGACCCACGCCAAGCTCTGCCTCGTGGTCCGCCAGGAGGAGGGCCGCCTGGCCCGCTACGTCCACACGTCCACCGGCAACTACAACGAGAAGACCGCCCGGCTGTACGAGGACGTGGGCCTGTTCACCAAGGACCCGCAGATCGGCGCCGATGTCAGCGACCTCTTCAACCACATGACCGGCTACAGCAAGCAGAAGTCCTACCGGAAGCTGGTGGTGGCGCCTACCGAACTCCGCGACCATTTCCTCGAACTGGTCCGGCGCGAGTCCGAGTACGGAGACGGGCACATCGTGGCCAAGCTCAACGGCCTGGTCGACGAACGGATGATCAATGCCCTCTACGAGGCCTCTCAGGCGGGCACCCGGATCGACCTGATCGTCCGGGGGGTGTGCTGCCTGCGGCCCGGAGTCCCGGGGCTGAGCGAGAACGTCACCGTACGGTCCATCGTGGGCCGGTTCCTGGAGCACTCTCGCATCCTCCGGCTCGGACGGCCGGAACGCGGGTTCCTGTACTACATAGGCTCGGCCGACCTGATGCCCCGCAATCTCGATCGGAGGGTCGAAGCCCTGTTCCCGGTCGAGGATCCGGAAGCCCAGCTCCGGCTCGAGGAGATCCTCGATCTGTGCCGGGCCGACGACCACCTGTCGTGGGTGCTCCAACCGGACGGCACCTACGAGCCACGGGGCCAGAAGCGAGGCCTCGATCTCCACCAGGCGCTCATGGATCTGGCCCTGGAACGATCCCGCACCGCTCGGAACCGGTGATCCGATGCCCGACCTGATACTGCTCCGGCATGCCAAATCGGACTGGACGGCACGCTACGGCGCCGATCAGAGCCGCCCCCTCAACAAGCGGGGTATCCGGTCGGCCCGAGCCGTCGGCGAGTTCATCGCCCGCTACCGACTGGCGCCCGAGTTGATACTCGCTTCGCCGGCGGTCCGCACTCAGACCACGGCCGAACTGGCCGCCGAGGCGGGAGGGTGGAACAGCCGTATCGAAGTTGCTCCGGAGCTCTACGGCGCCGGCCCTGGGGATGTCCTCCAACTGGTTCAGAAGGTCACCGGGGTGGAACGCCTCATGGTGGTGGGGCACGAACCCACCATGTCCGGCGTGCTCGAGTACCTGACCGGACACCAGATCCGGGTGACCACCGCAACGCTGGCCTACATGCGTTCCCGTTACGTCTCCTGGTCCGATCTGGGACGGGGCTCGGCCCGGCTGGAGTTGCTGATCAGGCCCCGCCTGCTGCTGGATTGAGGCTTCCGCCACCAGAGCCGGAACGACATCCCGGCTTCGAGCTCGGCGGCGGTGGAGGGGGACTCGAAGGACCGAACGTGCGTGCGGAGCGTGGCGGAATGGTCAGTCGAGGGAGCGGGTCACCGTATCCACGATCCGGGCCACGGATGGGATGGTGGCATCCTCCAGGATGTCGGAAGCCGGCAAGGGTATGTGGTCCGTGGTGATCCGCACCACCGGCGAGTCGAGGTCGTAGAAGGCCTCCTCGGCGATTATCGACACCACCTCGGCGCCCCATCCGCACAGCCGCGGGTTCTCCTCGACCGTGAACACCCTCCCGGTCTCGGCAACCGTAGAGAGGATGGTCCGGGTGTCCAGGGGTACAAGGCAGCGAAGGTCGACCACGGTCGCCTCGATCCCCCGGGCCGACAGCTCATCGGCAGCTTGGCGGGCCTTGGGAACCATGGCCGCCAGCGCCAGGATGGTGGCGTCCGAGCCGGACCGCACCACCGATGCCTCGCCCAACCGCCCCACCAGTTCACCGTCCGGCACCTCTCCCCGGCTGGCGAACAGGCCCTTGTGCTCGAAGAAGATCACCGGATCGGGGTCGCGAACCGAGGCGGCCATCAAGGCGATCACGTCTCTCGGTGTGGAGGGCGCCACCACTTTGAGGCCGGGTACCGACATGGCCCAATTCTCCAAGCTCTGGGAGTGCTGGGCGCCGAACCGCACCCCGCCGCCGTTGGCGGTACGGATGACCAGCGGAAGGGCAACCTGGCCGTCGGTCATGTACCTGGTCTTGGCGATCTGGTTGGCCACCAGGTCCCAGCAGGTGGCCAGGAAGTCCGAGAACATGATCTCGGCCACCGGCCGGAGACCGTTCATGGCAGCGCCCATAACCGCGCCGATGATCGCCTCCTCCGAGATGGGGGTGTCACGGACCCGCCGCTCGCCGAATTTCTCCAGCAGGCCCGGTGTGGTCTTGAAGACCCCGCCGGCGGCCGCGACGTCCTCACCGATCAGGTATACGGTGTCGTCGCGCTCCATCTCCTGGGCCAGGGCCCTGGCCACCGCTTCGCGATAGGTGATCA
>WTGW01000051.1 GCA_011523395.1 Acidimicrobiia bacterium
ACTGCCCACTGCCCACTGCCCACTGCCCACTGCCCACTGCCCACTGCCCAATGACCACTTGGAACCAATCATCTAGATGGGTGGGCCGAGGCCTGTGGACATCATGATCTTGGCGTCGGTGCGGGCCCCTGTGGCCAGGTCCTCGAAGGCCCGGGCCGTGTCCTCGAAGCTCTCCACGCTCCCGATCAGCGGGTCGAGGTCGAGCCGCCCCGAGGCGAGGTGGTCGAGAGCCTCCTCGAACACGGCGTCCGGATAGCAGAAGCTCCCCACGACCATCCGCTCGCCGACCACCACGTCGAAGAGCGGGATGCTCACCTCGGGGAGCCCCAGCCCCACGAAGCAGGCCACGGCCGCCTTCGGGATGTTCTGGATGGCGGCGTAGGCGGTGGCGGTGATCCCCACCGCGTCGAAGGAGACATCGAACGGGCCGGCCTCCTCGACCTGGCCCGGTTCGAGAGCCCTGAAACCGCTGGCCTCGGCTAGCTCCCGGCGGGAGGGCATGGGATCCGACACGGTAACCGAGGCGGCTCCTTCCAGGCGGCAGGTCTGGGCGATGGACTGGCCGATCATCCCTCCTCCTACCACCAGGACGTCCTGGCCGGGCCGGACACCTGCCCGGCGGGTGGCCTGGAGGGCGACCGCCATGGGCTCCACCCCCGCTCCCCACAGCATGTTGAGGTCGCCCAGCGGAACTACCCGGGCGGAGGGGACCACGATGGCATCGGCGAAGGCGCCCTGGATGTCGGGCGTCACGCCGATCACCCGCAGGGCCGCGCAGTGGTTCTCGAACTCGTGGTCGCAGGCTCCGTCGCATGGCAGGCTCGGGTTGAACGTGACCGGCGTGCCCACCGCCAGTCCCTCGACCCCCGGGCCCACCGCCTCGACCCATCCGCTCGCCTCGTGGCCCATGATCATCCCGGGAAGCCGCCGTCCCGACTCGCCGGTGTAGCCGTGCAGGTCGGACCCGCAGATCCCCACGTAGGCCATCCGCAGCCGGACCTCGCCGGGGCCGGGAACCGGGCGAGGCCGGGTCTCGACGTGGAACCGATGGGGTCCGTCGAACACCAGGACCCGCATGCCGGCGGTCACTCCACGCGGACCGGCGGCCGGTGCTCGGACCAGGTCGTGGTCGCCTCGTAGGCGGCGCCGATCCGGAGGACCGTTGCCTCGTCGAAAGGACGCCCGGCGATCTGGAGGCCGATCGGCAGGCCGTCCCGATCGAACCCGCACGGGACGGTGAGGGCCGGCTGGCCGCTCAGGTTGAACGGGGCGGTCGTGCGCACGTAGGAGGAGGTCACGTCCTCTTCCATCTCCCCGTAGTCGATCATCTCCTGGTCGGCGAGGGCGGCCGTGGCGGGCAGGGTGGGGGTGATCACCGCGTCCAGGCGTTCCCGGTCGAACGCCCGCCGCAAGGCGTCTCGGATGATCCGGCGGGCGCCGAGGCCCTTCAGGTAGTGGGCCGACGGCATGATGGTGCCGATGGCGAACAACTGGCGGATGCCGGGATCGATCAGTTCCGGCGACTCCCGGAGCAGGCGACGGTGGTAGGCGGCGGCCTCGGGACCGACGATGGCGAACTCGGTTGCCACCGTGCAGGTCAGCTCCGGGATGTCGATGGGAACCACGCCTGCCCCGAGCTCTTCGAGGTGCTCGACCGCATTGCGGAAGGCCCGCTCCACGTCCGGCTGCATGGGGGAGAAGGGACGCGAGGCCAGGACACCGAGCCGCAGTCCGTCGACCCCGCGGCCCAGCATCGCGGAGTAGTCGGCGGGTGGGGGAGAGGGCTTGGTCGGAGGGTCGGCCGGGTCGGGGCCCGCCAGGACCTGGAGCGTGGCCGCGCAGTCCCCCACGGTGGCCGCCAGCGGTCCGATGTGGTCCAGCGACCAGGCCAGGGTCTCGACGCCGGCCCGGGACACCCTTCCGAAAGTCGGCTTCAGGCCGGCGATCCCGCAGACCGCCGCGGGGATCCTTATCGATCCGCCGGTGTCGCTTCCGAGCGCCATCGGGACCACTCCGGCGGCCACGGCCGCACCGGATCCCCCGCTGGACCCACCCGGCAGGCGGGTGGTATCCCAGGGATTGGCGGCCGGAGGGCTGAAGACGCCACAGGCCAGCTCATGGGTGGTCGTCTTGCCCACCATCACGGCCCCCGCCTCCCGCAGCCGGGCGACCACCGCGGCGTCCTGGTCGCTGGGCTCGACGGGATAGGCGGGCGATCCGCATCGGGTGGGCAGGCCGGCCATGTGGATGATGTCCTTGATGGCGACCGGGACTCCGGTCAATGGCCCGGCCCCGTTCCCCGAGCTCAGGGCCCGATCGGCCTGCTCGGCGGCCCGCAGGGCTCCCTCCCGGTCCACGAGCGCGAAGGCGTTGAGCCGGGTGTCGGTCTGATCGATGCCATCGAGCGCGCGCCGGGTGACCGCCACCGAGGTAGTGGTGCCCTCCCGCAGTTGCCGGGCGATGCCTGCTATGGAGAGCGCGCTCACGGATCCCGTCACCACTTCGGGGAGAAGGAGGTCGGGTTGGCAGCCGGAGCGTCCAACTCATGCGTTGACAGCAACAGATCCAGAATGCCTCCTGCCTGGTCCCAACCGGCCATCGCCTCGGCGATCGCCACCGCGTCGAACTCCGGTCCGTGCAGGCCGTGCCGGGATAGGGCTTCGGAAACAGCCTCGGGGTTCGGGTCAGTCACCTGGCACCACCGCTATCACGTCCACCTCCATCTTGAGGCCGGGCAGTCCCAGTGCCGCGGCCTGCATGGCGGTCACCGCCGGGAAGGGCCTCCCGGCGAACACTTCCTCACGGACGGGGAACTCCTCGGAAATCTCCCGGATGTCCTGCATGATGTAGGTGACCTTGACCACGTCGGCGACCGAGCTGCCCGCCGCCGCCAGCACGTCCTCGATGTTCCGCCACACCTGCCTGGCCTGCTCTTCCACGGTGTCCCCCACGATCTCGCCGTCCCGGTCGAAGGCCACCTGACCGGCCAGGTAGATGGTGTTACCAGCCCGGATGGCGTGGGAGTAGGGCTCAGGAGGATCGCTCAGCGCCTCTACTTCGACGGCTTCGATCCCCAGTGGTCACCTCCTTCGCGCCGATTCGGATCATATACAATGCCGCCCGACGCTACCGGGAA
>WTGW01000193.1 GCA_011523395.1 Acidimicrobiia bacterium
CGGACAACGTGGCGGCGCTCGGCGAAGAAGTCGGTGAAGGCGCGCCGGATGGCATTGGCTCGCATCCGATGCAGGTTAGCCCTGAGTTTCTAGTTGCTAGTTGCTAGTCGCTAGTTGCTAGTTATCGTTAGAATGAACTGATAATCACTGGCCACCGACCACAGGCTGGCCCTGGTCCGGGTTGGTACTGCGCCTGGGACGGCCGAGTGCCCGGTCCCACTCCTCGAGCCGCTCGGCGACGCCCGCCTCCCGGCCCTGGCGGGTGGGCCGGTAGAGGATCCTCCCCTCCATCTGCTCCGGTAGGTAAGGCTGGGGAACGAGGTGTCCCGGTCCCGTGTGGGGATCCACGTAGCCCGCCGGCATGCCGTCCACCTGGGACGACACCAGCCGTCCGCCGGTGGAGCGCAGGTGGGCGGGGACGGTTGCGGCGGGGGTCTCGTCGACCGCCCGCCGGGTTGCACCCATCGATCGCTTCACCGAGTCGGACTTGGGGGCGGCGGCCAGGTAGATCGCGGCCTGCGACAGGTTGTAGGCCGCCTCGGGCAGGCCGACCATGGCCAGAGCCTGGGCGGCGGCCACCGCCTGGACCAGAGCGTCCGGGTCGGCCATGCCTACGTCCTCGGAGGCGAAGATGACCATCCGTCGTGCCACGAACTCGGGATCCTCACCTGCCGACAGCATGGTGTGGAGCCAGTAGAGGGCGGCGTCGGGGTCGGAGCCCCGCATCGACTTTATGAAGGCCGAGATGACGTCGTAGTGCTGGTCGCCCTTCTTGTCGTAGCGGATGATGCGGCGCTGGAGGGCCTCCTCCACATCCTGGTAGGTGATGGTGGTCCGTCCGCCGCCGCCGGCCACGATGGCGGCCAGTTCCAGCACGTTGAGCGATAGCCGGGCGTCCCCTCCCGCCCGACGGGCCAGGGCCTCGGCCGCCGACGGGTCGATCGCCATCGCTGCGGAACCCAGCCCCCTCTCGCGGTCGGTCAGGGCCCGCTCGAGAAGCTCGACCACTTCGGCAGCGGACAGCGGGACCAGACGGAACAGGGTGCATCGGCTGATCAAAGGGGAGTTGACCTCGAAGAACGGGTTCTCGGTGGTGGCGCCGACCAGTATGACGGTGCCGTTCTCGACCCCGGGCAGCAGGGCGTCCTGCTGGGCCTTGTTGAAGCGATGGATCTCGTCCAGGAAGAGCACGGTTCGAGTCCCTTGCTCCCCGAGCCGGCGCTCCGCTCCCTCCAGGACCCGGCGGACGTCACGCACCCCGTGGGCGGACGCGGTCAGCTGCTCGAATACCGCGTCGCTTTCGGAGGCCATGAGCCGGGCCAGGGTCGTCTTCCCGGTACCCGGCGGTCCGAACAGCAGGACCGACACCAGGCGGCCGGATTCGACCATGGCGCGGAAGGCGGCGCCCTTCCCGAGCAGATCGGGCTGGCCCACCACCTCTTGCAAGGACCCGGGACGCATGCGGTCGGCCAGCGGGGCCACCCGGCGCCTGCGTCTTTCCCGGCCGGCGGAGAACAGGTCGGGCTCGGACCGCATCCCGGTTACCGGTCAGGATCCGGCGGGCTCGGAAGGCCCCGTCGGGGGTTGATCCGTGGCAGCCAGGGCCGCCTTGGCGCCGGCCGTGAGATCCAGGCCCAGTTCCTCCAGGTGGTCATCGACCACCCGGGTCGGGGCGGTGGTGAGCGGATCGGCGCCGCTCTGGGTCTTGGGGAACGGGATCACCTCTCTGATACTGACCTCGTTCTGGAGGATGGCCACCAGGCGATCGATCCCCACCGCGAAACCGGCATGGGGTGGCGTCCCGTAGGCGAGGGCCTCGAGGAACCAGCCGAAACGTGACTCGGCCTCCTCATCGGAGATGCCCAGGGTCTCGAACACGGCCCGCTGGGTATCGGGGTCATGGATCCGAACAGACCCGGAGCCCAGCTCGGACCCGTTGAGCACCAGGTCGTACGCCTGAGCCACGGCCGTCTCCGGCCGCTCCCGCATCTCCTCCACCGAGACCGGTGCGGTGAAGGGATGGTGTGAGGGGACCAAGTCACCACCCTCGGTCGTCTCGAAGACCGGAAAGTCCACTATCCAGGCGAAACACAATTCCTCATGACTACCGGGCCGTCCCAGATCCAGGCGGATCGCCCCCAACACCGAGGAGGCCATGGCGGCCTCGCCGGCCACCAGCAACAACAAGTCGCCGGGCGATGCATCGAGACTTCGGGTCGCCTCCGCTATCTCGGCCGCGTCGAGGAACTTGGCCACGGGCGACCGCCAACCGCCGCCGTCCCTGGCCACGGCCCAGACCAGGCCGGCGGCGCCCAATTCCCTGGCCCGGCCCACCAGACCGTCCAACTCTGCCCGGGAGGGACTCATCTGCCCGGCGTTGATGCCCCGGACCACGCCCCCCGAGTCGAGAGCGCCGGCGAAGCCGCGGAAGCCGGTGCCCGAGAACGCATCCGACAGCTCGGTCACCTCCATGCCGAACCGTAGATCCGGCTTGTCGGTGCCGTAGCGGGCCAGCGCCTCGTCGTAGGTGATCCTGGGTAGTGGTAGTGGGAGCTCGGCGCCGCGCAGGTCTCGCACCACGGCCGCCACCACCTGCTCGATTGCGGCGAAGACGTCCTCCCGCTCCCAGAACGATCCCTCCAGGTCCAGTTGGGTGAACTCGATCTGGCGATCGGCCCGGGTGTCCTCGTCCCGGTAGCAGCGGGCGATCTGGTAGTAGCGCTCCACCCCGGCGATCATGAGCAACTGCTTGAAGAGCTGAGGGCTCTGGGGTAGGGCGTAGAACCGGCCGGGCCGCAGCCGGCTCGGTACCAGGAAGTCCCGGGCTCCCTCGGGCGTCGAGTTGACGAGCGTGGGGGTCTCCACATCCAGGAAGCCCAGGCCGTCGAGAGTGCGCCGTATGGCGCTGATGCACCGGGAACGGGCTCGCAGATTGGCGGCCATGCGAGGGCGGCGCAGATCCAGATAGCGATACTCGAGCCGGACCCGCTCCTCCGAGTGGGAACGGTCGTCGATCATGAACGGGAGTGGCGCCGCCCGGCTCAACACCTCGAGCACACCGGCTTCGACCTCGAAGTCCCCGGTGGGTAGGTCAGGGTTCTCGGTCCCGGCCGGGCGCCGGCGGAGCGTACCCTCCACCCGGACGCAGTACTCCATGCGGAGGTCCGATGCCGATGGGACCACAGCCGGATCGACCACCACTTGCACTATCCCCCGCCCGTCCCTCAGGTCGAAGAACGAGATACCGCCCAGGTCCCTGACCCGGGCCACCCAGCCGGCCACCTTCACATGCTGATCCAGCTGATCGGGTCCTAGCTCGTCGGCGAAATGCGAACGGTAAGCGGTCATGGCCCGCCTCCCGCGGGACCGCCGATCACCCAAGCTGCCACCTCGCCGGCCGGTATGGTGCGCTCATCGCCCGAGCTGAGGTCCTTGATGGTCACCAACCCGTCGTCCCACTCGGCGCCGATCACCACCGCTGCCGCCGCATCACGTCGATTGGCCGCCCGGAACTGCGCCTTGACGGATCGGCGGCCCGCCACCAGGTCACACCGGACCCCCGCCGCCCTGAGGCGACGGGCGAAGGCATGGGCGAGGCTGCGGCGCTCCTGGTCGGCCACCACCAGGAACACGTCCAGCGCCCTCGCCGGCGGGCTCTGCCCGGCCGCTGACAGTATCCGGTCGAGCCCGAGCGCCAGACCGACGCCCGGTAGATCGCCGCCGCCGAGCAGCCGGGACAACCCGTCGTAACGACCGCCGCCACCGACCGCGTTGTGGGCCGCGGCATAGCTTGGCGGGATGTACTCGAACACGGTGCGGTTGTAGTAGTCCAGCCCCCGCACCAACCGGGGGGCGTGGCGGTGTGCGATTCCCCGCTCCTGGAGACCGGCGATGAGCTGGCTGTGATGGGCGGCCGTCTCCCCTTCCAGATGATCGACGGGAACGGGAGCGTCAGCCACCACTTCCCGGTCGGCCTTGGAATCGAGCACCCGCAAGGGGTTGGTATGGATCCGCCGGCGGGCATCCTTGGAGAGCAGGTGGCTTCGCTCGTCAAGCCAGCCCGACAGCAGGGCGTGGTAGGCCACCCGATCCGGGGCGTCTCCGATGGAGTTCACGTGCACCACCACGTCGCCGAGGCCGCAATCCAGCAGGTAGCGATAGCCGAGTTCGATCACCTCCAGGTCGGCCTCGGCGTCAGGGGCGCCCAGGTACTCGACCCCCAATTGCCAGAACTGCCGGCGCCGGCCCTCCTGCGGGCGTTCATACCGGAAGCACGGCCCCGAATAGGCGCCCTTGAACTCGCCCGACAGGCCACCCTGGATGTAGGCCCTCAGAACACTGGCTGTGACCTCGGGACGAAGAGTGAGATGCCGCCCTCCCTTGTCCTTGAAGCTGTACATCTGCTTCTCGACCACCTCGGTAGCCTCGCCCACCCCCCGTGCGAACAGGTCGGTGGCCTCGAATATGGGGGTGGCCACGTAGGCATACCCGTACTGTTCGGCCAGCAGATCCCACGAACGGAGCAGCTCGCGCCAGCGCCGGGACTCCGGGGGCAATACGTCGTCGGTGCCCTTGGGCGCCCGGAAGCTCATTCACACACCTACCAAGAAGGGATTGGAACGCCGTTCGCGGCCTATCGTGGTCGAGGGACCATGGCCCGGCATGACGGTTACGCCGTCGTCGAGGGGGATCACTTTCTCCCTCATGCTCTTCATGAGGGTCTGGTAATCCCCGCCGGGGAGGTCGGTTCGGCCGATCGAGCCGGCGAACAGCTGGTCGCCCGAGAAGAGTATCGCCTCTTCGGACAGATAGAAACAACAGTGCCCGGGAGTATGTCCGGGCGTAGCCACTACGTCGAGCCGGAGTCCGGCCAGATCGAGAGACAGGCCGTCGGAGAGCTCCCGATAGCTCTCGGGCGACCGGTAGTCCCCCGGCGGAACGGTCCCCATCAAGGTGCGGAGCTGCTCCTCCGGACGACGGGCCAGGAAGTCATCATCAGGGTGGAGGTAGACGGAGACCCCGGTTCCAGCCACGAAGCTGCCGGCGCCTCCCAGGTGATCGACGTGGCCATGGGTGACCAGTAGCGCCGTCGGGACCAGGTCATGCGCCGCCAGCAGACCGGCGACGGGGTCGAGGCAGTCCGGTGGAGCATCGATGACGACAGCCGGCCCGCCGGTCTCGGGGGCGACCACGTAGGTGTTTGTGGCGGCCAGCCACAACTCGAGTCGACGGATGAGCATACGGCGGCCAGGTTAGAGTCGACGGATGGCGCCCCACCGGGCGCTTGCCGGCATCAACCCGGCCTCAGGCGGAAGGCTTCGTAGACGCTGGCAACCCGGCGCACGCCTGCCAGCAACCGGTCCAACTGGCCGGGATCCGATAGCTCCACCTCGTACCGGAGGACCGCGACCCGGTCGCGGTCGGTCCGCGAGGACGCCCCCACGATGTTGGCGCCCGCATCCGATATGACCGAGGTGATGTCCCGAAGCAGGTTGGGCCGGTCGAGAGCCTCCACCTGTATCCACGCACTGAAGCTGCTGAGCTGGCCCGGCGCCCAGCTCGCCTCGATCATGCGCTCCTCCTGGCCGGCCAGGCGCTGGATGTTGCTGCACTCGGTGCGATGGATCGACACTCCTCGACCGACTGTGACGAACCCCACCAGATCATCGCCGGGTACCGGACTGCAGCACCGGGCGATCCGGACCCAGACGTCATCGAAACCCTCCACGATGACACCCTCGCCGGCCGGTCGGTCCGTCCTCCGCCGCACCGGGTCTAACGTCCCGAGATCCTCCCCCACCACCGGCGTCGAGAGCACCCGCTTGATCCGGCTGACGACCGTCTGCGGGGCTACCGCACCGTCCCCGACCGCTATGTACATCGTCTCCGTGTCGCGGTAGCCGAGCGCGAGGGCCACGTCGTGAAGCACCCTGGTCCGCTCGTTCTTGATGATGTGGACCCGGTCCCGCCTGATCAGGTCCTGGACGGCGTCCCGTCCCGACTGGAGGGACTCCTTGCGGCGAGCCCGTGAGAACCACTGCTTGATCTTGGAGCGGGCCTTGGAGGTGCGGACGAAGCCGAGCCAGTCCCTGGTGGGTCCGGAGTCGTCGGACTTGGTGGTGATGATCTCCACGATGTCGCCTGATTGGAGCTCAGTGGCCAGGGTCACCAGCCGTCCGTTCACCTTGGCTCCCACGCACCGGTGGCCCACCTCGGTGTGGACCGAGTAGGCGAAGTCCACAGGTGTGGCGCCGCGCGGCAGGGTCTTCACGTCCCCCTGCGGGGTGAGCACGAACACCAGGTCCTCGTACAGGTCGAGCTTGAGGTTGGCCAGGAACTCGACCGGGTCCTCGTAGTCGGCCGGCAGGTTGCGGAGGTCGACCATCCACGCCAGGTCGGTGCTGGTCCCGCCCTCCTTGTATCTCCAGTGGGCGGCGATGCCGAACTCCGCGCGCAGATCCATCTCGTGAGTGCGGATCTGAACCTCCAGCGGCTTGCCGTCGGGACCGATCACGGTGGTGTGCAGGCTCTGGTAGAGGTTGAACTTGGGAAGGGCTATGTAGTCCTTGAACCGCCCCTGGACCGGAGTCCACCGGGAGTGGACCAGCCCCAGCGCGCCGTAGCAGTCCTTGACTATCTCCACCAGGATCCGGATACCGATCAGGTCGTGGATGTCCTCGAACGACAACCTGCTGTCGACCATCTTGCGGTAGATGGAATAGTGGTGCTTCGGGCGTCCCTTGAGCACCGCTTCTATACCGGCTCGGGCCAGTATCTCCCTCGCCTCCGACATGACCTGGCGGATCACGGCCTCCCGCTCGGGCGCCCGCTGTCGGATTAGGTCCTCGATCTCCTGGTAGCGGCCCGGGTACAGGATCTTGAAGCAGAGGTTCTCCATCTCATGCTTGACCTCCTGGAAGCCCATCCGATGGGCCAGCGGCGCGTAGATCTCCAGACTCTCCCGCGCCTTGATTTGCTGGCGCTCCACCGGTAACGGATGGATGGTCCTGAGGTTGTGGAGCCGGTCGGCGAGCTTGATGATCAGCACGCGCACATCCTGAGCCATCGATACCACCATCTTGCGGATGGTCTCGGCCTGGGCCTCCTCCCGCGTGATATCGAACTCCACTCCGTCCAGCTTGGTGACCCCGTCGGTTATGCGGGCCACGTTCTCGCCGAACAGGTCCTCGACTTCGCGGAGGGTCAGGTCGGTGTCCTCCACGGTGTCGTGGAGCAATCCGGCGGCGATCGTCTCGGCATCGAGCCCGTACTCGGCCAGTATCTGGGCGACCGCGATGGGATGGGTGATGAAGGGATCGCCGGACAGCCGGAACTGGCCGGCGTGGTAGCTCTGAGCCAGGTCGTAGGCATGGATGACGATGTCGTCGTCGGCATCCGGGAAGTGACGTCTGAGGGCGGAGAGGATCGGTTCAAGCTCGGCTTGGGCGGCATCGTGGCGACCGCGCGCTACCGCAACGTCTGTCATGGCTCAGCTGTCATAGGTCAGGATCGAATGCAGATCGACTCCGTCCAGCGTTTCCCTTCCACCCAGAAAGGTCAGCTCGATGAGTACCCCCATGCCGACCAGTTCCGCGTCCAGCCCCCGGATCAGGTTGGTAGCCGCCCGGGCCGTGCCGCCGGTGGCTATCACGTCGTCCACTAGCAGCACCCGGTCGTCCGGGCCGACGCCGTCGACATGAACCTCCAACGCGTCTAGCCCGTACTCGAGCTGGTACTCCTCCTTACGGGTGTGGTAGGGCAACTTCCCCGGCTTCCGCAGCGGTACGAAGCCGCAGCCGAGGACGAGGGCGACAGCCGGCGCCAGCACGAAACCCCGGGCCTCGATCCCCGCCACCGTGGTCACACCCGCATCTTCGAACGGAGCCGCGAGCAGGTCTGTGGCCAACCGGAGGGCGTCGGGATCGGCCAGCAGCGGCGTGATGTCCTTGAACGTCACCTCCGGAACCGGGAAGCCGGGGACGTCACGGACCAGCGTGCTCAACCGACCGGCATCCATCACCGTCATCCTAGGAGGGTGGTCGGGTAGAGCCGGGCGGCAGGGACGCGGGTCTCATCTACTTCTGCCTTCGAGCGGTCTGCCGGCCTCTGGAACTGAGACGGTGGCCGGCGGGGCTCGAGCCACCGGCCTTGCGTTCCGACCGGTAGCGGCGTCTCGACCACTCCGTCTCGCGTTCCTTCCACAGGGCGAGCAGCGGCGCGGCCACGAATATCGACGAGTAGGTACCGGCAGCGATCCCCACGAACAGCGCCAGAGCGAAGTCGCGGAGCGTGCCGGCTCCCAGCAGCAAAGAGCCGATGAACAGCAGGGAACCAACCGGGAGCAGGCTGGTGAGCGAGGTGTTGATGGACCGCATCAACACCTGGTTCATGGAACGGTTCACCAGGTCGGTGTAAGTACGCCGGTCCCGGTCGGACTCCACGTTCTCCTTGATCTTGTCGTAGACGACCACGGTGTCGTAGAGGGAGTACCCGAGGATCGTGAGTACCGCCACCACCGTGGCCGGGGTGACCTCGAAGCCCAGCAGCGAATACGCCCCCGCCGTCAGGATCAGGTCGTGGAGCAGGGCCGCTATGGCGCCGATCGCCATCTTCCACTCGAACCGGATGCTGATGAAGACCACCACCACCCCCAGGAACACCAGCAACGCCTGCACCGCCCGTCCGGCGATCTGGCGCCCGAACGTGGGGCCCACCGACTCCACGTCGGTCACCTCGATCGTGGTCCCGGCCACCTCTACGAGTGACACCACCATCGAGCGCTCGGTGTCGAGGTCGACCGCTTCGGTCTGGATCCGGATCGAAGCGCCGTCGTCCACCAGCTGCACGCGGGCCACGGCGCCCATCGATCCCAAGGCCGAGCGGATCTCACCGATATCCGCGCCGGCCGGGTTGGGCATGCTGATGGAGGTACCACCGGTGAAGTCCAGGCTGAGGTTGAGGTTGCGGATGCCCAGGCTCAGCAGGCAGAGCGCGATCGCGACGCCCGAGACGATGAACCACCGGCGGGCCTGGCCGACGAAGTCGATCGAGGTCTCGGCCCGGTAGAGACGGCCGATCGCGCTCATCGCGAGGCCCCCTGGGGCAGCTGCTGCCCGGTCGTGCCCCGGATGCTGAAGAACCCGCCGTCGCCGGGCCGGCTCCGGGACATGATCGCCGACGCGTTGCGCGTGAACACGACGAACACGATCACGTCGAGCACCGTGGCGATGCCCAGTGCCTGGGCGAAGCCCTTGACCGGACCGATCGCCAGCGCCCACAAGAGCACCGCGCCGACGAACGACACGAAGTCGGCGGTGAGGATGGTCCGGAAGGCCCGCCGGTAGGCCTCCCTGTTGGCGTCCACGACAGTCCGGCCGTTGCGGATCTCCTCCTTGGTCCGCTCGAACAGGACGATGTAGGAGTCGGTGGTGATCCCGATCGACACGATCACCCCGGCCACGCCGGAAAGGGTCAGGGTGAGGCCCTGCCAGGCTCCGAGGACCCCGAAGATGACGACCAGCAGGCTGCCGAACACGGTCAACCCCAGCAGGGTCACCAATCCGAGGGAGCGGTAGTAGACCATCAGGAAGAACACCACCAGCACCAAGGCACCCACGCCCGCGATCAGTCCCGCTCGTAGGGAGTCCTCGCCGAGAGTTGCCGAGACCTTCTGGACCGCTGATCGCTCGAAGGCCACCGGCAACGACCCGTACCGCAATACCGTGGTCAGATCCTCGGCTTCCGCCTGTTGGTCCTCCGACGCGCCCAGGGTTATGACCGCGGTACCCCCGCTGATTCCGTCCGGACCGACGCCGGCAGAGATCTCCGGCGCCGAGACAACGGCTCCGTCCAGCACTATCGCCAAGCGGCGGTTGGGGGTTCCCATGGGATACTGGGCGAGCAGCCCGGTGACCGCCGCGAACCGGCCGGCGCCCTCCGAGGTCATGTTGAGCTGCACGGTCCATGCGCTATCGGCATACTGCCCGAAGAGGGCCAGGGCCGAAGCCACCTCCGCGCCGGTCAGGAGGCTCGGCACGGTGGGCAATCGGGAACAGTCCAGCCCGTGGTTACAGATGCCCTGGCGATGCGCGGCGATGTCAGCCGGGCCCACCTCGTAGACCGCGACGATGTTCCCCAGGTCGTCGTACTCGGGCAGGAACGATCTGTCCGCGTTGATGTCGTCCTCGATGGTGAGCCCGGTCTCCGGGTCAACGCCGTCGGGGAGCACGGAGCCTTCACTCTGGTCCACCGGCTCCAGATACGGCGAGACGGACAGGACCGGCCGGAAGGACAGCAGCCCGGTTCTACCCACCGCGTTCAGCGCCCGCTCCTGGTCGGTCACGCCGGGCAACTGGACCAGTATCGACGTTCCTCCGGTGATGGAGATCTCCGGCTCCTGGACGCTCCCGAAGTCCTCGATCCGCCGCCTCATGACCTCGACCGCGGTCTCGATCACCCTCTCGTCGGTGCCTTCCGGCCCCTCCAGGATGACCGAGGTCCCGCCCTGCAGGTCGAGGCCCAGCCGGGGGGTCCAGCCGAGAGCGAAGATCGCAACCAGCCCACCCCAGGCGAGACCCGCCAGGATGACGACCGCGAGCCAGCGGCGGAACACGGGAGAGTTCTACTCCTAGGAGGAGTCGGCGTTCATGCGGGCTGCCACGGCGCTGCGCAGCACCCTGATACGCCCTTCCTCGATGCCGAGGGTCACCCAGTCGTCGCCCAACCCGACGATCACTCCCATCAGGCCCCCGATGGTGCGAACCTGATCGCCGACCTCCAGGGCGGCCGACAGAGCTTGCTGCTTCCGGGTCCGCTTGCGCTGCGGCCGGATGATGAGGAAATACATGAGCGCGCCGAGCAGCAACAGCGGCCACAGGACGCTGAGACCGCCACCGGCGTCTGCTTGGGCAATGTAGGCAACGGACACCTTTTCACACCTCTTTCGGATCGGTTTTGCTTGAGACCGGCTCGGATACGTACCCACCTGTAGGAGGGTGGGCCGATGGTAGCGGTCATGGCGAAGAGGGGAAGTTGAGGCTACCTGGACATGTCCTCGGGTCCTTGCCCACGCCGGGCCACCACGCGTCTATGGAGTCGGGCGAAGGCGCCGGCCGCGATTGCCTCCCGGACCTCCTCCAGCAGCCGGTGCGTGGCGGCCAGGTTGTGTATGGAGAGAAGCCGGGGCAGCGACAGCTCGCGGGTGTTGGCCAGATGCCGCAGGTAGGCGCGCGAATAGGTACGGCAGGTCGAGCACGAGCACTCGGGATCGAGGGGCGCCTCGTCCCCGGCGAACCGGGCCAGCCGGATGTTGTAGTCGCCCCGGCTGCTGATGACCTTGCCGTGACGGGCCAGCCGCGTCGGCCACACGCAGTCGAAGAGGTCCACTCCCCTGGCGATGGCTTCGAGCAGCCCCTCCGTGTCTCCGAGACCCATGAAGTAGCGGGGCGCCTCGGCAGGAAGGCCGGCCACTGCAGCCTCCACGGACTCGTTCCGGCGTCCGAGGTCCTCGCCGACCGAGAGGCCTCCGATCCCGAACCCGTCCACATCCAGCTGGGCGGTTCGCCGGGCGCTCTCGTAACGCAGGTCGGGATCGGCGCCGCCCTGGACGATGCCGAACAGCGCCTGGTCCTCCCTGCTGCGGACGCCAACCGAGCGTTCGGCCCACCGCAAGGTGCGCTCCATGGCCTCCGCCACGGCGTCTGCGGGCGCCGGCAGGCCGATGCAGACGTCGAGCACCATGGCGATGTCGGGGCCCAACTCCTCCTGGATGAACACGGCCTGCTCGGGAGTCAGGAACTGATGCGAGCCGTCGTAGACGGACTTGAACCCGCATCCCTCCTCGGTTATGGAGGCTCGCAGTGAGAAGGCCTGGTATCCGCCGGAGTCGGTCAGGATCGGACCGTCCCAGCCCATGAACTTGTGGAGCCCGCCCAGGGCGGAAATGCGCCCGGCTCCGGGCCGGAGCATCAGGTGGTAGGTGTTGGCAAGCACCATCCCGGTGCCGACGGCGCGCAGGTCGCGGGAGTCGAGGCCCTTCACCGAAGCCCTGGTGGCTACCGGCATGAAGGCGGGGGTCTCTACGGCGCCGTGCGGGGTTGAGAGAAGGCCCCGGCGGGCCGCGCCATCCTCGGCCAGGCACTGGTAGGTGACCGGGCGGGCGCGCGTCATCGGGAACCGGCCGGGGTCGGTGCCCGCTCCAGGAGCATGGCGTCGCCGAAGGAAAGGAAGCGGTAGCCGCGGTCGCGGGCCGTCTCGTAGACCGACCGCCATGACTCCCCTATGAAGGCCGCCACGAGGACCAGCAATGAGGATCCCGGCATGTGGAAGTTGGTCAGGAGCACATCCACCGCGCCGAAGCGGTGGCCGGGCGTGATGTAGAGGCTGGTCGAGCCCCGGTACGGGGCCGGCCGCCCGTTCCGGCAGGCCGTCTCGAGGGCCCGGACCACCGTGGTCCCCACCGCCACCACCCGGCCTCCGGACCGGCGGGCTTCCATCATCCGGTCCACTGTGGCTTCGGGCACGTCCATCCATTCCGAGTGCATGCGGTGATCGGCTATCTCCTCGGTCGTGATCGGGCGGAAGGTGTCCAGGCCGATCCGGAGCTCGATCCTCGCCAGGCCGATCCCCCGTTCCGCCAGGTCGTCCAGGGCACGGGGGGTCAGGTGGAGACCGGCCGTGGGGGCGGCGGCCGAGCCCACGCGGTCCGCGAACACCGTCTGGTACCGCTCCGGGTCGTCGAGTTTCCGGTGGATGTAGGGAGGGAGCGGGACCAGGCCCGCCTCCGCGATGGCGCGCTCCACGACCTCCTCCCCTGCTTCGCCCGTGGCGGTCCGGAGTGTCAGGTCGACCTGGCCCTCCACCGGATCGGTCTCGACACGGGCCACCAGCCCGCCGGTTCGGACCATGGAGCCCGCCCTGAGGCGGCGAGCCGGCCGGGCCAGCGCCTGCCAGCGATCGCCCCGCCGTCCCAGAAGCAGCAGTTCCACCCGTCCGCCGGTGGGTTCCCTCCGGCCGATCAGGCGGGCAGCCCGCACCCTGGTGTCGTTGACCACCACGAGGTCGCCGGGACGCAAGAGCTCCGGCAGGTCCCGGACCGTCCAATCGGTCAGATCGGACGCCCGGATCAGCCGAGCCGAGTCGCGCGGCTCGACCGGGGACTGGGCGATCAGGTGATCGGGAAGCCGGTAGGCGAAACCGGAGGTTTTCAAGGGAGCAACCTGGTGGTCAGTGGTCAGTGGTCAGTGGTCAGTGGTCAGTGGTCAGTGGTCAGTGGT
>WTGW01000031.1 GCA_011523395.1 Acidimicrobiia bacterium
CCGCCGGCCTGCTGGCGTTCCTGCTCAATGTGCTGATCCTCCGGGACGAGGGCGGCCGGGTCGAGGTTCCGGTGGCCGCCCATGCCATACCGGCCGGCAACCGGTTGGCCACCACCGACGTCTCCTACCGGTATGTGGATGCCGCCGGCCCGTTCGTGGATCGGGCGCTCTCCCGTGAGCGCCTCGCAAACCTTCTCGGACAGGTGGTGGTGCGCGATGTGGATGCGGGCGCCCCGCTGATGGCGGACGACCTGAGGCCGGTCGCTACTCCGGACGGCCAGCGGGCGATGAGCATTCCGATCTCGCCTGATCGTGCCGTCGGGGCGGCCCTCCATGTCGGTGACCGCATCGATGTGATGCTGGTCCAGGGGGGCAGGAGCCGGTTCGTCGCCTCAGGGATCGAGGTGCTGGCCGTGATAGCGGGCAGTCGGGGCCTGTCCGGGACCGGCTTCGGCCTGACCGTGTCGGTGAGCCCGGTGCAGGCCCTCCTGATCTCCGCGGCCCTCGACTCCGGTTCGATTCACCTGCTCAGGTCGACCGGACTTCCCGCCTACCGTGGCTATCCGGCCATCCGGGAGACCCGGCTGCCTGCGCTCGGGTCAGGCTCGTGATCGGATTCGAGCCCGTTATCGCCATCGCCGGGTCGCAACGGGGTTGGGCGTCCGAGCTGGTGCGGTTCCTCAGTGACTTCGGAGGTGCCCGCCTCAAGGGAACGGTGCTCACCGCGACGGAGGCGCTGCAGACGGAGTACGAGGTCCTCCTGATCGATGACATCACCAGCTTCCTGAGCCCGCGTCTGGTGGATCGGATCCAGAGGGAAGGCCGCAAGGTGGTGGGCATCTTCGACCCCGACTCGGGTGATCTGGGCAGGGAACGCCTCCTGGCGTTGGGTGTGGACGGCCTGGCCCCGGCCGGCGGCGGGCCGGAGACGATCCTGGAGATCGTCGCAACGGTGGCCTTCGACGGCCTGCCTCGATCACGGGTGGCGGCCGCCACGGTCCGCGAGCAGACCCGGCTGGGCCGCATCACGATCGTGGCCGGAGGTGACGTGGCCGCTGACGTGGCCGTCATACTCGCCGGCGCCTTCCAAGCCCGCCAGCGTGCGGCGATGGTGATCGAGGTGGACACCATCACCCCGATGCTGGCGCAGAGGTTCTCCTTACCCGTCGTTCCGAATCTGCTGACAGCCCTCGACGCCCATCTGCTACTTCGCGGTGACGTGAGAGACTCGTTCATGGCCGGGCCGTACGGCGTAACGCTTCTGACCGGCCTGCCCGATCCCACCGACTGGCACACCGTACAGGCCGAGGAAATGGTGGACCTGGTCGAGTCCATCTCCTCGGTCCAGGACGAGGTGATCCTCAAGGCGTCGCCGTATCTCGAGGAGCCGGGTCCGGCCAAGGCTCGTGAAGGGCGCTTCGATGTGAGCCGGGCCTTGCTCGGACTGGCGGGAGAGGTGGTCTGCCTGGCCGAGCCCACCCCGGTCGGCCTGTCGAGAACCCTCGCCTGGTCCGCCAGGGCACGCAGCATCACCGCTGCGCCTCTCCACATCGTGTTCGAGTCCCGCACCCTCACCAAGTTCCAGCGGGGCGAACTGAGCGATGAGCTGCTGAGGAACCTCGTTCCCGACTCCATTACCTGGCTACCGGTCGACAACGGCCTGGAACGGGCCGTGTGGAACGGAACCCCTACGCCGAAGGGATCCTTCATCAGGACCGTGGAAAAACTCGGCAGCGCCATGGCGAGCAGTGCCGACCGGGAAGCGCTGTGAGCACCGGCCCGTACGAGACCCTGCGAAGGCGAGCCGCGGAACGCATCGGTGAGCTGGAGCTGGATCCCCTCGAGGATGGCGAGACCATCCGGGCCGAGGTGGACCAGCTGGTCTCGGCGTACCAGAGGAGAGCCTTCGGCGGAGGAGGTGTCCGTCCCTTCCGCGATCCTGCCGAGATCGGAGCGAGGCTGATCGACTCCCTGATCGGCTACGGACCGCTGACCCCGGTGATCGACCGGACCGACATAGAAGAGGTATTCATCGAGGGCGAGCGGGTGACGTTCATCGACTCGTCCGGGCGCCTGCAGGCCCTCGACACCCCTACCTCCGAGGAGGAGAACCGCCAGATCGTGACGCGCATTCTGGCCGGGACCAACCGGCGGCTCGATGTCTCCAACCCGATCGAGCAGGCGCGCGTGCTCGGCGGGCGGGCCCGCCTGACGGCCGTAATCCCGCCGGTGGCGGACCGCCTGTCGGCGACCCTCCGGAAGTACACGGTCAAGAACTATGACCTCAGCTTTCTCGTGGAGGGCGGCGTGCTGTCCAGGTCCGCGGCGGCGTTCCTATGGGTGGCGGGGCGAGCCAACACCACCGTCCTGTTCAGCGGGCCGCCGGGGGCGGGCAAGACCACCCTGCTGAGCGCCTACCTGAGGTCCGTTCCCGCCGATCGGTGCGTCCGGGTTTGCGAGGAGGTCAGGGAACTCGACATGCCCTTGCTACACGGAAGCTTCTACGAGGCGAGCCCGCCCAATCTCGACGGCAGCCGGCGCTACACGCTGCGGGACCTGGTGAAGGTGGTGCTGGCCCAGCGTCCTGATCTCATCTGTGTCGGCGAGGTGCGGGGATCGGAAGCATTCGAGCTCACCAGGGCGGTCAACGCCGGGTGCGGCTTCGCCTGCACCATCCACGCCGATTCGGCTTCGGCGGCGCTGGTGGCGCTGGTCAATGCAGCCCTCATGGCAGGTGAGAACGTCACCGAAGCCATCCTGACCCGGGTGTTCGGCACGGCGATCGACTTCGTGGTACACCTCCAGCGGGACCAGTTGACCGGCGAACAGGTGGGCATCCGGCGCCGGGTCATGGAGATACTGGCGCTTGATTCCCGTCATCGGAGCGATGAGTTCGCGACCGAGCCCCTGTTCCGCAGGAACGACATCGGCGGGATCCTCGAATGGACCGGCGTACTTCCGCCGACCGGGATCCGGCAGCGCCTGGAACGGTCTCTCCCGGAGGGCGCCGGCATCGAAGACGTCCTGTCGGAGTCCTGGGAGCCGCCGTTATGAGGCTGCTGGCGTCCCTGGCCACGGCAGTCGCTGCCTATTTGGCGGCCGGCCTGTTCACCGGC
>WTGW01000080.1 GCA_011523395.1 Acidimicrobiia bacterium
CTGACCACTGACCACTGACCACTGACCACTGACCACTGACCACTGACCACTGACTAGCTGATCGCCACGTCCACTACCAGGCGTTTGCCCAGGGTCCCTGAGGCGGCGATCTCCGCCAGAGCTGCCGGTACCTGCTCCAGGGTGATGGTCTCTCCCGTCAGCGCGGTGAGGTCAAGGTCGCCGGTGGCGTGCAAGCGGTTTCCGGTCACGAAGTCCTGCCTTGTGAAGCCGAAGGTGGTGACCAGCGACACCTCCCTCGACAGGAAGTCGCGGAGGAAGCTGTCGAACGTGATCGATGTCCTGCCCTCGCAGATGCCCATCAGCAGGACGATCCCGCCCCGGCGCACCGCGCGCACCCCCAGGTCCACGCTGTTGACGTGGCCGGCCGCCTCGAACACGATGTCGGCTCCGGCCGGGGGTCCGAGGGTATCCCTGACCAGTTGCGCCGCCTCCCTGGGTTCGAGGCCAGAGACGTTCACCGCCCCGTCGGTCCACGGTGCTGCCGCTTCCAGGCGGTCGTCGGCGATGTCGACCGCCACCACCGAGGTGGCCCCCATCGCCCGGGCTACCTGGCAGATGGTGAGGCCGATGCTGCCCACTCCGGTTACCACCACCCGGTGGCCTCCCCGGACGCCGGCCCGCCGGGTGGCATGGACCGAAGCCGGTAAGGCCGATCCCAGCATCACGGCCTCCTCTGCGGGAGTCCCCGGCTTGATGGGGAACATGTGGGATTCCGGAACCGCTACGTAGTCCGCGTAGCCACCGTCGATGTTGATTCCCAGGTGCCGCATCCACGGGCAGATCATGTCGTCGCCGCGGATGCACCACTCGCACACCCGGCAGCCGACCACTGCGTCGACTATCACGACCGATCCCGGCTGTGGAGCGGCATCCGACGAAACCTCTACCACCTCTCCCACTATTTCGTGGCCGAGTATGCGGGGGAATCCGAGAGTGTCGAGCATGCCGGCGGCCATCTGAGCCTGGAACAAACCGGCAGCAGAGGCGATGGTGCGGATCAATCCCCAACCGGGAGGCGTTTCCGGCACCGGGATGTCCTCGAGTTCGAACCTACCCCCCTCGTACATCCCGAGAGCTCGCATCGGTCGATCCCTTAACGAGGCAGTCGAGACGTTCAGTCGATGACGCCGGCCGTGTCGAGCTCCCAGATCAGCTCGCTGAACTGATAACCGCCCGGCACCCAGCGCTTCCTCGAGTACCGGATGTTGGGGTTGTAGGCGAGGGCGATGTGCTCGTCGAGGTCACAGAAGTTGGAGGAGAACTCCACGTCAGGGGCGTTGTCACGCAGGTAGTCCCCGATCGGGCAGTTGAGCCGCAACACGTACTTGACCATGTTGCCCTCGTTGTCGTAGTAGCGCTCGGTGTCCAGCTTCGGCGACCATTGGAAGTAGCCCCAGAACTCTTTGAAGAAGTTGTTGAGGTTGAGCCGCTCGCCCTTCTCGCGGGTCTTGGCGGCCATGTCGGCGCCCATCTGGTCACCCTGCCGCTTGCGGGCCCTGGCCACGGCAGCGCGGCCCTCCTCGTGGCCCAACTCGAGCTCCATGGCGTCGGCGAGTACCGAGAAGATCTTGGTCTTGGCGTGGAACTCGGCCTCGTTAGCGTCCCAGCCCTTCTGGATGGGGTCGTCCGCGGAGACCTCGCGGTAGCGCTCCATGTAGCGCAACTCGCCTTCGAGGTCGGACCTGAGCTTGGTCTTGGCGAGCCGGTCGCCCGGTGCGTCATCGATGGCGTCGGCCAGTTCCTTCAGTTCGGGCTGGGCGATGTCGACCCGTGCGTACTCGCTCATATCCGCGTTTACCTCCATTTCAGACGGTCATTCCGGGGTTCCGTTGACCACAGCCTACCGCCGGGACCGGACCGCCCGGCCGAGGGCTGCCCCGGTGGATGGTCTACTGCCAGTCGGCGCCGGTCTGGAACAGCTCCAGGATCAGGCCACCCACCTCACGGGTGTCGAAGTAGGCGAACTTGCCGCCGTCCTCCAGGATGGCGGAGGAGATCACCTCGTAGCCAAGGGCGGTCAGGGCTTCCACGTCGCGGTCTAGGTCATCGGTATGGGCACACAGGTGGACCACTCCCTCGCCGTGGGTCTTCAGGAACTCCATCTGGATGCCATCGCCCGACACGGGTTGCAGCAGTTCGAACTCCACGTTGCCCATCTGGGTGATCAGGCCCTTGACCTCCACGTCGGGACAGTCCTTCCCGTAGATCTTGCGCTCCAGCGCGTGGGCGGACGGACCTTCCACGAAAGGCCCTATACCGATCCGCTCGTAGAAGGCGGCGGCCTTCTTGATGTCGCGCACCACTACGCCTACCTGATACGTCCTCGACCAGAGGTCGTCCCGGAGTGCTGGCTTGTCGGCCACCGATCTCTCCTAACCTTGTCGCGAAGCAACCCCGCAATAGGGCGGGGATGCAGTCCAGCCGGACCGATCGAGAGGATACCAGCATGACCCAGCCCATCGACCTGACCGATCGGGCCGCCATCGTCGATCTCGTGTATGCCTACGCGTTCCATTTCGACCAGAACGAGCCGGAGAAGCTGGCCGATCTGTTCACCACCGATTCGGTGATCGACTACGGGCCGGAGTTCGAGAACATCGTCGGGCGCGATGCCATAGTGGCCGCCATCCAGCCGGGGCTGAGCAACCTCTTCTCCTCCTCGGCCCATCACATCACCAACCCGCGGGTCTGGGCCGGCGGTGATGACGAGGCGACCGGCACCTTCTACATCTATGCCTGGCACACCTACCACGACAGGCCGGGCGACGGTGAGATGTGGGGGCAGTACCACTGCCGGTTCAGACGGACCGGAGAGGGATGGAGGATCGCCGAGTTCACGCTCAAGGTGATGGGCATGAAGAACTTCCACCGGGACACGATGCATACCATCGGGCGGCGTCTCTGACCATGAGCACGGTTCTGGTGGTCGGGGTGGGGGACCTGGGCGGCTGGGCGCTCGAGTTCCTGGCCCGCAGCCCTGGGGTCGACCGGATCATCACCACCAAGCGGAGCCCTTGGGGGGCTGCGTCCAAGGTCGATCTGGCCATGCTGGGGTCGGTCTTCCAGGGCCACCACAAGCGCTTCGACCACTACCAGGCGGATCTGGCCGACGAGGAGGATATGGCGCGTCTCCTAGCGGAGGTCAGGCCGGATATCATTGTCCACTCGGCCACGGTCCAGTCGCCCCGGGTGTTCATGAACGCCGACATCGACGATGGACTCCGGGCGACCATCCGGGCGGCTACGTTCAGCCTGTGGCTCCCCTGGCATCTGCTGCCGGCTGCCCGGCTGGTCCGGGCGGTGGATCGGGCCGGGATCGAGACCGCCATCGTGAACACCTGCTTCCCCGATGTGGTCAACCAGGCGCTCTGGAATCACTTCGGGCACGGCCCAATCGCCGGCGCCGGCAACGTGGAGGTCAGTGCCGCCACCGTGCTCCGATACGCCATGGAGGCCACCGGCCTGCCGGCCGCCGCGATCCAGGTGTCGCTGGTGGGGTCGCACGCACTCATGGCCTACGGTGCGGCGCGGGTGCCCCATCACCTCCGGATCGAGGTCGAGGGGAGGGATGCGACCTCCGAATACGACCTGGCCTCCATCCTGTCGTCCTGGCCGTCGCGGATCGACTGGGGGCGGACCGGCTGGTTCTCGCTCTTCGGCGCCTCCGCCGTGAAGAACGCCCTGGCACTGGTCGGGACAGAACCGGTCCGGACCCACGTCTCCGGTCCGATGGGCCTGCCCGGTGGATACCCGGCCGTTGTCTCCGCCGGCAGGGTGGATCTGGACCTGCCGGCTCCGCTCACCCGCGATGAGGCGGTGGCGATCAACAACGAGGCGGCCCGATTCGATGCCATCGAGCGCGTCGAGGGTGACGGGACCGTGGTTTACACTCACGAGGCGCTTGGAGCCATGGAGGATCTGGGCTACCGATACGAGGCTGTGGAGTTCGACGACTTGGCCGATCGGTGCCGGATACTCCAGGATCTGTACCGGCGCCTGGTCACAAGGAGGGACTAAAGAATGTCCAGATGGGCCCATGGTCAGCGACAAAACCCCAGTTCACAGCATCGGGGGCCAACCCATCCCCGTCTCCGCCGGCGCCGTCCTCGGAGCGAAAGTCGTGCCTGAGTTTGTACGCAAGCCCCTGGAGGGTTTGTTCCCGCTGATACCTCTCAGCCTCCACCAGGACCAGGAGATCGACTTCGAAGGGGTTCGGAAGAGCATCGAGTTGGTCGCCGCCTCCGGTGCTCCAGGCTGCATCGTCTTCGGCTCCATGGGGCAGATGACCAGCGTCACGGAGAAGGAGTTTGACGCCGTCTGCGAGATGGCCGTGGCTACGGGTCACGGCGCCGGTATCGCGGTGGTGGTGGGCAGCACCGCCTCCTACCAGCGGGAGGCGATCCGCCGGGCGCGGGTGGCCGAGCGGGCCGGCGCGGACGGTTCCATGCTGGCCGCGCCCTACGCCCTCCCGGTGACCTCCGACTGGGCACTCCGCTTCTTCACGGAGGTGGCCGGATCGCTGGATGGCGAGATGGCGCTCATGCTCTACAACTACTCGCCCCTCACCGGCATGAACCTGACCGCGCAGATGTGGGAGACGCTCCTCGACATCCCGAACATAAAGGCCATCAAGGAGTCCAACACCTTCCTGCCGCACTTCGACGAGATCCTGATCACCATCGCCGACCGCATCAACGTGTTCGCCGGCAACGACCCGGCCTTTTTCCATGCCTCTACCCTCGGTGCCGCCGGAGCCACCGGCATCTTCAGCTGGGCGGGGCTGCGGGCCGGCACCCGCTTCGTGGACGAGTGCCGCCGCGGCAACCATGACGATCCGTGGGTAAGGAGCGCGTTCGCCGCCCTCCAGCACTTCTCGGCGGCCATCCGCCGGCCCGACATGCCCTCCATGCTCAGCTACGAGCACGGCTACCTGAATGCCATCGCCGGCCTGGGCGGCGCCCGCACCGGAGTCCCCCGGAAGCCCTACGGACCGCTTCCCGAGGCAGCCATGGTCGAGATCAAGGTTGCCGCCGCCGCGCTGCAGGATCTGGACGCCGACCTATGACCTCCGACCGGCGCGGTCCGGGAGAGATCCTGGTGGTGTCGAGGAGCGAGGTAGACAGCCTGTTGTCCCCGGCCCGATGCCTCGAGCGATGCCTGGAGACCTTCCGGTGGGTGGGAGAGGGCCAGATCGAGCAGACCAACCCGGTCAACCTCTACATCCACGACCGGCTCGGGCCCGAGCCCCCCTTCGGCCACGGCGCTGTCCAGGCCTTCCCGGCGCTGATCCGGCCGCTGGACCGGGCGGCGGTGAAGTGGCTGTCGAGCTTCCGGATGAACCCGAAGCGCGGCCTGCCGGCCATCTCGGCGCTGGATCTCGTGACCGACACCGAAACGGGCATGCCGCTGGCCCTGGTGGACGGAACCTCGGTGACCAACGCCCGCACCGGTGGCCACTCGACGGTGGGGGCCATGTACCTGGCCAGGCCGGACTCGAGCCGGTTGGCGATCATCGGCTGCGGGCACGAGGGCCGCACGCATGCTCTCACGCTCAACGAGCGGTTCCCGCTGGAGGAGGTGGTGGCCTTCGACATCTACGAGGAGCAGGCCACCCGTTTCGCTGACGAGATCGCAGCCAGGATCGGGGTACCCGTCGTGGTGGCGCCCGATGTCGAGACGGCTGTGGCCGGCGCGGACATCATCTGTGTTGTGACCACCGCTCCTCGTCCGGTACTCATGGAGGAGTGGGTTCCGGCCGGGGCGCATGTCTGCGCGGCTACCGGGTTCCGTGATGTCGATCCGGGCTGTGCCACCTCCTTCGACAAGTGGGCGGTCGGCTGGTACGGGCGCGACCTGGCCTGGGTGGAGGGCGAGGAGGTGGGCCGGATCGGGGGTCTCCGGCCCGGTGCTCTCTCCAGAGCCGACATCTTCGGAGACATCGCCACCGAGATCATGCCGGGCCACAAGCCGGGCCGGGAGGATGACCGGGAACGCACCATCATGACGCACATGGGGATGCCCGCCCTCGACGCGGCGGTGGCCTCGCTGGTCTACGACCTGGCATTGGAGGCCGGCGCCGGCACCTGGATCGAGGTCTTCTAGGTGGGCGCAGAGTCGGTGATCGCCGAGCCTGCGACTCCCGAGCCGGGATCCCCGGTCGACATGGATGCCCTACGGGAGGCGGTCGAGTTCCTGCGCCCCGCCCTGCACGCCGACGGTGGCGACCTCATCCTGATGGATGTGGACAGCGAGGGAGTGGTGGCGGTCGAGCTCGTAGGCGCCTGCGGTACATGCCCGCTCTCGGTGGTCACGATGACCGCCGGGATCGAAGCCCTGTTCAAGCAGAGGGTCCCGGGGGTGACCGGAGTGGTAGCCCGAACCCCGACCGTGCAGCTACCCGGCTACGACTGAGTCCAACCTGTTACTACAGCGAGAGCGCCGTCGGGCTAGCTGTCCTGGTTGACCAGGATCCCCTCGATGCGAGCCACCCGCTCGGAGAGTTCCTGGACCTTGTCAGCGAGCCGGTCCCGCCGGTTGAGGATCACAACTGCCAATGCAACGACCGTGGGGCCCACCGCCCCGAAAACGGCACTGAACTCTGCCCAATCAATCACCGTCTCTCCCAACCGGTCTAACACGACGGCAAAACCTTATAATCGGTCCTCCCCCATCTCTAGCATGCGCCGCGTGGCCTCTATCATATCAGGATGGGTAGGAGACCGGGATGGCGAGCGGCGACCGCTGGTCGCGATTCTCTCGTTCTTCAGCAGGCTTCAGCGCGCCAGCCGGACCTCGGCGTCGATCTGGACCTGGGCGCCCTTCCAGAGGAAGGCCACGCCGTAGCTGATTCGAGCCGGGTAGGGGACCGGAAAGCGCTCCCCGTAGATCCGGTTCATGGCGTCGAGGTCATCCTCGTTGACGAACTGGACGTTGGTGTGGACCACGTCGGCCAGCGTCGCTCCCACCTCGGCCAGGATGTTCTCGAGATTGGTGATCGCCTGGTGGAACTCGGCCTCGAAGCCGCCCTCCACGAAATCTCCGGTGACGGGATCTCGCCCGATCTGACCGGTTATCCACGCGGAGTCGCCATGGACACGGATGTGCGGGTAGGGACCGCGCGGCTCGGGAGCGTCTTGGCTGGTCACCGCTTGTTCGGACACGAATATTCCTCCTCTGGGGTTGGCAGCCTGGTGGCAGGCCGGCAGACCAATGTCTAGGAGGGTACTGAAGGTGTCCAGTCGGCTCGATTACCGGATGCAAAACCCCAGTTAGATGCGTCGCGGGCTAAGCCGCCCGGTTTTGCACCCTCCTATGCGGATCGCCGGAGCAGGTTCAAACCGTCCTGTACCCGGTCGGGCGCCGTCCAGTCCGCCGAGGTTACGACCTCGGTGACCCCTTGCCTCGCCAGATCGGCGAGTTGCTCGGCCAGGGGCGCCACCGGCCCGGGTGTCTGGACGGCCAGCCGGGTGGGGGCTTCCCGTCCCGCAGCAGCGGTTTCGGCCCGGATGGTTTCGATGCTGACCCTGATCCGGGCCGGGTCGAGTTCGTCCGTGTAGGAGAAGCCCAGCCACCCGTCGCCTCGGCGAGCGGTACGGCGTAGCACCGGCGGCGAGTCCCCGCCCACCAGGATGGGCGGTTCCCGGAGCGGGGTGGGGTAGCAGCGGATCCCCTCGGGGACCTCGTAGTGCGCGTAGCTGCGGGCGGCGGGGGTGCCGGTCCAGCAGTCCCTCAGGATGTCGATCCAGTCGTCCATGCGGGTTCCCCGGTCTCTGAACGGCGCGTCCAGAGCGGCGAACTCCTCCGCCAGCCATCCCACGCCGACTCCCAGCACGAACCGCCCTCCTGAGATGACGTCCAGGGTCGCAACCTGCTTGGCCAGGATGATGGGGTTTCGCATCGGTGCGATCAGCACGCAGGTGCCCACCTCCACATGGGTGGTGACCGACGCGGCGGAGGCCAGCGCGATCAGCGCGTCGAACATCGGGTGGTCGAGATCCCAACGCATCACCCCGTCAGCGTCGAACGGGTAGGGCGAGGCTGCGCCGGCGACCATGACCACATGGTCGGTGTTCCAGATCGAGTCGAAGCCCATGCGCTCGGCCATCCGGGCTGCGTCCGTGATCGACACCGGCTGGTCGGCGCCGTAACCGGGCAGGGTGACCCCGATCCTCATGTCAGCCAACCTCCGTCGACCACAAGGACGTGGCCGGTCACGTAGGAAGCGTCGGGGGAGGTCAGGTAATCCACCGCCGCCGCCACGTCTGCGGGCTGGCCGAGTCGGCCCAGCGGGATGTGGGTGGAGGTCTGGGCTTGGGACGCCTCCTCGCCCAGCACGGCGCGGACCAGGTCGGTGTCAACCGTGCCCGGCGCGACCGCGTTGACCCGGACGTTGTGCTCGGCGAGTTCCCGGGCGGCGGCAATGGTGAGGGTACGCACCGCCCCCTTCGAGGTGTCGTACGGGACCATCGGCATGGTGGAGGCCGAGAATGCCGAGGTCGAGGCCAGGTTGACTATCGATCCGGTGCGGCGGGGGATCATCACCCGGGCCGCCGCCTGGATGCCGAAGAAGACGGCTCGGAGGTTGAGGGCCATCAGGCCGTCGAAGTCCTCGGGGGTGACCTCCACCAGCGGCTTGATCCATCCGGTACCGGCGTTGTTGACCATCGTCTCCAGAGGCGCCTGCTCATCGGCACGGGCGACCGCTTCCCCGATGGCGGCGACATCGCACACGTCCAACGGCAGGGGGCGGACGTCGAGACCGTCGTCCCTGAGTTCGGAGGCTGTCTGTTCCGCTCGGGCGATGTCGGCGATGAACACCGTGTCGCCCCGCCGCGCCAGGCGCTCTGCGATGCCCCTTCCGATGCCTCGGGCTCCACCGGTTACCAGGGATGCGCGCGGAGCGACGTTGTTACGGGGCAATGGGACGACTCCCGGTGATGGGCAGCAGGGCCGCGGTCATCCTAGTGGTCTGTCTGCGAAACAACCGGGTGCTCTGGCGGCCATCGGCGTCCCGTCGCTGCGTTCCGCTTCCTCAACGTACCGCTGCGGGTACGCCTTCGTCAGCGGGCCTTGCGAGGAACACCGCTGCCTCGCCATACCACACCGCCATTACACAGACAGACCACTAGTGGTAACCGCGCTATCGGCCAGCCAGGCTCCCCGTGGGTGGCTGGCAGCGGCTGCCAGGTCCTGCGGCCGATCGATGTCGAGCAGGAAGCCCAGGGAGGTGATCACGCGAGGCGGAGGCCCGGCAGTGAGGTGGCGATGGAAGCTGGCCGCTCCGTACCCGAACGGGTGCCGCCCTCGCCCTCCCAGCGCCGAAGTGCCGCCGTCGTAGGACGGGGCCAGCACCCGTTCTCCCGATCGCGCCACTTCCAACGCCAGAACCACCTCGTCCGGACTCAGGCACGGAAGATCTGAGTGGAGGATCAGCCAGGGTCTCCCGGCGGCCAGCCGAACGGCTTCATCGGCAGCCCCGTCGAGGCCTCCGCCCGGCGGGTCTGCCACCACGCGGTGCCCTTCTGCCAGGGCCCACTCCCGGACCTCCGTCGCCGAGGTGACGACGTGGGGTGTCACCCCCGCCTGGAGTACGGTTCCGGCGGTGTGCGCAGCCAGCGCCCGGGCCAGTGCCGTTCGCTCGTCCCGGCTATACGACCTCGCCAGGCGCCGGTACGCATCCCGGAAGGATCGGATCGGCAGTGCGACCAGTGGTTCATCCATTGGTTTCCGACCCATCGGATGGCTGCAGTCCCACCCGACGCGGGAGGGGACGCTCGTCTATCGGAACATGGACGGCCGCCGCAGCCAGGTTGACGGCGATGGCGATCCACCACATCAGGTCGTAGGCACCGGTACGGTCGTAGATGAACCCTCCCAGCCATACCCCGATGAAGCTTCCCACCTGATGGGACAGGAACACGATGCCGAACAGGGTGGCGAGGTAGCGCACCCCGAACACCTGCTCGACGATTCCCGAGGTCAGGGGCACCGTGGCCAGCCACAGCACCCCCAGCGCGGCGGCGAAGAGATAGATGGTGAGACCCGTCTTCGGCGCCAGCAGCATCCCCAGCGTGACCACGGATCTCAGGGTATAGAGGGTTGCCAGGCCGTTTTTCTTCGACCACTTCTGGCCGTAGATGCCGCTTCCGAAAGAGCCCAGGATGTTGAACATGCCGATCAGGGCGATCGAGACGGCGCCCACCACCGCGGCAAAGCCCAGGTCCTGGACGAATGCAGGGAAGTGAACGGTGATGAAGGCGATGTGGAAGCCGCATGCGAAGAATCCAGTGGTCAGGAGCAGGTAGCCCCTGTGCCCGCGGGCCTCCACCAGCGCCTCGCGCATCGTCTGACCGGTAGCCACCTCGCCCTTGGCGGTGGTGGTGTTCGGCACCAGGAAGGCCAGCGGGGCTATCAGCAGGCTGATGGCCGCCAGTATGAGCAGGGCCTGGTTCCATCCGAACGAGTTGATGAACCCCTGGCCGAGCGGCGAGAAGAGCACCTGGCCGAACGAACCCGCGGCGGTGCCCAGGCCGAGGGCCAGCGAGCGCCGGTCCGGTCCGACCGCCCTGGCGATGGTCACCATGGCCAGCGAGAAGGCGGTGAGGGCCACTCCGACGCCGACTATCAGCCCGGCCGTGAGGTGGAGGAAGAGGGTGTCCTGCGCCTGGGCCATCCCCCAGACGCCCACCGAGTAGACGACGGCACCACCGGCCAGCACGTATCGTGGGCCGTAGCGGTCGGCTAAGGCGCCGGCGAAGGGCAGACCGGCGCCCCACAGGAGGTTCTGGATGGCCAAGGCCAGGGCAAAGGTCTCGCGGCTCCAGTCCTGGGCCAGGGTCATCGGGGTCAGGAACAGGCCGAAAATGGAGCGTATGCCGAATCCGATCATCCCGATGAGACATCCGGCGGCTATGACGACCACGGGCGATCTCCACCAGAGGGAGGCAGGATTGGCGCGGGTCACGGAGGTCTCCGATCCTGGAGGTCAGGGGGGTCGGATCATCCAATGCTAGGCCGGAGAGGGAGGGCTCAGATGCGGGCTGCCGTCTATCACGGTGCTCGGGACATCCGGATCCAGAACCCGCCAATGCCTGTCCCCGGCCCGGGAGAACTGCTCCTGGAGGTCCGCTCCTCCGGAATCTGTGGCACCGACGCGCTGGAGTGGGACGGCGGTCCCATCCTGACGCCCTTGGACCAACGCCATCCGGTGTCGGGTCATCAGGGCCCGATCATCCTGGGTCACGAGTTCGGCGGCCGGGTCGTGGACCTCGGGCCGGCGGTAGACGGTTTCGCGACGGGTGACCTGGTGGCCTGCGTGGCCGGGATTTCCTGTGGCGCCTGTGAGGCATGCCGGGCCGGGACCAGCAATTTCTGCGACAGGTACTTCACGCTCGGCATCGACGCGCACGGTGGTCTGGCCCGGTACGTGGTTGCCGCGTCGGCGGCTTGTCTGGAGGTGGGACGGCTCGGTCTCGACGACGACGGGGCTGCTCTCGTCCAACCTATGTCGGTGGCGCTTCACGCACTCCGGCAGGGAAGACTCCGTCCGGGCGATACAGCGGTGGTGCTGGGCGTGGGCGGGGTGGGGGCGTTCCTGGCCTACGCGGCCGCGCAGCTCGGCGCCGATGTGCTGGCCGTCGACCTCGACCCGGCCCGGCTCGCCGTCGCGGAGGCTCTCGGCGTGTCCGCCGCCCTGCGCGCGGATCCCGGCGCCTCACCGGCGCCGGGAGTGCTAGGGCACGTCGGCAGCGCGGTGTCGGTGGTGTACGAGGTAACCGGCGCTCCGGCGGCGCTGGCCGCCGCCCTGGACATGGTGCGGCCCAGGGGCCGCGTGGTTCAGGTCGGGCTCGGCGCCGATCCGGTCTCGATCGACATGCGCCGCATCACCCTCCGCGAGATCCGGCTGGTGGGAACCCGAGCCCAGGTCTTCGAGGCCGACTTCGCCGACGCGGCGTCCCTCATCGCCTCCCGACCTGAGGGCTGGTCCGATGTGGCGCCGATCGCCCTTCCTCTCGATCAGTTGGTCTCCGACGGCCTCCTGCCCATGGCCAAGGGCCGGCCCGAACGCATCAAGACCCTGATAGACCCGTGGGCGACCGCCATCCGGCCGGCGAGCGGTGCCCGCGCGGGTAGTATCGACCGATCGTCTCACCGACCTTTGGAACGGGTGATAGCAGAATGAACGTCGCAGTCGTTGCCGGTCCCGACCTGGACACTCGCCTCCGTGTCTACCGGATGATGCTCGAGGCGCGCCGCTTCGAAGAGAGCGCCCACCAGATGTTCCTGGAGGGCCTGGTCAAGGGGACTACCCATCTGGGCATCGGCCAGGAGGCCGTCGCCGCCGGTTTTGCCGCCGCCATGCGCGCCGATGACCTCACCTTCTGCACCTACCGGGGTCATAACCACACCCTGCTCCGGGGCGCCCCTCCCGGCCGGCTGATGTCGGAGCTGCTCGGCAGGTCGGAGGGTGTGTGCGGCGGTAAGGGCGGCTCCATGCACCTCACGTGGGCGCCGACCGGCGCGATGGGATCGTATGCCATCGTGGGCGCCCATCTACCGATCGCCGTCGGCGCAGCCTGGGCGGCCGTAGAGCGGGGCACCGGGCAGGTGGCGGTCTGCTTCTTCGGCGACGGCGCCACCAATATCGGGGCGTTCCACGAGGCGCTCAACCTGGCGGTGGTGTGGGACCTGCCGGTGGTGTTCGTCTGCGAGAACAACCTGTACATGGAGTACACCCCGATCGGGTCGGTCACCGCCGTGGAACGCCCTGCCGCCGACCGGGCGACCGCCTACGGGCTGGAGGGCTTGCTGGTGGACGGCAACGATCCCGACGCGATGTACGAGACCGCTTCCGATGTCATCGCCCGAGCCCGCGCAGGCGGCGGACCCAGCCTGGTCGAGGCGGTCACCTACCGTCACGGCGGCCATTCCCGGGCCGATCCGGGTACCTACCGGCCGGATGAGGAGGTCCGGCAGTGGCTGGCTCGGGATCCCATTCCCATGTACCGCGCCAGGCTGGCCGGCGCCGGAGCGTCGGAAGAGCAACTGGCGGGAGTCGATCAGTCGGTAGAGGCGTGGATCGAAGCCGCCGTGGAGGAGGCCAAGGCCGCGCCCGAGCCCACGGTCGACTCGATCGCCACCGAGGTATGGGCGGACGGAGGATCGCGATGGCGCAACTGATCACCTATCGCGAAGCGGTGGCCAGGGCCCTGGCCCAGGAGATGGAGCGCGA
>WTGW01000096.1 GCA_011523395.1 Acidimicrobiia bacterium
CACACTGGATAGCCGTATCCGTAGAGAAATTCGCGTCACACTCGAACAACTCCACCCCAGCCGCCGCAGCCTCCTCACGAATGCTCTCAGTCACGATGAACACGAACGGATCCGCATCACCACCAGAGATATAACCCAACTTGATCGGCTCATCGGCCATCATCGCAGTAGTCTCCGGCGCCGCCGCCGCGGTAGTGGCGGGGGCTTGGGTGGCCGCCGGCTCGGCGGTCTCCTCGCCGTCACCGCAGGCTGCGGCGAAGAGCAAGAAGGCCGAGACGATCACCAACCCGGGTCTGAACCGATACCACTTCCCTCGGAACATCTTCTACCTCCCGTAGCGCTGGTCCCAGGCATCGTGAAGCCGCCTCACATCACCCAAAATGACCGTAGCAGGGGCCGTTGGAGCGCGGCCGTCCAGAAGCGTTCTAATCTTCCAGGCGCCGACCACCGGATTCAGCGACGCCGGGCTCGGTGGTAGAGGTCGACGAAGTCGCTGACGGAATAGCGGGCGATGGCCTCGCCTACGACCTCGAGAGGTAGGTCGTCGAGGCGGCGGAACCGGACGCAGCTCTTGCCCATGTCCATACGCTTGCCCGTAGCCCGGTACGCCTGCTCGAAGTCCTCTCGGGCTGCCTGATCGGCGTAGACGCCCGACAGGTAGACGGCCATGTGCCGCTTCTGGGAGGCAAGGGCCGCGTACATGAGGGGCTTGCCGTTGTAGGTGTCGGGCTGGATCGCGAGCGGCACCTCGTAGGAGATCATCCCCCAGCGCATCTCCTCCTCATACCCGTCCGGAAGCCGTTCGAGAATCAGGGACCGCACCGCCGAGATCGCCTCCCGCCGATCCTCGGGAAGGCTCGCCAGGTACTCCTCCACGGTCACGGCGTCCGATCTCATCGTGACACAGCATAGAACTGCGCCGGAGTGTCGCGGCGAGGTCGTCGCCCGCGGCTGCTGATTCATCCACGAACTCTGGATCGAAGGAGTTCTCTATCAGGATCGACGCCGGCTCAGCCTCGGGGCGGAGAAGCGAAGGTAGTCAAGGTCTCAGCGCGGTCAGGGGCACCACCGCCACCCCGTCGTCGGCCTGGTAGCCGGGCCCGAACGCCGTCAGCACGATCAGCCGTGCCGGCTCGCCGCGCCGGGCCGTGTCCACCCGGGAACGCACGGCTCGCAGGGAACCCATGGCCCTCTTGACGGCCGATGCCCCTCCGAGCTCGATCTCCACAGCGGCCCAGCGACCGTCGAGACCGTCGATGACGGCATCGGCCTCCAGGTTGCTCTCATCCCGGTAGTAGTACAGATGCGCTCCCATCGCCTGGGTGTATACCCGAAGGTCGCGCACCGCCATCGACTCGAACAGCAAGCCCATCGTCTCCAGATCTCGCTCCAGAAACGCCGGGGAACCTCGCAGCGCGGCAACTGCCAGCGCAGGGTCGGCGAAGTACTTCTTGGGGGTCTTCCTCAGACGGGACGCCGATCTGAGATGAGCGAACCAGGCCGGTAATGGCTCAATCACGAAAAGGCGGGCGAGTTCGTCCAGGTAGGCCCCGATGGTTGAACGAGCGGGTGCTCCGGCACCCGCTTCGGCCAGATCGGCCTGCAGAGTGGCGATAGATGCTGTGGTGGCTTCGTTACGAGCGAGGGACGCGAGCAGGTCCGTCACCATCCGCGGGTTGCGTCTTACTCCTGCAACACGGGAGATGTCGATGCGGGCGATATCGCTCAGGTAGTCACGGAGGCGAGCCTGCGCGGTGCCGGCGGCCATCCCGATCATGCGAGGCCACCCTCCGCGACAGATGAGGGACGCCAAGTCGCTGATCGTCCGGCCCGTGTCCGGCGCTCTGCATCGACCACCCTCCAATAGCGATGACAGAGACACCTCGCCGGTGGAGTCGCCGGATTCCCACAACGCCATGGGTCTCATGCGTACACGGGCGACGCGCCCCGCGCCGGAGTGCTCGGTGAGATCGTCCGGGGGATTCTGCGAGCCCGTGAGTAGGAAGTGTCCGAACCCTCCCCGCCGGTCGCAGGCGCGGCGCATCGGATTCCAAATGCCGCGGACCAGCTGCCACTCATCCAACAGTCGCGGTTCCTCGCCCGCCAGTATCGAGTCCGGGTCCACTTCGGCGGCGATCCGAAGCGCTTCCGACCCGTCCAAGAAGATCTCGCTACGGGCGAACCTCTGCCCGGTCCAGGTCTTGCCACAGCCTCGCGGGCCCTCTATGAGCACGGCGGGTGACGAGGCTAGAGCTGCGGCTACCTCGGCGTCCACCGCTCGATCCAGGTAATCGGGACTCCCGTGATCGACCAAGGCTCCTCCACAGGGCTGGTTGGCAAACTACACTTTGGGACGATTTTACACTTCACTTTGCGGGTGATCTGCAATGCACTTTGCGGAGTTCATGCACTCCACTTTGCGAAACATGGTGTCGTTCGGGCTGTGGGAAGCGGAGGGGACTAGCGGGCCGACTTTGCTTACGGATCGAGGCCCAAGAGTTTCTCGGGATTGGTCCTGACCATCTTGAGGATGTCCTCGGCCGGCACGCCCAGGTCGAGGAGGCAGGCGATGAACTCGCGCAGGCCCTCGACCGGCGCCGGCAACGTGTACCCGCCGAAATCCGTCGCGACGATGCAGTGATCGGTTCCCACCTGCTGCATCTGCTCGGCTGCCTTCCTGATGCCACCGCTCGCCTCCCCCGTCATCTCCTCGTCCGCCGCGTATTCCAGCTCTACGTTGTAGTGGGTCTTGGGGATCGACGTGGTGTGCGTGTAGGCACCCAGCGTGTACTCGATGAAGGCACCCTTGCCTGCCATTTCCCGGAGCTGGTCCGTTGAAGCGGCCTGGGTGACGGCGGTGGCTACCAGCACTTTGCCGATGCCGTACTCCTGGGCTAGTTCGACCAGGCGGATGGCCTCCTCGGGCGAGACGTGGCCCGTGTTGAGGAAGACACCGGGATGGTCCGAGATGACGCTCAGGATCTCGTCCAGTTCGGGCCCCACCGGCCCTTCAACGGGGATGCGGATGGACCGATCCACCTCCTCGCTCCGGAACTCCGGGTACAGGTCCTTCAGGGGCGTGAACTTCCCGTCCACGATCCGGCCC
>WTGW01000217.1 GCA_011523395.1 Acidimicrobiia bacterium
CCACTGCCCACTAACCACTGCCCACTGCCCGGTGCCGTATCCTCGGGGAGCGATGTTCTCGTACCACCATGAGGTGCTGGCCAGGTTCCCGACCATCCGAGCCGGGGTGGTCCATGCGGATGGGCTGGTCAACGGCCCCAGTCCCGACCCTCTCCGCAAGGCGTTCCAGGAACAGCAGGCCGCTTCGCTGGACCGATTCCGCGGCACGCCCATGTCGGAGGTCCCTTCGATCACCGCCTGGAGGAGGACCTTCTCGGCCTTCGGGGTGCAGCCGACCCGGTACCGCAACGCCGCCGAAGCGCTGATCCGGCGCCTCACCAAGGCGGGTGACATCCCGTCGATCAATTGTCTGGTGGACATCGCCAACCTGGTGTCGATCCGCTACGGGCTGCCGGTCGCGGCGATGGATCAGGAACGGGTCGCGGGGGCGACCACCGTCCGCTTTGCCACGGGAGACGAACGTTTCGACGACCTGGGCAGTTCCAGGACGACATCGCCCGTGGTCGGGGAGGTCATCTTCGTCGACCGGTCGGGCAGGGTGTCGGCCCGCCGCTGGTGCTGGCGGCAGAGCGCTCAGAGTGCCACCGGCCCGGACACGGTGGAGGCCCTGTACACCGTGGAGGGTCATCACGAGGGCGCCGAGGAGGACGTTGCTTCCGCCACCCGCGACCTGGTGGCACTCCTGGAGACCTACCAGCCCCGGGCCCGGGTGGAGTCAGCCCGGCTCTCGCCATCCCGGCCACGGTACGAGCCTGCCCGCTGACCCACTAGGAAGCGCCCGCCTAGGTCGGTGCGTCCTCAGGAGCCGTCTCACTCGGTAGCATTCTGCGTACACCAGCATCGAACGGAGCGCACGATGGCACTAGCCGAACGGATGGAGAGGGCACTCAACGATCAGATCACCTGCGAGCTCAGCGCGTCTCTCGCCTACCTCCAGATGGCTGCACACTTCGAGGCGGACGATCGTCCCGGCATGGCCTCGTGGATGGCTACACAGTCCGAGGAGGAGGCCGGCCACGCCCGGATGTTCATCGACTACGTCGTGGACCGGGACGGGCGGGTGGAGATAGGCGCCATCGACGCGCCCGTCTCCAAGTTCGACAGCCCTCTGCATGTGTTCGAGGAGGCGCTGCGGCACGAGCAGTCCGTAACCGGGAAGATCCGGAACCTGTACCGGCTGGCGACCGAGTTGGGCGACCTGGAGAGCCTGCCCTTCCTGCAGGGCTTCCTGACCGAGCAGGTGGAGGAGGAGGCGTTGGTCTCCGGGATACGCGAGCGTATCGGTCGCCTGGAGGGCAACGAGGTCGGCCTGGCGCTGATCGAGGCCGAGCTGGGCGGACGGACTGGGGCAGGCGAGGAGTGAAGAAGGCTGCATAACCCGGGCGGCGTACTAGCGTCGCCGGTTGGTGGTTGTCGAGAGCCGCCCGGATGCTCGTCCGAGCGGCCAGTGGTCTGTCCACTTTCACAGACAGACCAACGAGAGATAAGGGTTGCGCCTGATGCTGCGCGGCCACGGCGGTGTCGACAGGACGTTCAGCCATGAAAGAGATCATCCACGCGACCGGACTGGTCAAGCGTTACGGAGAGGTGGTGGCCCTCGACGGCCTGGACCTGTCGGTGCGGGAGGGGACCATCGTCGCCCTGCTCGGGCCGAACGGGGCCGGCAAGACCACCGCGGTATCGGTCCTAACCACCCTGATCGAGCCCGACGAGGGCACTGCCACGGTGGCGGGTATCGACGTGCTGAGCGATCCGGCGGAGGTCCGCAAGCTCATCGGCCTCTCCGGCCAGTACGCCGCCGTCGACCGGGACCTGACCGGCTTCGAGAACCTGGATATGATCGGGCGCCTTTACCACCTCGGGCGGAAGAAGGCCCGATCCCGGGCTCGTGAGCTTCTGGACAGGTTCGACCTTGCCGACGCCGCGGACCGGCCCGTGAAGACCTATTCGGGCGGCATGAGACGGCGGCTCGACCTGGCGGGAGCCCTGGTGGCGGAGTCACCGGTGTTGTTCCTGGACGAGCCGACAACCGGCCTGGACCTCATCAGCCGCAGGGAGCTGTGGCGGCTGATCCGCACCCTGGTCGACCAGGGAGCCACGCTCCTCCTCACCACCCAGTACCTGGAGGAGGCCGACCGATTGGCCGACGATGTGCTGGTCATCGACAAGGGCAAGACCATTGCCCATGGAACCGTGGACGACCTGAAGGACATGGTCGGCGGCGAGCGGATCGAGATAAAGGTCACCGATAGGGATGACCTGGCTGCGGCCCATGAGATACTGGAAAAAGCGGCGGTCGGAGACCTGCAGGGGGATGAGCGGTCCCGTACGGTGGTCGCTCCCGTGTCGGGTGGCACCCGGGAGTTGGGCGAGGTGCTGCGAATCTTCGAGAGTCACCGGGTCCGGATCAGCGAGGTCGTGCTACGCCGGCCCACTCTCGACGACGTTTTCCTGGCTCTCACCGGTGCTACCGCCGAGTCCGGCGAGGAGACACCGGCGCCTGCCAAGCCGGGTCGGAGGGGAAGGGGATCGCGATGAACTTCCTGTCAGCCCTCGGCGACGGCCTGGTCATCGCCCGCCGCAACCTCATCAAGCTCAAGCGGGTGCCCGAGGTGCTGGTGTTCGTGCTGCTCTCGCCGATCATGTTCGTCCTGCTGTTCGCCTACGTGTTCGGTAGCGCCATCGACATCCCGGGAGGGTCCTACCGGGAGTTCCTCATGGCCGGGATCTTCGGCCAGACCGTGGTGTTCGGCGCGACCTTCACCGGCGCCGGCCTCGCCGAGGACATGCAGAGGGGCATCATCGACCGGTTCCGTTCGCTGCCCATGTCGAGGGCGGCGGTCGTGTTCGGACGGACCGCCAGCGATGTGATCTACAACATCATCACGCTGACCGTCATGGCGACAGCCGGACTCATCGTGGGATGGCGAATCAGGGGAAGCCTGATCGACGCTCTGGCCGGCTTCCTGCTGCTGCTGCTGTTCGCCTACTCCGTATCCTGGATAATGGCCCTGCTCGGCCTGTCGGTGCCCAGCCCGGAGGTGCTCAACAACGCCTCCTTCATCGTGATCTTCCCGATGACGTTCATCGCCAACACCTTCGTGCC
>WTGW01000214.1 GCA_011523395.1 Acidimicrobiia bacterium
CACTGACCACTGACCACTGACCACTGACCACTGACCACTGACCACTGACCACTGCGGTCAGGCGGCTCTGGTCGCTTCCCTCCGGCGGTGCCACCTTTCCCAGAGGGCCAGCAAGGACGGCAGCACCAGGATGGCTGCCACCAGGGAGAGTCCTACGGCGTACACCGTGACCTGTCCCATCTGCTGGAAGGGAACGAGCCTGGAGGTGATCAGGATCCCGAACCCGGCCATGGTGGTGAAGGCCGACCCCGCCAAGGCGCCGCCCGTGTGGCGGGACGTGGAGCGGAGAGCCTCGTTCAGACTCTCCATGCGGACCCGGTCCTCGCCGAAACGGCGGGCGATGTGGATGGTGTAGGGGACCCCGATTCCTATCGACAATGCCGACAGGGTGGCGGTAACCGGTCCGAATGGAATGCCCGTCGCGTACATCAATCCGTAGGTCCAGAACACCACCAGCGCCACGGGGACCATGGTGAGCACACCCAGGAAGGGTCGGCGGTTCTCGAACCAGAAGCTGACCATCAGGACCACGGTGGCGACCACCAGGGTGATGAGAAGCGAGGTGGTCTGCGACTCCGCCAGCTCCTTCACGATCAGGTTGGTGATGATCCCGGTGGAGGTGGCTATCACGCTGACCCCCAGGTCCGAGACCTCCGAGAAGTTGTCCAAGAGGTCCTGCCGCAGTTGGAGTGCCCCGGTCTCTCCCGCCTGGGTGCCGATGTCGAAACGCAGGGCGTCGTATCCCGACCCGGTGCGGTGGAGGACGTCCGCCGCCCGCTCCGGGGTCACATCGAACATGGCGTCCCAGAGAGGGGTGACGTCGGCGCCGGCGGGGACCCGGAGATCCTGGCCCGCTCCTGCGGCCCGGGCCGCCGCGGTGACCGGTTCGGAGGGCGGACCCTGCGGGCCGCCCCGGTTCAGGGAGTTGAGTATCGAGATCGGGGAGTTGGCGGAAGCGATCGGCCCCCTCGGGGTCTCGAACACCAACACGTCCTCGACCTCGTTCAGTCGCGAACTGGCCGAGACCAGGGCGTTGTGGACCTCCGGTCTGGAGAGGTCCTCGCCTTCGATCAGGATCTGGGTGGATTCCCCCAGGCCTCCTCCGAACTCCTCCTGCAGGATCTCCAGCGCCCGGATCCCGGGAGCGTCGCTGGGAAGGAAGTCGGTGACCGAGAAGCGGGTTTCCAACTGGGCGAGTCCCCACACCCCCAGGCCTCCCAGCAGCATGGCTGCCAGGACCATCACTACGGGGATCTTCTCCGCCAACCACGAGGTACGGGCTATCAGGGAGGGCAGGAGGCGTTCCGAGGAGGCTCTCATGCCCGCCACGGGCAGGGAGCCCTTGGATTCCACGTGGCGGTCCACTTTCCGAGCCACGATCAGCAGCCGCAGGAACGCCCATGAGAACTTGCCCCGGCGCTCGGTCCGGCGATCCAGGATCTTGCGGGCCGCCGGGAAGAAGGTGAGGGTCAGGACGAACGAGGCGACTATCCCGACGGCTGCCAGGATCCCGAAGTCCTTCAGCGCCGGTACCGGGTTGAAGATGTTGGTGAGGAAGCCGACGGCGGTGGTGACGGTGGCCAGCACCAGGGCTATTCCCACCGTGCCGATGGCGGTGCGGGCGGCGCCGTCCACGTCCTGCCCCCTGCCGATCTCCTCGCGATAGCGGGAGGTGATGTGGATCCCGTAGTCGACGCCCAGCCCGATGAGCAGGATGGGAATGATCTGGGTGATGGTGTTGAACGAGGCGATGATCCCGGTCCGTTCCAGCAGTACCCCGATCCCCTGCATGAAGGTGATGGCGGAGAAGATGGTGAAGAGGGTGAGCAGGGTGTCTGCGAGGGTCCGGCGCCCCGACTGGACGAGGGCGCCCCGCCCCGGCGGCTTGAGCCAGTACACGAAGCAGAGAATGACGAGGATGATCAGGGCTGCCATCCCGAAGAGCCGCCCGATCTCGCTCCCGGCATCACCGCTGTCTTCGAAGAGCAGGGTGAAGCTGAACGGGATGATCTCCAACCCTTCCGGGGTGGGTATGGTCCGCAGGGCGTCCGCCACCACCGTGTCGTTCTCGACCGCCTCGTCGAACGCCTCCTCCTCGACCCCGACCGGCACCTCGGTGAATATCAGTATCAGACCCGCCTGGGCCATGGCCGAGGACGGGTCCCCGTCGCGGCTGATCAGGGCGGCGAACTGCGGATTGGCCTCCGGTCCCGTGGTGGCCTGGATGTACAGGTCCTTGACGTCCTCATCGGCGGCTACGAGGGTGCCGTTCTCTTCGGCCATGTCGATTGCCGGGTCGAGGTAGCTGAAGGACGCGCCCCTTCCGGGGACGAGAGAGAGGTTGTCGGACAGGGCATCGCTCGCCAGGACGGAGTTGATGGCGGTCACCACGTCGTAGGCGTCCTTGGTGAAGACGTCGCCTCCCTCGTTGCGAACGATCACCTGGATGACGCTCTCCTGGGTGTCATCGCTGCCGAACAGGTCGCTGATCCGGTCCTGGGCCAGCAGTTCCGGGTTGTCGGGCGAGAGGCCCTCGTTGCCCTGGCCTATCTCGACCTGGGTGGACAGGTAGCCGAAGACGCCGAAGAGGACCAGCGTGGTTATGACCACTGCCCAGGGAGCTCTCGACACCAAGAACGCGAAGGCTCTGACGAACGTCTTCACACAGATTCCTCTCGGGGCTGCTCGGGTGGTGGAGGAGGGGGAATCCGCTACTTCCGCGGGGCAGGCTACTTGCGCCCCGGCACTACCGAGAATCGGTCGGGTCCCAGGGCTACTGGTCTGCGAGCCATTGGTCGGTAGTCGCTAAGCAGTAGTATTCACTGCCAGAAATTACGACCAACTAGCAACTAGCAACTATTTCCAGTTGGCCTTCACCATCTTGGAGGGTTGTACCCGGGGTGGTTCTCCCGGCATCTTGGGGTAGTTCGGCGGCCACGGCGCGTCTCCCACGCCATTGGCTTCGTCCCTCTCCACCCATTCGAGCAGGTGTTCGATCCGCCCGGGGTGCTCGTCGATCCCCTCGGTCAGATCCCCGACCGCCGCGTACCGGCGGTGGAAGCGATCCATCGGGAAGTCCTCGATCTCGACATCGGGCAGCTCGTCCCATGTGACCGGGGCCGACACGTATCCCGTGGGACGGACCCCGTAGGCGGAGGACACGGTCTTGTCGCGCGCGTTCTGGTTGTAGTCGATGAACACCCCCCGCCGCTCCTCCTTCCACCATCGGGTGGTGATCAGGTCAGGATGGCGGCGTTCCAGCTCGCGGCCGAACGCCAGCACCGCCCGGCGGGACTGGTAGAAGTCCCACTCCGGCACGATGCGTACGTAGACGTGGACACCCCGGCTTCCGGTGGTCTTGGGCCAGCCCACCAGGCCCACCTCGTCGAGGAGTTCCCTGGTCGCCAGCGCGGCCCGCTTGACATCGGCGAAAGCGAACCCCTCAGTGGGGTCGAGGTCGAGCCGGAGCTCGTCCGGATGATCCAGGTCCTCGGCTCGGACCGGCCACGGATGCAGGTCTAGACAGCCCAGTTGGACGAACCTGAGGATGTCGGCCTGGGAGCGAGCCACGTTCATCCGGCCGGGTCGCTGGGACGGGAAGCGGATGGGGGCGGTCTCGAAGGGCGTGTTCTTGGACGCCCGTTTGTGGTAGATCGGCGCCGTGTCGACATCCTTCATGTACCGCTTCATCATGGTGGGGCGGCCGAACACGCCGCGCAGGCAACCCTCGGCCACGGTACGGAAGTAGAGGGCCACGTCCAGCTTCGTCCATCCCTGCCGGGGAAAGACCAGCCGGTCGGGTGACGTCAGGCGGACTTCCTCACCGGCGACCGCGACCGTGGTGGCGCCTGCCATGCGGGCACGCTACCGGATGCAAGGCGACAGGGCGCGGTGCGGAGGGTGATGCATCAGCACCCTCCCTGGTCAGCCGCGGCTGCGGAGTGCCTCGGCAAGCCTGGGCAGGACGTCGTGGACATCGCCCACGATCCCCAGGTCGGCAACCGAGAAGATCGGCGCCTCCGGGTCCTTGTTGACCGCCACGATCCGTTTCGAGTCCTTCATCCCGACCAGATGCTGCATGGCGCCCGATACCCCGCAGGCGATGTAGACCTCGGGCTTCACGGTCTTACCGGTCTGCCCGACTTGTTTGGCATAGGGAACCCACCCGGCGTCCACGATCGCCCGCGTCGCGCCGGTGGCGGCGTTCAACGGCTCTGCCACGTCCTCGATCAGCGAGTACGCCTCTGCGCTCCCCAACCCCCGGCCCCCGCTGATGATGACCTTGGCGCTGCCCAGCTGCGGACCCTCCGCCTGCTCGACGGTCGTGTCGACCACCTGCGGCGAGCCGGCGTGCCCGGCATCGGGGAGCGGGTATTCCTCGACCCGGCCCACGGCGCCTCCCCGCTCCTCGGCGGAGAAGGACTTGGGTCGGACCAGCACCAGGTGCGGGCCCGGCCCGGTGAAGGCCGTCCGGACCAGTTGCGTGCCCCCGAAGATCTCGCTGGTGACGGTGCAGCCGTCATCGACCGCCACGTCGACCGCGTTGGAAATCACCGGCCGGTCGATTCGGGCTGCCAGCCGGCCCGCCACGTCCCGTGATGTGTAGGTCTGGGCGAACAGCACCGCCCCGGGCGCCTCCCGCTCGACCAGGTCGGCCAGGGCCGCCGCGGCGGCCGCCGCAGGCAGGTCGCCCCCGCCGGTCAGGTTGTACACGGTGGACGCACCGTAGGCGCCCAGGACCGAGAGCGCCTCGTCCGAAGCCTCACCCAGGTAGACGACCACTGCCTCACCGTGGGAGGCGACCTCGGACAGCACCTCCAGGGCCGGCTCGCCCGGCCCGCGTTCCGTTGCCTCCGCGAAAACCCAGGTCGCCATCTAGATCACCCTTGCCGACTCGAGGAACTCGACGATGCGAAGGTGGCCGGAACCGCCGTCCTCCACCACCTCGCCGGCCTCCCGCTCGGGCGCCGGTGCCACCGATACGACCCTTTGACCAGGGCCATCCGTCACGGACAGGTCGGCCGCGGTCAGGCTGTCGACAGGCTTGTTCCTGGCCGCCATGATCCCCCTGAACGTGGGATAGCGGGGCTCGACGGCCCCGGCCGTGACGGCCAGGACGGCCGGAAGGGCTGAGCGGACCACATCGAAACCCGATGCCGTCTGGCGCTCGATGCGGAGGTCCGCTCCGTCCATCTCCACCCTCCGGGCGAAGGTGAGCGCCGGTACCTCCAGCAGTTCGGCCATCATCTGGGGAACCACGCCGGAGTAGCCGTCGGTGGACTCGACCCCCGTCACGAGTACGTCGAATCCTTCACGGCGGACGGCAGCGGCCAGAACCTTGGCGGTGGTCAGGGCATCGCTGTCCTCCAGGGCGGGGTCGTCCACGAGAACCGCCTTGTCGGCGCCCATGGCGAGGGCTTGGCGGATTCCCTGCATGGTGCCCGTCGGGCCCATGGAGAGGAGGGTCACCGCACCGTCCGTCTGTTCGGCCAGTTGGAGCCCCACCTCGATGCCGTACCGATCCGTGTCGTCCAGCACCTGCTCCGGTGGTCTCACCAGGCGGTCGGTGTCCGGGTCGAGCGACGAGGGGGAGGCGGGATCCGGTATCTGCTTCACGCACACCAGCACCTGCATGACCTTATGAACTCCTGACGCCCCGATGAACCTGCTTGGGAGGCGCTGATTCTAGCGGTCTGAGCGGGTAGCGAAGGCATCGACGGCGCGCCCGTCCGCGCGGCGGGCAGACGCCGCCCGCTAACCGACCGTCTCCAGGATGAGGGGTCGCCGGTCCGGCTCGAGGCCACCGATCACGTAGGCGCGCTCGACGAGACTCGAGGCCCGGGTGGCGAGGCCGGGATCGTTGAAGCGGAGGGTGGCGAGCACGTCGCCCCTCCGTACCTCGTCACCCACCTTGGCGGACAGCGTGATGCCCACCCCGTGATCTATCCGGTCCTCCATGGTCTGGCGGCCGGCGCCGAGGCTCATGGCGGCCAGCCCGATGGCCCTGGCGTCGATGGAGGTGACGTAACCCTGCCCGGTAGTCCGGATCCTCCGGGCATGAGCGGCTCCGGGAAGCCTCTCGGGTTGTTCCACCACCCTCGGATCGCCTCCCTGGGCCTTGATCATCCCGGCCAGCTTGGCCACGCCGGCTCCGGACTCGAGGCTCCGGTCGATCCGCTGGGCGGCGCCGTCCACTCCTGCCGCCTCCAGCATGTGGATACCAAGTGTCCTCACGAGGAGGGCGAGGTCGGCAGGACCCTTGCCGCGCAGCACGGCGATCGCCTCGACGACCTCGTTGGCATTGCCCACCTCCCGCCCGAGTGGCTGGTCCATGGCGGTGAGCAGCGCCCTGGTGGCGACGCCGTGGGACTTGCCGATCCCGACCATGGTCGTGGCGAGGCGGCGCGCGTCCTCCACGGTCTCCATGAAGGCGCCCGACCCCACCTTGATGTCCAGCACCAGCGCGTCGAGGCCCTCGACCAGCTTCTTGGACATGATCGAGGAGCTGATGAGCGGTACCGAGGACACCGTGGCGGTGCTGTCCCGGAGGGCGTACAGGATGCGGTCGGCCGGGACGATCTGGTCGGACTGGCCGGCGATGATCACCCCGTGACGGGTGGCTATCCGCCCGAACTCCTTGGTACTGAGGGCGGTCCGGAAGCCCCTGATCGACTCCAGCTTGTCGAGGGTTCCTCCGGTGTGTCCCAGGCCCCGGCCCGACATCATCGGCACGGTCACGCCGCACGATGCCACCAGGGGGGCCAGGGCAATGCTGACCTTGTCGCCCACGCCGCCGGTCGAGTGCTTGTCGACCTTCGGTACGGTGGAGGGAATGGCAAGCCGTTCTCCGGACTCGATCATGGCAGCGGTCAGCGTGGCCAGTTCGGCGTCCGACATCCCGCGGAAGTAGATGGCCATGAGCATGGCGGCCGCCTGGTAGTCCGGGATCGAGCGCCTCACCACGCCGGCTACGAAGGTCCGGATGTCGTCGGCACCCAGTTGGCCGCCGTTGCGCTTGTGCCGGATCGCCTCCCGGATACTCCGAGCGCTCATTCCGGCTTTGCCCCGGACGACGGTACGACCCGGTTGTGCCGGACCGCCAACCCTTCGCGGGCCAGCCGGAGGGCATGTTCGTCCTCCAAGCCCGGCACGAGCCGGCCCTCCCTCGTCACCACCCGCCACCATGGCAGGCCGTCCGAGTTCGCCAGTATCCGTCCCACGGCCCGGGCGGCGCCCGGCCGGCCGGCATCGGCCGCGATCTCGCCGTACGTGGCCACCTCGCCCTCGGCGAGGTTCTGGATCGTGGAGTACACCCGCTCGGTGAACGTTCGCCCGCCCTCGTTGACGGGAACGCTGCTCACGGAGTGTCGAAGAGCCGGTCGCCCATGTCGCCCAGCCCGGGCACGATGAAGAAGCTGTCGTTCAGGTGGGAGTCCATGGCCGCCGCCACCACCTCCACATCGGGATGCTCGCGCTCCATCCGGGCGGCGCCCTCCGGCGCGGCCACCACGCAGAGGGCGACCACGTGCGCCGCTCCGGCCTCCTTGACCTGCTTCACCGCCCAGCCCAGCGAGCCCCCGGTGGCGAGCATGGGTTCCAGGACCAGGACGGTGCGTTCCCGCATCTCGGGGAACTTGGTGTAGTAGGCCATCGGCCGAGCCGTCTCCTCATCGCGCTGGACTCCCACGTAGCCGATCGCCACGTCCGGTAACAGCTCCACCACGGCATCGACCAACCCCAATCCCGCCCGGAGTACCGCGACAGCCACCAGCGGCGGTCCCGGCCGGTACCCGGTCGCCGGCGCCAGCGGCGTTTCCAGGCGGTATTCGGTCTCGGCCAACCTCGAAGTCGCCTCCAGGGTGAGGATGTAGGAGAGGCGGCGGGTGGCGCGGCGGAACTCGGCCGGATCGGTCGTCCGGTCGCGGAGAATGCTGAGGTAGTGGCGGCTCAGCGGGTGGTCTACGACGGTGATTCCCAAGTGGATTCCCTCCGTTATGTCGCCCGGGCAACGTTGTTTCTGCTGGCCGGAGAATACCCGGGGACGGTCGGGTGTTGGTCGGTAGTTGCCGGAAACCCGCTAGCTTGTCTCCAGCAGCCCGCGAGGAGTCCCGTCGGTGTTCGAAACCCTCACAGCCCGTTTCGAGACGGCGTTCGATCGCATCCGGGGCCGGGGCCGTCTGAGCGAGCGCCAGGTCGACGAGACTCTGCGCGAGGTGCGGCTGGCTCTACTCGAGGCCGATGTGAACCAGGAGGTGGCCGACCGGCTGCTCGACCGGATCAGGGTTCGAGCGGTGGGCGCCGAGGTGATCAGGAGCGTCACGCCTGGCCATCAGGTGGTCAAGATCGTCCACGAGTCCCTCCTCGAGACGTTGGGTAGCGAGGCCGTACCGCTGGTGACCACCGGCGGGAAACCGCTTACCACGCTGGTGGTCGGGCTGCAGGGTTCGGGTAAGACCACCACCGCCGCCAAGCTGGCCGACCACTACCGGCGTTCCGGGAAGAGCGTGCTGATGGTTGCGGGCGATCTGGTACGTCCCGGAGCGGTGGAACAGCTCCAACAGCTGGGTGAACGGATCGGCGTCCCGGTGTTCGAGGGCGGTGGGAGAAACCCGGTGTCCGTGGTGAGGAGTGCCCTCCGGCAGGCCGATCGGGAGGGTCTCGATGTGGTGGTGGTGGACACCGCCGGCCGTCTCCAGATCGACCGGGACCTCATGACCGAACTGGGCGCCATGGCTCGCACCGCCTCGCCCGACGAGGTGCTGCTCGTGCTGGACGCCATGACCGGGCAGGAGTCCGTGGCGGTGGCCAGAGGCTTCTCGAAGCACATCGATCTGACCGGTGTGGTGCTCTCGAAGCTCGACAGCGATGCTCGGGGCGGCGCGGCCATCTCGGTTCGGGAGGCGACCGGTTTCCCGGTCAAGTTGGTGGGTACCGGTGAGGGGCATCGGGATCTGGAGGTATTCCATCCCGAGCGGATGGCATCCCGCATACTGGGCATGGGCGATGTCCTGACCCTCATCGAGAGAGCCGAGGAGGCAGTCGACCAGCAGCAGGCGGCCGACATGGCCCAGCGCCTGCTACGGGCGGAGTTCACCCTTGACGACTACATCGAGCAGGTGAAGAGCCTGCGCCGGATGGGGTCGGTGGGGGAGCTACTTGGTATGATCCCCGGTGCGCGCCCCGCAATGGCGGATGCGCAGGCGGTTGATCGTGAGGTTCGCCGCTCGGAGGCGATCATCTGCTCGATGACCCGCGCCGAACGAGCTAACCCCAAGGTCATCGACGGCAGTCGCAGGCGAAGGATCGCCCTGGGCTCGGGAACCTCCGTTCAGGATGTAGCCGGTCTGGTGCGGCAGTTCAACCAGATGCGCGGCATGTTCCAGTCGCTGTCGCGGGGCAAGACCAGGATGGGATTCCCCGGCATGCGCGGCGGGTTCCCGGGAAGCGTGGAAGGCGCCTTGCCTGGCGGCCTAATGGGTACGGTGATGGAACGCCCGCGTGGTGGGGGTCGCCGCCGCCCGGCCGGCCGGCCTAAGAAGAAGCCAAGAACTCCGAAGAAGCTCCAGAAGAAGAAAAAGAGGTGACGAATGGCGGTGAAGATCCGCCTCAGGCGTATGGGTAAGAAGAAGCAGCCGACCTACCGGGTGGTGGTGGCTGATGCACGATCCCCCAGGGACGGTCGCATCATCGAGTCGATCGGTCGCTACGACCCCCGGCGGGAGCCTTCGCTGGTCGAGATCGACAACGACCGGGCCCGGTACTGGCTGGGCACCGGCGCACAACCGACCGACCGGGTGCAGAAGCTGCTCGAGATCTCCGGGGCGGTCGCGCAACCGAAGGTGTCCCGGGCCGGCGTCTACCGTCTCGACGACCCTCCGCACAGCCCGCCCCCCGATCCGGATGTGACGGAGTCTCCCGAGGCCGCCGAGGACTCGGCTGTCGAGGAACCGTCTGCCGCTCCGGAGGAGGACGAAACCCCCGCAGACGACCAGCAGGACGGTGAAGCATGAGCGGCGCGATCGTCGAACGCGTGATCCGGTATGTCGTTACGTCGATCGTCGACGACACCGAGGCCGTACAGGTCACGATGATCGACCAGGGCGAGGACAGGATGCTCGCCGAAGTGAAGACGGCGCCCGGCGAGATGGGTCGGGTGATCGGCCGGGGCGGAAGGGTGGCGCGGGCCATCCGGACCGTCGCCCAGGCAGCGGCCGAAGAGGAAGGCCTCACCGTAGGGGTCGAATTCGTCGATTGAGCGCTCGGGACCGGTCCGGCGGCACGAGGCGGGCGCGGTAGCGAGGCCTCCGGCCCGGGGCGCCGGCAAACCTACCGGGGAGCCGGTGGTGGTCGGGCGGATCGTCGGAGTCCATGGGCTCGGCGGCGCTGTGCGCGTACGGGTCGAGTCCGACTATCCGCAACGCTTCGTCGCCCAGGCCCGGTTTCGCACCGGGTTGCCTGACGCCCCGCTCCTGGTTCTGAGAGGTTTCCACACCCACTCCGGGGGTCCTATTGCAGAGTTCGCCGGGATCACCTCGGCAGAGCAGGCGGAGCAGCTGGTGGGGGCCGACCTCCTCATCGACGAGGCAGACAGGAGGGCGCTTGGGCCCGGCGAGTACTGGCCCGATCAGTTGATCGGGCTGGACGTGCGGATCGGATCCGAGACCGTCGGCGTGGTGGACGACCTGATCGAGGCCCCCCAGGACCGGCTCCTGGTCAAGTGCCATGACGGCTCGGAGGCCGAGATCCCCTTCGTGGAGGCCCTCGTTACGGAAGTCGATGTGGCCGGTGGGTGGCTGCGGGTGGACCCTCCCGAAGGGCTAGTTTCTAGTCTCTAGTTGCTAGTTATTAGTTAATACTAGAGTAATGAGATCAGTAGCAATTGTATCTAATTTAATAACTTCCCCGGAAATCACAACTATCAACTATCAACTAGCAACTAGCTAGCCCAGCAAGGACCTGGCTAGCTCTCTCGCTTCGTCCAGGTTCTCGGTGTAGCGATCTTCCGGCACACGGCGCAGGACGTCGAATGCTTCCAGGCTGGTCTTGGCATTTCCATCCAGGCCCATCACGATGCACTCGGTTTGCTCCGCCAGAGCGGTGTCGATCAGCCTCCCCACCACCTGGGCCGCACTCGGGTCGACGTACAGGGTCTCGGAGAAGTCGAGGATCACCACCTCGTGTTCTCGAATGTCGAGACCGATCAACCTGGTCATCCGTTTGGCCGAGGCGACAGTGAACGTTCCTCGCAGCTTGATCAGGCCCACCCTGGCGGAGAACATGTCGAAATCGTCATCGTCCCCGTCGAGGTCGAGGCTGCCGAGGAAGCTGGTATCGAGCAGGGGAACGGACACGATGCTCTCGAGCTCCAGCAGTTCGAACTGCCGGGCGCTGGTGAGGGCAGCGGCGATCAGGCCGATGCCCACCGCCGTCACCAGGTCCACGAACACGGCGAACCCCAGTGTGATCAACATGACCAGGAAGTGCTCGCGCTGGATGAAACGGAACCGGGCGAAGAAGCGCCAGTCGATGATGTCGAAGCCCACCTTCGCCAGGATGCCGGCCAGGACGGCGTGGGGGATCCGGTCGACGTAGCGGCCGAGCCCCAGGACCAGGGCCAGGATGAGGGCGGCGCATATCACGCCCGACACCCGGGTACGGCCACCGGCGCGGATGTTGGCCGCCGTGGCCGTGGTGGCGCCGGCGCCCGGGATGGCGCCGATCAGCCCGGCGACGACGTTGCCCATGCCCACCCCGATCAACTCCCGGTTGGGGTTGTGGTCGTCGCCCGTCATCGAGTCCGCAACCAGGGCGGTGAGGAGGCTGTTGATCGAGGCGATGAGAGCTATCGTCAGCGCGGGGAGGGCGGAGTCGGCCAGGATGCCGAGGGTGAGCGAGGGCAGGGCGATAGCAGGCAACCCGGTGGGCACCTCACCGATGGTGGGAGCGCCTGTGAAGACCGTGAAGCCCAGCACCGTGCCCGCCACCAGCGCCACCACCGAGGTGGGCAGGACCGTTCGGAGCCGTTGGGGCCAGATGATGCTGACGCCGATGGCCGTCGCGCCGAGAACCACGGCGCCGAGGTTGATGTCGGCAAGCGCGGCGGGCCACCCCCGCACCGCCGCCAGCGGACCTCCCAACGCGTGGTCGGCGCCGAGCAGCGGCAGTGTGGTCACGAACAGGATGATGCCGCCGACGCCGGTCGTGAATCCGGACACGACGGGGTAAGGCGTGTAGGCGATGTAGCTACCAAGCCGTAGCGCCCCGATGAGTATCTGGAATATGCCCGCCAGGACCGCCACCGTGAGGGTCTGGGTCAGGCTCTCGCCGGTGGAGATGAACACCACGGAGATGGCCACGGCCAGCGGCGCGGTCGGACCGGAGATCTGGGTGTTGGTACCTCCGAAGACCGCGGCGAAGAAGCCGACCGCGATGGCGCCGTAGAGTCCGGCGATGGCACCCAGCCCCGATGCCACCCCGAACGCCAACGACAGGGGCAGAGCAACCACCGCCGCGGTGATGCCTCCGAAGGCATCATCCCGGAAGCTGCTCGGGGTGTAATTCCGGAAGGTGCCGAGGGTGAGTTCCACGCTTCGTCCACTCTACCCCCGGTATGCCGCGCGCGTACCGGACTCGCCCGCGCCCCCTCTAAGATCCGTGACTCGAATGGGTTACCCACCTCCCGACCACCAGCTTGCTGTCGACTACATAGACGGGAAGTTGGCCAGTGGCCCGCTGTTCGAACTGGCGGGCCGGATGCGGGACGAAGGGCGGGGACGCACGATCACGTACAGCCCCAAGGTATTCGTCCCGATCACCACCCTCTGCCGGGACGTGTGCACCTACTGCACCTTCGCCAAGCCACCCGGTGCGGGAGGGGAGTACCTGACGCCCGATGACGTGCTGGCGATTGCCGAGGCCGGTGGTGCGGCCGGGTGTCACGAGGCGCTGCTCACGCTGGGGGACCGTCCCGAGGAACGGTGGCCCCAGGCACGAGCGTTCCTGGAGGCCCAGGGTCATAGCACCACGATCGGGTACGTCCGGGCCATGAGCGAGCTGATCGTGGAGAGCACGGGTCTTTTCCCCCATGCCAATCCGGGGATCATGACCATGACCGAAATCGAGGCCCTGCGCCCGACCAACGTGTCGATGGGCCTGATGCTCGAGAA
>WTGW01000016.1 GCA_011523395.1 Acidimicrobiia bacterium
GTGAAGGCGATCATCGCCGCCAGCATCGGATACTGGGACCGGACCGCCATCTCCGCGGGGAACCGCTCCAGGGCCCGGTCATGGGCCACCAGCACCGCCACCATGTGACCTAGCGCGATGGCCAAGGTCTGGGTCCATGCGATGGCGCCGGTGGACAGGATCGTGTAGTCGACACGCCATCCGGCCGTGCCGAACAGGTTCCATCCGAGCCCGTACGGATCCGATGCCAGCCTGATCAGGTTCTGACCCTCGAAGACCAGGAAGCTGAAGTAATGGGCCACGGTGTAGGCCACCATGATCGGGACCAGGGAGGGGCCGAAGAGGTCGCCCAACTCGTGTTCGGGCTCGCCGGTCATCCGGGCCATGGCCGCGATGGCCACGCGGTACAGCGCCATCACCACGCCGATCCCGAAGACCAACCCGCCGGTGTTCACGGCGGTCAGTTCCCATCCGGATCGGTTGGAGACGATGTCGAGCCAGAAGGAGCTACGCGAGAAGCCGTCGAAGGTGGTGGCGCCTATGACGACGAGAACGAGCCGCACGGTGGCAGGACCCATGCTCATTCCCGCCAGCCCGGTCACGGGGTACCGGAGCCGCAATGTTCCCTTGGCGTCCTTGTGGAGGGGGGCGAGGGCGCCGATCGTGCGGAACAGGACGGAGAAACCGTCAGCCCGCCTGGCCCAGGCAGGTCCGTAGCTCATCGCGCCCGCCACCAGTGCGATCGTGTAGAGCACCAGATAGGCGCCGATCGTCCGTGGCGCCGCACCCTGGTGGAAAGCCAGCTCCATCCAGAGGAACGCCACGATCCCGAGGAGGGAGATCGCTTCACCCGCCTGGGCCTGCGCCGGTTCGATGCCAGGACGGACCGGACGGCGGATCCGCCCGGCTAGATAGGTCAGGGTTGCCACGGGGTTGACGGTGGCCCACAGGTCACCTACGAGGGCCGACGCAACCGCCACGCCCACCCATACGAGCACGAAGGCGACGTAGGGCGCCAGGTTGGAGGCTGTGTCAGGATTGCCGCGGAAGGCGGCGTGGATGGTCAACGCCAGCACCGCCACCCCGATCAGGCGCGTGATCGGCAACAGGCTTCGCCCTACCGACCCCAGCCCCGGCGGGAGGGAGGAACCGCGGGAAGCGGGCCCCAGGCGGGGGTGGGTCCAGTAACGTCCCAGCACCGCGAACGACACCAGGACCGCGAAAGCGGCCGCCCAGGCGAACTGCCAGATGGGGATCGGCAGGTCGAGGCGGCCGCCCAGTCCGTGGGCGTGGGCGGGCCCCGCCATGGCCAGCAGTAGAGCAGCCGCCACGGGCCAGGCTGCGAGGCGGGCCCGGCTCAAGACACCTCCAGTTGGAGGACCAGGGTGTGAGCTCGCTCCAACTCCACCTCGAAGACGCCGGGAATCGATGCCTCGAAGGTCAGTCGGCCCTGGCCTTCGATCAGTTCGATGTAGAGGTCGTAGCCATGGATGTGCACCTCGTCCGACGCGTTCCCGCTCACCCGGAGCGTCACCCATTGTCCGACCCGCGCAGCCACGCGCCGTACTCCCCCCTCCACCGAGCCGTCCGTGATCGTCAGATCGATTACCACTCCGGGCGGATCGGCCTCGGTCGTCGCCGGAACGGTCGTGGTGGAGGGAGCGGGTGGTGCCGTGACCACCGAAGCCTCGGGCGCGGCGGTGGTGTCCGGATGGGATTCGGCGTCGTGCCAGGCCGAGCTGTCGGCGTCCCTCATGGAGACCGCCAGGGGCGGATCCGCCGACCGGTCCAATCCGACCGACAGGGGCTCCGATGTCCGCAGGTGGTCGTATAAGTGAGCGAGCGGGAAGCGGAAGTCCCCGTCGGGTGACGGAACGAGCTCCAAGACCTCGCCGTCGTCGGTCCGCAGCACGAACGACTCGACTCCTTCCAGGTCGCCGTTGACCTCGAGGACCACTCCCTGGACGGTCTCGACAGGAGGTCCGTCGCCGGAGCCACCGCAAGCTGTGAGGACCAGGAGCACACCCGCCAGCGCCGGAGCGTATCTCATGATCCCTTGCGGAGCTCCCGCTCCAATGCCTCCCAGCGTTGCTCGTAGGCGTACCACCGGAACCAGATCACTACCACGACGCCCCAGAGGATGGCGCCGCCGCCTAGCTTCATCACCAGCCCGGCCAGGGTCTGGTCGGTGATGGCGTCGATGCCCCACAGGCGGGGCGCCTCGGCGTAGAAGCGGTAGAGGGGTTCCTTCCCGAATGTCAGGAACGAGGCCGGGATGGTGGGCAGCAGCGAATGGGCGAACAGGTACAGCATGCGTAGCGGAGGATTGAGCCGCTTCAGCTCGGGCACCGGGCTCAGCACCGGAATCCACATCACGATGGCCGCCGCCATGAGCAGGGCGTGAATCGCGAAGTGGTAGATGCCGGAGGTGACCATCAGGTTCACGATCTCCGGCCAGTGGATGCCGACCAGGATGCCGTTGAACACGAAGAAGGCCGCGAGCGGTCGGGTGAGCGGGCGGAGGATGGGGAAGAAGCGCGGGTTGGTGATAATCCGGCGGAGCATCCAGGCCGGTGTCCCGGCGATCATCAACGGGGCCGAGACCAGCGCGAGGGTCATGTGCTCGATCATGTGGAACAGGAACAGGCGCTGTTCGGCAATGTCGTGGAACGGCCAGTCCGACACCACCCACAGAGATGCCAGCCCTGCGGTGAAGAGGGCGACCTGGCGCCGGGTGACCAGCGGTCCCTCGACCTCCAGATAGGGGCCGATACGGCGGATGGTGTACGCGTATCCGAAGCCGACCACGAACACGAATGCCCATACGTCGAAGTGAGGGTGCCAGGCCGGGATCATCTCAGCGATCCATCAGCACGCGTCGCTGTGGCTCGGGTCGAGACATCGGGGTAGGTGTCGCTAGGAATGAGGCCAGTGTAAATGTCGCTGTCGCTATCGCCGTCGGTGGCCGGTTTACGCCCCTGTGGTAATCGAGTCCCTCCGGCCCGGGACCTAGTGCGTTACTCCTGACAGCCCTGTGTCACACACATTCACTGCCCACTGCCCACTGCCCACTGCCCACTGCCCACTGCCCACTGCCC
>WTGW01000077.1 GCA_011523395.1 Acidimicrobiia bacterium
GGGTGGGATCAGCCAGTTCACGGATAACCACCTTTACCGGGAGATGGTGCAGAACTCGTTGGACGCCCGCTCCGGCAGCGACGCGGTCCTGATCGAACTCGCGGAGATCGACCTGGACACCAGTTGGATAGACGGGACCAGGCTAGCGGAGACCATCGGCCGGTGCTCCAAATCGAAGTATGTGACCACCGAACAAGACCGCCGACAGTTAGATGACGCCCGCCGTCTTCTGACCGACGGGACTGTTCGCACTCTGTCGGTCACCGATCTGGGAACGACGGGTACCCCGGACGAACCCGAGTCCGATGGGGGCCTGTCACGGTGGGAGGGGCTGACCGATTCGGAGGGGTCTCCTGTAGCGAAGAACGAACGGTCCGCGGGTTCTTTCGGATTGGGTAAGTACGCGCCTCTAGCGGCTACCCCGCTGCGGACCGTCCTTTACTCCACCCGGTACCGGGACGCGGCGGGTGGGACGCATACCAGGTTCCGGGGCCGGGCAGTGCTGGTAACACATGAGGGTCCAGACGGGCGGCAAAAGTCCGCGGACGGGTATTTGGGCGACGGAATGGGCAAACGTTCGCTACAGGGCGGGGGGATTCCGTCCCGTTTCAGAATGGACAGGCTCGGCACACGGATATTGATTCCCGGCTGGGAGCCGCCCGGCGGGGACAGCTGGCGGGTCCGGGCCGTGTGTTCAATAGTCGACAGCTACTTCTACGCTGTGTTGGAGGGCCGGTTGGGGGCTGTGTTGGAGGGAGGATCGGGCGATGATCGGGCGTCTGTCGTGTCGTCGGAAACGATCCGTCCCGGGGGCGACGTGTACAAGGTGCTTCAAGAACAGGGCGACACAGAGACGAAAACGACGGCCCGTTACGTACTGGTAGCTGCGAAGCCGTCCGTGGCGGAGACGCGCATTCCGGGAATCGGCAAGGTTGTCTTGCACATCGACGTCGGACCAGACAACGGGCGGCGGGATTTGGCGTTGGTTCGCTGGCCCGGGTTGAAGGTAACCGACCGGGCCGGCCAGCTAGGCGAGGCGAACCCGCGGATACCGTACGGTTGGGAACGGTTCACCGCCGTGGTCGCTACCGAGCCGGTAGACGACGATGACTGGGTCCTCCGGGCGTGTGAGAACCCCCGCCACGACGGGCTGTCGGTGAACCAGATCCCCAAGTCGAAACGGGGTCGGCGTAGAACCGCCCGCTCCGCGTTACGGGAGCTGCGGCAGTGGGTGTACCAGGAAATACGGTCCCGGGCCGAACGTGTCGGCGACTCTGCCGCAGACGACGCCCACGAGCTGCTCGATTTCGGTCTGTCCGTCAAGAAGGACGGCGCTGGGTCGGCCGGTCTCCGGCTGCTGCGTCCCAGACAGGTGCGGCGCCATCCGCCCGCACCGACCGTTCCGTCCGATGATACTCCGTCCTTGCCCACCGACGTCGACGACGAAACCAGCGAAGAACTGTCCGAAGGACAGCACGAACGGCAGGACGGGCCAGGTCCCCGACCCGGTCCTGGACCGCGTCCGGGACCCGGTCCGAGACGGCGGCCCGTCACAGTCAAACAGGCGCCACGCATCGACCTCGAACCGGTATTCGTGAGACACCCCGAGCGGCCGGAACAGGTACGACTTTCGGTTCGGACACCCGGCGCTGGAGGGGTTCCCGCAGAGACGATACATGTGGCGGTCAACACGGTCGGCGAAGACGGGCGGGAACACACGGTCGGCTTGACGTCGGCGTACGGCTACGGCAAACAGCTGCGACTAGCGACCGTCGGTAGGCGCAAAGGGTTCCTGCTGCCCCCCGGACGGCAGGGACAGGAACGGACGAACCTGCGGGTGTGCGCGAACGTTCCGCTGGCTGGCAGGTCGTTCCGGTTGGTAGCCGTCCCGGCGAGCATCGCCGACCAGCACACCGACGGGTAGGCGACTGTGCGGTACGTGGCGAAACGGGACGGTTTCCCGCATCCGGTTCTGGGGCAACGTGACCATCACTGGCCTGACGGACGGTTCGAACCCTCCATCACCATCGCTCCGTTGGACGACGGAGACATGGGGGTGCAGGGAATGTTTCTGATCGAACGGGACCCGGCCTACGGATACGGGTGGCACGTTCACGCGGACCCACAGGCCGCTGCTGTGACCATCCGGGCCGCGCCCGACACCGTCGCCTACTTCCAGTACCGGCGTAACACAGACTGGCCGTTTGAGACCGTGTTCCTGGCCGCGTTGACCGACACCCTATCTGTCTGGTTATCGAACGCCGACCGTGATTGGGCTGACGGCGGTTGGGGAGCGACCGTCCGCCGCCGGCTCGAAGAAGTCGGTGTTGACTGTCTGGACGGGGCATTCGAACACGACGGGCGGCACCGGTCGCTGATGTGGGTAGCTCAGCGGCTGCTCGAATGGCCGCTCCGTCCCCGTCCCGAACCCGACGACAGGCCAGGCTGATGACCGGCGACAGGCAGCGGGTGCAGGCGTTCACCGACGAAGGCTACAAGCTGGTCGAGCGGCTGGCCGCCACCGACCCGACGCTGATCCGCTCCGGCGACCGAGCAGCTGTCGTCGATGCTCTCGAACGGCTGAACCGGGAACAGAACACCCGCCGCCCACCGGCGATCTTCGACGAGAACCGAACGTGGACACCCGACGGACCGTTCCCCGCCGGTGGGGACGCCCCTAACCGCGGGGGGCCGTCACACGACGACGTCGCTGCCTTCCAGATATGGGAAGCGTTACCGCAGGCGAAACGGTCCCACATGTCGGACCGTCGTGTGCTAGCGGCGATCAACTGTCTGTCGCTGGGCAGTTATCCCGACATCCGATGGAAGAGCAGCAAGAAGCTGTGGTCCTCCGACGACCCCGACGTGCAATCAAAGTTCGTCGTGAACCATTGGCTGGGGCACAGCAAGGAGTCGAACACGGCAGCTCGTCTGTGGTGGCTCTACGAGTACGCCCGGTCCGCGGACGAGCACTCAGAACATCCGACCGACGTGCTGCTGTCCACGATGGCCGATAACGTCAACTTCTACCATCCGCTGCTCAAACATCCGTACCTTATGGCATCCGACCGGATCCGCGCTGCTGTACTCGACGTGTCGATCCGCAGGGGACTCGCCCAGAAGAACAACACGTCGGAAACCAACCGGATGCTGCGTGCGTTGAACCAACTTGCAGGCGCCATCAGCCTTGACATACTCGAGAACGAAGCTCTACGGGACCGCATAGAAAGGGTGATGCCCCCAAAAGCAGAAGGCGTCCACACACCCCGGTCCTGAGGGTGCTATCGCTAGGCGGCGGTACCCAGTCGACCGTTATGGCGCTCCTAGCCGACGAAGGACGGTTCGGACAGCGGCCCGATGTGGCCGTCTTCGCTGATACCGGATGGGAACCCGACGCGGTGTACGACAACGTTGGCTGGTTGGAACAGCAGCTGTCCTATCCGGTTGTGACCGTCACCGCTGACTCCGACCGGTCCCTACAGCAAGCAGTCACCGAAGGCGTCAACGTTCGGGGCCGCCCGTGGCTGACCATCCCCGGATGGTTAGCCGACCCGGACGGCAACCCGGCCGGCGTGAACTGGCGGCAATGCACCACCGACTACAAGATCGCGCCGATACGGGCCGAGGTACGGAAGCGGCTCGGCCTGAAGCCCCGCAGCCCGATACCCGACAGCACAACCGTCGAAATGTGGTTGGGGATCAGCGCTGACGAACAGATCAGGATGCGGATATCGCCCGACCGGTGGATCATGAACCGTTACCCCCTAGTCGACTCGGCCATGTCCCGCTCCGACTGTATCGCCTGGTTCGCGGAACGGTGGCCCGACCGTCGGCTGCCCCGCTCCGCGTGTGCGGGATGCCCGTACCGTTCCGCTGAGTCGTGGGCGGAACTGCGGGAAACGGAACCGCACACGTTCGCGGAAGCGGTCCGTATCGACACGCTGCTACGGTCCCCCGACCATCACGCGTTTCACATGTTCCGGAAGCGGGTGTTCCTGCACCCCCGCCGGGTCCCCCTTGCTGATGCTGTAGACGCTGACGCCGCTGACACCAACCCTCCCCCCGGGGCATGGGGCAACGACTGCGCCGGCGTATGCGGAGTCTGACCCGACCCCCAGGCCACACGGCCTTGTCCTACTAGCCGTGTCATGGCATCTGCCAGAACACTTATAACCAGCCATGACACCAACCACCCCTTTAGCTTGTTGGGTGGCTCTGATGTGTGAGTGTCGGGGCTGGCTAGGTGACCCGAGCGGGTCAACCGAACCGGCCTCCCACAGTTCAGCCGACGGCGTGTGGGTGTCTGGGAGCAGCGAGGGGTCCGTTTAACGGCGCGGACGGTTTGGACGGACAAGGTGATCAGCCCGGCACAAATGTCCGATCACGTTGTAGGGCCGGTCTGCCCAGGTGTGCCACTGGTTCGGTTCGCGGGACTGGTTGAGGTACCGGTCGTTGATGTTGTCCACACGGCCGGACTCATTGGCCCGGTCGGTTTGGCGTCCAGGTCCCCCAAGTCCAGCATCTGAGCGGTGTCGGAGGTCATCGGAGCGTCACCTCCCCTCCCTATGAGAACCTGAGGAACTACACGGGTACTCGTTCGACTTCGAAGCCGTGGCGCGCGGCCTGTGACGGCGATCACTGGCTTCGCGCAATTGAAGCGGCCGGGTCCCGCACCGTGGCCAAGGTGCGCGAGGCCAGTCGTTCACGGCTGGAGTCGATGGCCGGAGTTGGCCCTGTTTCGTCCGCCAGGATGGCCGCCGCTGCGAGACTGGCGGAGCAACCGGTCCGAGCGACGGTAAGAGTCCGATTTGATGTGGAGCGTGGGTGCCGGAGTTGATGACGACTCGGGGGGGCTCTGTCCTTGCCACCGAACAGGCCCCGGGCGGGGTTGCCGGAGCCTCCGAAACTACAGGCTCATCTCGGTGTCGGTGGTCATCCGAAACTCGCGGATGATGCTGTCGCGTTCCCGCTAGCGGCCGGGCCAGCGGAGTCCTTCCGGTATTCGCACTCGGTGATCCGGCAGGCATCTTGGGCTCGAACACTTCGACGGGTCGACGCGTGCGTCGTTCGGTCAGCGCTGGCTTCGGAGCCAGCCATCTGCCTCCTCGGTCACATCGCCTGTGTCGATTAGTTGGTCGATTGCACGATCGAGGGCCCGTCCTATTCTGCTGCCTACGCGGCGCCATCCGAACAAACCTGCGAGTCTCTTGACCAGCATGGGTTGCTGCGCAGTACCTCCTGCGTCTCTGAGAAGGTTGAGTATTGCTAGGTAGATCTCGGCGGGTGGTATGTGTGCGACCGGTCGTATGTTGGCGGGGGGCCCGTCGGCTGTTTCTTGTCCGGTGTGCGCCATTGGGGCTCTCACTCGGATCTCGCAGCCAGGTAGTGAGAGGAAACGGCCGCTGACAGTCAACTTTCTTCGGTTGACTAGCAAAAGGACAGCTTGGGAGAACGTCTTACGGATCCTGGTACCAACCCTTCCTATGTTCCAAGAGCGTTTGATAATCTCAAGTACTCGATCCTCGTGTATGGGACCTGACGCCTCGACGACCTGCTTGATCTGCGTAGATATGAAGTATGTGCTGGTCTCGAAGTCCGAGCCGGACTTCACTCGTGCGAGTTCTGGTTCCGTGTAGCTATGAACCCAGTCGGGTAACCCGTCAAAATCCCTGCCGTCAACTTCGAATGCGACTTCGGATGGGGCTTCGGTCGCTTGCGAAGGCTCTGTCTGCCCGTCAGCGCGGAGGGCATGTTCGATCGCGTGTTTGAGACTTCGTTCCTCGCCGTGGCGATCGGCATACCAGGCGGTACTCCATATCCGATGTACCCTCCATCCGAGGCCCTCCAGTACCTGCTGGCGAAGCCGATCACGGGAGCGTGCGTCTTTTGATGAGTGGTAGGCGGCTCCGTCACATTCGACGCCGAGCACGAATCGCCCGGGTTCGCTTGGATGCCTAACGCCGATGTCAATCCGGTAGCCCGCCACACCGACCTGAGGAGTGACGTCATATCCCATCGCCTGCAGCGAGCGGAGCACTTCTTCTTCGAATGGGCTCTCCGCGTCGCCCTGCGAGTCTTGGAGGTCAAGCGCGAGTGCAGGAACACCTCGCTCTGCATAGTCGAGATAACGGGCTAGGTGTTTGATCGTGGGGTTGTTGGTGCGGATCCTGCCTGGTGCGAAGGAGCAGATAACCTCGACACGGTGTCGGGCCCTGGTGACTGCGACATTGAGCCTTCGCTCGCCGCCTTCGTTGTTCATGGGTCCGAAGTTCATCGTGAGCTTGCCGTTCTCATCCGGTCCGTAGCCGATCGACAGGATTATCAGATCACGTTCGTCTCCCTGAACGTTTTCGAGATTCTTGACGAAGAACCCACCGAGCCGGTCGTGCGCACGAAGGTCGCGTAGCTCCGGTTCACGTCGTGCTCGTCTCTCAACGGCGAACTCAATCGCCGATTGTTGAGCGCTGGATAGTGTTACGACTCCGATGGTTAGATGAGGATGTCGGCGGCGGTGGTGGAGGACTCTGTCCACCACGGTCTCGGCCTCAATTCGGTTCTGCCTCGTACCGCCACGTTCATAGACCCCATCCACCCGGATCAGTTCCACTCCAAGGTCCGGGCTGTCGGCCACTGCTCCAGGAAATGTGTGGAGCCGACCGTCGTAGAACGAGCGGTTGGAGTAGGTGATCAAGGACTCGTGGCGGCTTCGGTAATGCCAGAGAAGCGGGAGGGATCTCAGTCCTTGCCCCTTGCATCTGTCGAGTATCGACTCGAAGTCGAGAATGCCCAGGGAATCGTCCTCGTCGATATCGGTGACCTGCTGGAAGAAGTTCGTGGGAGGGAGCTGTTTCTGGTCGCCGACAACGATCAGTTGCTTGCCCCTCGCGATGGAGCAGATAGCATCCGCCTCTCGTACTTGTGACGCTTCGTCGAAGATGACAACGTCGAAACGCAGGTCGGGTGGGAGAAACTGTGAAATGGAGAGAGGGCTCATCATGAAGCAGGGCTTGATCCGTTGCGCGGCTTCGCCTGCTTCGCTTAGTAGCCACCGAACTGGCTTGTGGCGCTTCTTCAGTTGAGCCTGTTGCAGGATGATCCCTTCTTGGCCGAGTGCCGATCGGGGAATTCGTTCACTACAGCTGTTGATCACCTGGGCGGCAGTGTGCGCGACGAGGTCCTTGTCAAGCTGTCGGAATTCTTCCTGTAGGGCATCACGGTCCCGTGCCCGACGCGGCTGGAGTGACGGGTTGGATGAGGCTTCGTCATCGTCTAACTGTTGATCAATCCATCGTTGTAGGATTGAGCGCTCGATCAATGCGGCGACCTCATGATTAGGCACGCGCCGTTTGATGCACTCCTCCACTACAGGCTTCCAGCCTGCTTCTTCGAGAGTTCGGCGGTTTCGGGTGAACGACTCCCACTCTACGACGTCGTTTACCGTGTTGTAGAGATGGTTGAGCAGCTCGTGCCCGCTCTCGAACGAAAGAGATGCGAGTTCGCTCTGCAAGACATCTCCATGGCCCTGGTTGAACACCGCGGTCAGTTCCCTCACGGCTTTGTGGAAGTTCGCGGAGTGGTCGCGGAGGTCGCCCGAGGTGATTGCCGCCGTTAGGAGGGACTCGGCTGCACGGTGCGGGATGGGGCCCCCTAGATGGGTGCGAAGTTCCTGTGCCCATGCTGTCGCCGCCTCGATCCGCACGAAGTCAAGGCCGTCTATCACTCGACCGAGCGGAGCATTCACCTGCTGCGCCGCCTCGCTTACCTCCCGGTCGGCACCGTGATACTCAAGCCAGCAGCGAAGAAAGCCTCTCGCCGATCTCAAAGTGGCCGGCTGGTCGGTGATCGAATCGACCTCCCGCAGTAGGGCTACGGCCGTCTCGATCACACGACGGGTAGAGGCCAGCCGTTGGGCGACATCGGAGGAGAGGCTCCTGAGAATACGAGTCTCAATCCCCAGATCTTCAGCAAGCCCGTGAAGGGTCTCAAGCCTTTCAAGAGCGCCTCGACCGATTACTGGTAGGTCGGAGTCGTCTTCTGCTTCCCAGGAGATCCACTTAGTGAGATGAGACGCCGTGACGTCCCCTTGAGCGAGGTTCCTCGCCTTCGCAGCAACCTCAGATGCCTGTTCGATCCTGTCCATATCTGCACTGTCACGATCGGGCCAATAGCGGGGACCAATCAACTCGGCGTATAGCCTCTCCGCCTTCCTCAGGTCGGTGGCGTGCTCCTGCCATGCGACGGCATCGCCAAGGCGGGCCAGTGTGTCCTTCGTGAATCGGCCAGCGACCGTGACACGGGCCAGGAGTCTCTTGTCATCTCGGTACCCGCCACGCAGCTTACGGAGACCTGTATGAACCTCGTGAAACCGCGCTCGCAGAGCACGCAGATCCAGATCCAGAACATCCTCAGTGAAAACGTCGGCAAGCTGCTCCCGGCTGGTTCTGTAGCCCGACAGGCTCCCCCCAAGAAGTCGGATAGCTTCGGTAAGCCGCCTCGCCGTACCCGGATTGAGCCAGGTCGGCTCAGGTGGTGCTGTCGATCCGATCAACTGGGTGATCTCCGCGAGGCGTGAGAGGAGACCCAGGGTCGGACTATCCGTGACCCCGAACGCACGCGTTAGGTACTCAGCCGCGTCGGTCAACTCCCCAACTGTTTCTTCAGCTTGTCTAGCCTTTTCAAGCATGCCCGTCATCACGTCGGCAGAATGAGTCCGATCAGCGGTCGTCAGCGCGAGGGTGCTCATGGCACGATGGATCTCATCGAGACGCTCGCTCAACGAGCGAGCCAGCGACTCTGGATGTGGCCGCCAGTCCTCTGCGGTTCGACTTAGCCGCTGCTCAAGGTCCTGCCTCCGTTTCAAGAGGTGAGAGAGCCTCGCCGATCCCGTAACGATCCGCCGAAACTCGGCTTCGCGAGCAACCAGCCATGTTGGGTCAATGGGATGGCGCCGCTCAACCAAGTCGAGTAGGGCAACCAGCCGAGCGGTCGCCTCCGGAGTTTCGACAAGGGGTAGAGCAAGCCTGTCACACACATCTGCTGCCAGAGCTTCCAGTCTGCTGTGCCTGTTCCGGCAATCTGTCACGAGAATGCGGAGATGGGCTTGATGCGCAGCGCCGCTGGTTGGGTTCTTCAGATCCCTCCATAAGAAGTCGTCACGGCTTACCGGACCCCACGAACGGCTCAGCCGTTCGGCGCATGTACGGAGATGGGAGAAGGACCGAGTGTCCAAGCGGCGGGTGTCCACCGAAGGCACCGGCATGTCATCTGAGCCTCTGATTTGCGACACGCGCCCAATCGCACGATGCAGCGACCAGCCCAACGGTGCCCGCACCACGTTTATCGCCGTGGCATATTCCGATAGCCGCTTCCGACTCCGTACCAGCCGATCACGGCCCGTCGGGTCAAGCCGAACATCCGCCTGGACACGTTCCAACAGCGCTCTGCCTAACTCTTGGGCTACCTCCTTCCTGCTAGCAGTCCGTGAATGCAAGGCCAGCGCAAAGCGATGAAGCTCGCGTTCGCTCAGCCTGTTGTGGACCACCTCTAGGGCAGCAGCCTTTTCCGACACGAACAGGACGGTCTTTCCGTCGACCAGGAACTGGGCGATCATGTTGCCGATGGTCTGGGACTTGCCGGTACCCGGTGGACCATCCATCACGAAGCTGTGCCCTTGGCGGGCGGCGACTAGACACCTCCGCTGAGTTCCGTCAGCGTCGAGGATGCAAGCCATGTCCTCCGGTGGATGTGCTCTATCGAGCTGGTCGCCGGGCACTGCTGTGAAGTGAAGATCACGAGCTTCCTCACTATCGGGGCCCTTTGCCAACAGTCGTACTAACGGGTGGCGAGCGATCGTGGCTGCGTTTTGTAGGAGGTCGCGGTAGATCACTTCCTTATGGAAGAAGAACGTGGTCAGGACAGTCTCCTCCTCGACCGTCGCTTTCAGGCCCGCAGCTTTCTCACGGACCGTCTCAGCAACGTGGTAGAAGTCGGGAACGTCGAGCTGGTCGAGCGTGGGTAGTTCGATCCCGAAGTCCCGCTCGAATTTGACTGCCAGGGCAGGGTTCAGTACCGCCTCACCATCCTCGGATCTCTTGAGCCTCCACCGACGATTCCGGCCGTCAAGCAGTATCTGGACAGGGACTAACAGCAGCGGACTGGACACAACGGTATCGTCATCATCTCTCCACCGCAGCATCCCGAGACCCATGTAAACGATCCACAAACCAGCGTCAAGGAACATTGAGTCGCCCTTTTTCATGATGTTTTTGAGGCTCCGCTCAATCATCGGCCCATACCGGGGAGGACTCATGTCAACCACCAACTCGTTGTCTTTGGGTTCACCCTGATCGAATGGTTCGTCAGGATCATCCGGCGGATTCGGCGGCAGGAAGAAGTACCACCCACGCCCGAGCTTGGCTTCCACGTGACTGGGGTCTTGCGCGAAACGTAATGACCCCGACTTGTAATGCCTGAAGTACAGCAACCGATTCCGCCGAGAAAGATCAACCAAGTCCTCAGCCCACCGAAGAAGGTGGTCACCTACGACGTCGTTCCTCATAGAACACCAGGCGCCGGACACATCAGCGGCATGGCCCGCCGGTTCGGGGGTGCCGGAGACTGCCGAGGGATCAAGCGCCGCCTCGGAATCGTGTGCCGGTTGCGCCGCAGGCTTGGCCGCGAACCGCTGCACCACGGGTGGCCCGCAGCCGGCACCGGTGCAGGCCTGCCCCCGTACCATCCTCTCGCCGTAGCGCTCCACGGTGGTGGTCGTGCCGGAGGGCTTGACCTCCCCTCCTTCGTTCAGTTTGGCTGTCCTCGTCGGCTGGTCGCCAGCGGACCAAGGCGACACCCTTGACAGTGACGAGGGCACTCGAGACAGCCACGGCAATCGCAGGCCTGCGCGAAAGTGCCTGCTGCCCTGAACCAGTCACTGCATACCCTTCCGATGTTCTCGTGCCAGTGCATGTGAAGTTCCATCCGCTACTGGCTTCCCGGAAACTCATATCTTGGACACTCTCCAAGATAGCCGAGTCGGACGATTCGCGTTGCGGTGGGAGGCACGGACGCCCATTGGTGTGGCGTGCCGGAGACCCATGCGGTCGCCCCGGGGAGACCGGAGTGGTACAAGGTGGTTTCACGCCGTGTGGAGAATTCACGGCGGGGGTTGCGATAGGATCCTTGCATCGTGTGGACAGACCTAGCAGCACAGAACCTTGACTTGGTCATAGGTCAAGACGTCCTACCGTCTGGGAGACCGGTTGTGGCATCCCAACCACGCCAAGGGGCCGTGGGATTCGTCTACAAACCGCGAGCGACATGAAGAAGCGCGAGTGGCTGGTCCTCGTCACCCGCGGCCTATGCATGGCCTGCCAGCAGGAAACGGACGATGCCGAGCTGGAAATCGATCATGTCATCCCCCGCAAGAGGGGAGCGTCCAAGTGTCAGTGCAACAACCAGCTCCTTTGCCGCCGATGCAACGACTTGAAGGGAACGAGCGCTCGGGATGACCGGGACGGGTTCGTGAGGGCCAGGCTCATAGCGGGCTGCAAGTGCTACCAAGCTGATGATTGTCGAACATGCGTGTGGTGGCACAGTGGCAGACTGGTCGGCGACGGGGCATCCTTCTTCAGTGACTGGTCGGCCTTCCACAGCGACCCGGCCGGGCACTCACGCATATAGGTCCCATCGAGGTGGTAGTAAACCGTTCGTCCCATGAACGGAACGGGCGGATCGTTCGATGTGGCAACGATGCTGGCCTGGACACCCCCAGCCCACAATTCGCGACCGGCCGTGCTCTCTGCTCAGCGTCGGGAACGCGAACGATGCAACCTACGCGCTCCTGGCTTCTTAGACTCGGTACTCGTCGGAATAGGAGACCGCGCCATGGTCTCACCGCTGGGATCGGTCCCGGGGTCACCGGGGGAAGGCACGCCAAGGGAGGACTCTCCCGCCTCGCTTGAGGGGGCTCAATCGGAGGTTGAGGCGAAGTTCCTGATCGAGGACGCTGCGCAGGTTGGCAATCTGGTTGATTCCCTCGACTCGTATGACGTGCGGTCGGCCTCGGTCGTGGATGTCGTGGATGATTATTGGGATACCCCTGACTGGCATCTCTTCAGGGCGGGGTGGGCTTATCGATGGCGTGACCGCTCGGGGGATAAGAGCATGATGCTGAAGTCCTTCAAGTTGGGGAGCGGGATTTTGCAGAGGCGCAAGGAGGTCGAGCGCCGGGTGTTGGCGTTTCCGCAGGACGGCAGTCACCCTCTGGTTGCCGAGCATTTCGCGGACCGGTCCGATGGCCTCCGGCCGGGGGACCTGCGGAAGATCTTCCACGTTCGGACGCACCGTCGCCTCTTCGACGTCCGGCTGCCCGATGGTGCGCTGGTGAAGGTGGGGATCGATGAGACGATGATCACCGCCGTTGGCCCGGTCAGGAAGCCGGCGCCGGGGCGCATGGCGTTCGTGGAGTTGGAGATAGAGCTGAGGGAGGGTGAGGAGGAGTCGCTGCGGCAATTGGCCGCCGAAACACAGCAACGGTTCGGTCTCCTGGCGGCCCGACTCAGCAAGTTCGAACGGGGATTGCAGGCCGCGGGCCTGTCGCCGCCTCGGGCTTCTCATGTGGCGTTGCCGGCGAGCAGCCCGTTCGTGGAGATGTTGCGGGAACGGGCGCCTGCCCCGGCCGATCCGGCCATCCATCTGGCTTACGGCCGCTTGCTCGAGCAGTTTGAGGAGATGATCGCCCAGGAGCCCAGGGCCTGGGAGGGTCTGGACCCCGAAGGGGTACACAAGATGCGTGTGGCCACGCGCCGCCTCCGTTCCGCTCTTCGAGCCTTCAAGAAGGTGCTGCCCGCCTCGATCCGTTCGTTCAACGGCGAGTTCAAGTGGCTCGCGGCCGTTCTCGGTGGTGTGCGGGACCTCGACGTCGCCAGGGGGAACCTCCCCCACTTCCTGTCCGAGATCCCTCCGGAGGATGCTGCGCACCTGGACGACTACCAGCAGTATCTGGCCGATCGGTGGCGGGAGGAGCGAAGACATTTGCTGGCCGGCATGGCCAGCCGGCGGTACGG
>WTGW01000005.1 GCA_011523395.1 Acidimicrobiia bacterium
GCATGAAGGGAACATTCAAGCTCTACGGAGCGGAGGCCGATCTCCCGGCATTCAGCCGGACGCGGCCGGCCACGCTCCGTAAGGCACGGCGGTGGTGGGGGATGGGCCCGGTGCGGGGCGCCGTGTCGGCGCGTTCTTCGCGTTCTCGACCGGATCCGGCGTTGATGCGACTAGACCGGGTGAAGATCCGATAGTGCCACGCCGACGTCGATCCGGGCGATGGTGCCGACGCGGGCGAACAGCGAGCGGCTGATCTCGCGGTCCAGGCGGTCAAGCCCGGGGACCTCCCCGCCGTCAGACGTCGTCACCCGAGTCCACGGGGCGGCATCGTCAAGGTGGTAGACCACCGGGGTGCCGCAGTAGGTGAAGGCAAGCGAACCCCGATCGAGTAACCCGCTGTCGCCCAACGGCGGCCATGGACGGGGCTCGGCCAGAAACTCCGCGGGGTCGAGCAAGACCGGCGCGAACCGCAGGCATCCGTCCTCGACCCGCAGGCCCAGTTCGCCCCAACGCAGCAGGATGCCCTCCACGACCGCGCCTGTCATCCCCGGCTGCTGGGCACCGGTGTGGCCGGGCGTGTGCGAGTGGGGATCGAGATGGAAGGCGCCGTGCTCCGCGACCGTTTTCTCCGGCCCGAGGCCCTTCCTGATCTTCCTGTAACGCCGGACCATCTCCGTCACAACCTCCCGTCCGGCGCCCGAATCGGCTGCGGCGAAGATGCGTTGCTGCAGGCTGAGCAGCAGCTTCATCACCATGTGCCAGTAGACGCAGCCGATCCCTTCATAGCGGTACATCGTCTGGGATCGCCCCGCGAACTCCCGGTGCTTGAACACGGCTTCATACGCCTCGAGCACCTCGGCGCGGCCGGCCCTGTCCGGCCGGCAGGAGGCGTCCAACGACTCGAGCGCCAGCTCCAGATCCTGCGTCCTCCGGATGTGAGCGGCGAACCGCACGATCCCGTCCTCGTCACGGTGGACGATCTCATCACCGTTGGCGATCAGGCTGCGCAAGGACGGTCCCACCAGGCTCTCCGGCACCCGGTTCCTCTGCATGAACGAGGGGCGGGGAGTGTTCGGGTACAGCAGGAAGGAGCGCTGGTCGGACCGGTACAGCCGGCTGTCGAAGAGGGAGTCGACCAGGTCGATGGCGTGGCGCGGCTCGGTGCTGGAAGAACCCAGAGCGGCGACCTGGCCCTCCAGCATCAGGTGGAGGGGGTCGAGTTCCGCCGTCCCCGGTTCAAGGCGTAGCAGTTGGTAGGCATGGGATAGGCCGTCCGGGCGGCGAGCCGCCGCCACTACACGATCGAGATGCGGGAGTGCGGCTGCGATGCACCGGCGCAGCGCGGCGACACTTGCGGGGCGAGCCTCCTCGGGCGGCCGGCCATAGATGCGGGAGCGGTAGTCGCATCCGCTCCGGCCGAGGCGATCGAGCAGCTGCCGCCGGGCCTTGGCGTCGAGCGGGCCGGGACCGGCCAGGTCTCGGAACTCCTCGAATGCCGATTCGACACGGCGCGCCCACTCCAGCACGGCCGGCGAGACCGGCACCTCCTTGGCAGGCGAACGGAGCAGGAGGCGGTCGAGGAAGGCCAGGTACTCGCGGAGGTGGGACACCGTCACCACCGAGACGCCGATGCCGACCAGGGCGTTGTTGGCGTCGTTCCACTCCGGACGCTGCGTGTTGAGCCAGATCCCTCCCCCCGGGACCAGGCTCGACAGCTTCGCAAGGGCCGGGACCAGCAGTTTCTCCGCCAAGGAGGCGTGGTGCACGCGGCCGTCCGGGGCCGCCACCAGACGTCCGTCGGCGCCGATCTCCGCCACCCTCTCAACAATGCTCGCCGCAGCGGCATGATCGAACTCGAGCGTGTGTTTCGGGTCTGCGACGATGCGGTCGTAGGGCAGCATCCGGTAGGGCACGTTCGCGTACGAGAACTCGAGGTGGGGCAACATCGTCTCCAGCGAACCCGGATGGAACCGGTGCACCGCGCCGAGGAGGCTGTGCAGGTAGACGATCTGGTGGTCACCCCAATAGCCGAAGTTCGACCAGCCACCTTCTCCGGGAGTCTCCCAGTCGACGCCTTCCGTGCTGATCCGGTAAGGGTTGTGGCCGTCCATGGTGGAGGCGTTGAGGAACTTGGCCAGAACGGACGTGGCGTAGCCGGGGAAGCTGTGCACGAGTGCCAGCCAGTTCTGGAAGATATCGCGCCAGTTTCCCTCGTACGCGAACAGACCATCGCTCTCCGGGGCCCCGTCGCCGATGCGGAAGCCGTTCCACGGGCGGCTCGGGTCGCCGTGGCGGCGGCTGAGCGCCAGCGGGAGGTACTCGTTCACCAATCGGGCAACCGTGCGATCCTCCGAAGCGGCCCCTCTCAGGTCCTCGATTTCGGCTACCGCGCCTGTCGCTCCGGTGAGTTGATCGAAGCGCGCACGGGCGGCACGGTTGCGGGATTCGATGAAGCGACCCACATGGGCCGGAACCACCCGGTGGCCGTCCAGCGGGATGCCCCCCCGCATGGAGTTGAACATCACATTGGCCAGGTGATTGGCGCAGGTCTTGCGATCAGCTGTCTCCTGGATTGCATCGGCCTGGGCGATCAGGCCGGTCAACTCCGCATGGGACCGGTCGACGTCGGCCCGGACGGTCTCCTGAGCCGAGTCCGTGCTCCGCAGCCAGTTGCGAAGCCGGGCCACCGCGGCGTGGTCATAGGAGACGTCGGCCACGACCATCCACGTCAGCGGCGAATCCGGGCCCACCCGCGCCGCGGTCGACACGAGGAACGAGCCCTTGACGCCGGTCGCCAGGTGCTCTGCCGCAAGGGACTCGCCCGACCGGAAACGGCGGATCTGGCGGTCTGACATGGCCGCCACCGTGGTACCGAGTCCTCGTGACCACACCACGGAGGCCAGTAGGGATTCGGCCGGATCGGGGTGGTCGCTGACCAGGGCTTCGAGGGTGAACAGCGCCAGGCCCGATCCGGAGTCGAACTCGGACCGCCGGTAGGCGTCGACCAGAGTGCCCGAAGTCTGCTGGGTCTCGAGCTCCACCCCGGCGGGCAGCACATCCACCAGCCCGTCCAGCAACTCGATCTCGGCGGGCGAAGCGTCCGCGTCGGCCAGGAGTTCACAGGTCCGTACCAGGCCGAACCCCGCTGAGGTGGCCCACGTACTGCGGAAGGTGAGCCCCAGCCGGGGGTGGTGCTCCTCGAACCTCAGACGGTCGCCGGAGAGCGTCTTGGACAGGGAGCGGCGAACCCTGCCGAAGGGCACATGGGAAGCGAACGGCTCCCACACATCCGCGGATCCGGCGACCCTGATGAGCGTGAAGGGACCGGTGCGGCCGCCGCTCCGGTGCAGGCGGTCGTCCGTCTCGTAGGCGAACAGGGCGTGCTCGGGGTCACGGCGCCCGGCGGTGAGGGCCCCCGTGCTGGACACGAACAGCCAGTGGTCGCCCGGGCTGGTGACGTTCACGAGGAAGGGGTCGAGCAGGTCGTAATCCTCGACCCGGTACCACTCGAGGCCGTCCTGGACGCAGAACCCGCCCTCGGGCCGGCGGCTGGGTGCGGGAGGGCGGCTCAACTGGTCGTCGCCCGAGCATCGGCAGCGCGCTGGTAAACCCGGACATGATCCACGTACAGGGCAAGGGGGAACTCGACATCGAGCCCGATCGGTCCGGGGAACTGGCCGCCGATGGCAAGGTTCAGGATCAGGAAGAACTCATGGTCGAAGACCCATTCCCGGTGGCCGGGAGCGTCTCTGGTGAGGGTGAAATACAGGTCGCCGTCATAGAACCAACTGATGCCGTCGTAGTCCCATTCGATTGCGTAGGTGTGATAGTCGTCGGCGATCGGGTAGTCCCGCCGGTTCCACTTGCTGAGGCCGAGGGCTCCCGAATAACCGGGTCCGTGGATGGTGCCCAGAATCAGGTCGGGCTCCCGCCCGATGTACTCCATGATGTCGATCTCGCCGACAAAGGGCCAATGGTTCTGTTCATCGGGGGAATGGCGATCGAAGTGTGCCCCGAGCATCCAGAAGGCCGGCCACAGCCCGGCCCCCGCCGGCACCTTCAGGCGAGCCTCGATCCGCCCGTATTCGAACTCTCTCAGACCTTGGGTCTTGAGACGGGCGGACGTGTAGTAGGAGTCCTCGAAGCGCTCCTGGCGAGCCTCGATGATCAGCAGCCCGTTCTCGACCCGGGCGTTCTCGGGGCGGGATGTGTAGTACTGCGCCTCGCCGTTGCCCCATCCCCAGCCCCCGATGTCATAAGTCCAGTTCGTAAGGTCGATGGCGTCGCCGTCGAACTCGTCGTGCCAGACCAGTTCCCATCCTTCGATCTGCTCGATGGGCACCGGGTCGGGCGCGGTGATCGTTGTCGCCGGGGGTTCGGTCGTGGTTGTCGTCGGGGCTTCGGTGGTCGAAGTGGTCGGACTCGATGTGGTAGCGGGCGCGGTTGTCGTCGATGACGGAGCCGGCGAAGCGCTGTCCGGCGGTGGCGGGGGAGTGGTGGTGGCCGCGTCCTGCCCGGCGCCGCAGGCGGCAGCCAGCAGGAGGAACGGCAGGGCTGCGCCGCCCAGGGTCCGGCGGAGTCGATCGAACGGGTTCATCGGTCTTCCTCTCATCATCGCATCACCCTTCTTCCGAGCGCCTACAGAGCCAGCGGTCCGGGCGGGCTGAGCTGGGCGGTGATCCCTCCGTCGACGTAGATGACCTGGCCCGTGATGTAGCTTGCTTCGCGGGATGCGAGAAACGCTACGGCCGACGCTATGTCGTCGACGGTTCCGGGACGTTGCAGCGGGATCTGGGTCATGATTCTCGAACGCTCCTCGGCGCCGTCGTCCGGCCATCGGTAGGTGCGGGTCACGCCGGGGCCGACTGCGTTGACGCGTATCCTGCATGGCCCCAGATCCACGGCCATGGCGCGGGCCAGGGAATTGATCGCTCCCTTGGTCATGTCGTACGGAAGCCCGAGTTGGTGGGCCCGCTCGGCGCCCACGGATGAGATCAGCACGATGCTGCCACCACCGTTCCGGCTCATCACTGCCGCAGCCCTCTGCGAGAACAGGTAGGGGCTGCGCACGTTGGTGGCGAGCTGGAGATCCAGAATGGCCTGGTGCTCGTCGAGAAAATCCCGCCTCTGGAGGTCGGCGGCGTTGTTGACCAGGAGGTCGACGGTGCCGAATCGCCGCAGGGTGGCGTCGAAGACGGCTTCCACCGACTCGTCCCGAGCCAGGTCCACGCACACCTCCTCGACCACCGCTCCGAGTTGTCGCAACGCCCTGACCGTGCCGGGGAGCGCCTCCTCGTCCATGTCGACTGCGACCACGCGCATTCCTTCGAGGGCCAGACGGCGGGCGATGCTCTGACCGATGCCCTTGGCGGCGCCCGTCACGATGGCTGTCTGCCCGGCCAGGTCGGGATACAACCCGCCGGGACCAGGAGGCGCCGACGTGCTGGTCACGGTCGGGCCGGGCTTCCGTCGGGCAGCCTGGTCTGGGTCCACTCCTCGACCCTCTCATCACAGGGGAAGCGGGCGGCGAGGCTTTCATCGATGTCGATCCCCAGCCCCGGCCGGTCGTTGGGGTACAGGTAGCCGTCGGCAGCCCGCGGCAGACCCGGGAACATCTCGTACTCGATCTCGGACGGCTGGGGCCACTCCTGGATTCCGAAGTTCGGGGCCCACATGTTGAGGTGCAGGTTGGCTGCGTGGCCTACCGGTGACGTGTCGTCAGGGCCGTGCCAGGCCGTCCGGATCCCGAACATCGCGGCAAAGGAGGCCACGCCTCGAGCCGGCGTTATGCCTCCGATCTGGCTCACGTGCATGCGGACGAAGTCGATGAGACGGCCGGTGATCAGCGGCCGCCATTCGTGCGGGTTGTTGAACAGCTCACCCATCGCCAACGGCGTGGCGCATTGCTGCCTGAGCGTCGGGAACCAGCCGATGTCTTCGGGAGCGAACGGGTCTTCCAGGAAGAACATCCGGTACTGCTCCAGGTCCTTCGCGAACTGGACGGCGTCGATCGGGTGCAGCCGTTCGTGAACGTCATGCAAGAGTTCCACCTCTCCGCCCAGGGTGTTGCGAAGGTGGTCGATCATCTCGAGCATCGGACGGCTATAGCCACGAGGGTCGAAGTAATTCCCGGGAGGAGCCGAGGGCGGAAGGCGCAGGTTGTCGGTGGGGCCACCGTACAGGCCCATCTGGACGCGTACATGCCGGTAACCCTGTTCCCTCAGTGCGAGGGCGTTGCCGGCCACCTCGTGGGGGTCCCGGCCGTCGGCGTGCGCATACAGGGTGGCCGCCTCCCGGGTGCGCCCTCCGAGGAGTTGGTACACCGGCATGCCTGCCTGCTTGCCCTTGATGTCCCAGAGGGCCTGGTCCACGCCCGAGACTGCGTTGTTGAGGACGGGACCGTTGCGCCAGTAGGCATGGTTCATCGATATCTGCCAGATCTCCTCGATGCGGTCGACATCACGCCCCACGAGAAGGGGAGCGAGGTGGTGTGAGATAGCCGCCTCCACGGCGAACGGACGCTGGGTGAAGGTGGCGCACCCCAACCCGAACAGGTCCGGCTCTGATGTGGAGACCTTGACGACCACCAGGCGGGCCGGGCCGGGCTGGGTGAGAATTGCCCTGACGCCGGTTATCTTGACCATGGGCGATCCGTCAAGTCAGGAGACCAGGAGCATTCCCCGGTAGGCGTAGTGGTGCGATCCATCTTTGGTATGCACTCAGCCCTTCACGGACCCTGCGGTCAAGCCCGACACGATGTAACGCTGCAGGAACAGGAAGAGGATGAGCATGGGCGTCATGAGGATCAGCACGGCCGCGGCCAGGGGCGGCCAGTTGCTGCCGTAAAGACTCTCGAAGACGATCAGGCCGCGGGTGACCGGGAACAGGTCGTCATCGGTCAGATAGATGATCGACAGGACCAACTCGTTCCAGATTCCTATCGCGTGCAGCACCGTCACCGTGGCGATCGCCGGGCGGATCAACGGCATGATGATCTGGAAGACGAAGCGGACGTATCCGCACCCGTCGGTGGCGGCCGACTCATCGAGTTCTTTGGGGATCGCCTTGATCTGGTTGACCAGGATGATGATTCCGATCGGGTTGACCAGGAACAGCAGGATGTAGCCTGCCCGGCTGTTGAACAGACCCAGGTTCAGGATCAACTGGAATTGCGGGATGAGCGCCGGTGGGAGGAACAGCGCTATCACGTACAGGGTCAGCATCTGCTTGGTCCCTTTGAAGTAGCCACGCGCGATCGGGAAGGCCACCAGCACCGAGGTCAACACGCAGATTGCGGTGGCGACCACGGTGTAGATGACCGAGTTCATCAGGTAACTCGGAAACTTGGCGAGGCTCCACGCCTCGATGAAGTTCGTGAAGCCGAACGACTCCGGCAAGCCGGTCGGGTTCTTGAAGAACTCCGGGAGCGTCTTGAACGAGGTGAGCAGCAGCATCAGCAGCGGACCGATGTAGAGGACGGAGAAGAGAAGCAGGATCAGGTAGGACCCGATTCTGAGCCGCTTGAGTCGGATAGCCCACCGGCCGGGCCGGTCGGCGGTGGCTCGTCGAAGGTGGTGCGCGACCGTCATCCCAGGTATTTCTTCTCTCTACGCGACACGAAGCCGTTGGTTGCCAACGCGATCAGCAGGACCAGGATGAACAACCCGATCGAGGCGGCCGCCGCGTAGCCCTGGCGGAACGCCGTTACCACCGAACCTGAGGTCTGGCCGAAGCCCTCGGCGAATACCAGGTATCCGAGGACCTGGGTCCCGGGCCGGTAACCGATGAGGACCAGGAACAATTGCCAGGCCTGCAACGATCCGATGACGTTCAGCAGCAGGTTGGTGTTGATGGCCGGTGTGAGCAACGGCCACGTGATGTTCCGGAAGAGCTGCCATCCGCCGGCGCCGTCGATGCGGGCGGATTCGTAGAGGCGGTCCGGAATGGTCTGCATGCCGGCCAGGAAGATCACCATGGTGATGCCGGCGTTGGCCCAGATCTGAACGACGATCACCCAGGCAAACGCCTGCCTGGGTTGGCCGCCCAAGAACTCCGATGTCCAGCCGAACAAGCTGAAGAACTCGGCTATCGGCCCCCCTCGTGGCAGCAGGAACAGCTTCCACATGAGTCCCTGGATCGCGACCCCGAGTATCACCGGCATGAAGAACAGGGTCCGGAAGAACTTGGTGCCCTTCAGCTTCTGGTTCAGCACGACTGCCAGCAGCAGGCCGAGGCCGAACTGGATCGTGGTGACAAAGAAGCAGAAGTAAAGGGTCCGTGTCAGGGCTGCGATGTTGTCGCGTGACGCGGCCCCGCGGAACAGGAACTCGTCGTAGTTGTCGAATCCGATCCAGCTGATCGGTATACCGCGAATGCCCGTGGCGTCGGTGAACGAGTAGACAGCCGTGGCGAGGGAAGGCCCGACCGCGATCAGCAGGTAGAGCAGGAAGCCCGGGAGCAGGAAGGCAATGGGTGCCGCGCTCCTCCACCCCCTGCTGAACAGGTATCTGCGGTCGATGACAGCCACTCGTATCGGATCCCTTCAGTTTCCCTTCGGGGGCTCCCCGGCCGGGAGGACGCGCCGGAGAGCCCCCGCTTCAGGAACGGTCTGCTCTGCCTAGCCGGCGTCCAACCCGGCCTGTAGGTCGGCCTGTGCCTGGGCGCCGAGAGCGGCCGCGTCGGTCCATTCGTTGAACGGATCGAACCAGGCGGCAGCGTGCGATCCGTTGGCCCACTGGCCGGCGCCGGTGGGCGCCACCCAGTACTGCTCGAACCCTACGCGGTAGTTCACCAGGTAGGGAGCTACCTCGGCACCGAGTTTGGTGTTCAACTCGGCGGAGGGCTGGGTCGGGATGAACCCGACCGCGTTCGCGAAGGCCTGGTAGTTGCTCGGCTCGGAGAAGGCCGCGAGGTAGGCCAGGGCGGCGTCGGGGTGAGGCGTGTCGGCCGCTATGGCCCAACCCTGGTCGTACTTGCCGAACAGGTACTGGTTGTCCTCGGGATTGTCGCTTCCCGGGAACGGGATGTAGGTCCAGTCGAAGTCCACCTCGTCGAGAGCGGGCGCCTGCCACACACCGGTGGGCATCATGGCCACGTCACCGGCCGCGAACCGGGCCGGGGCGGCGTCATGGGAGAGCCCCGAGACCCCGGTCTCCAGCATCTCGTTGGCATAGATCTGCATCCGGTTGAACATCTCGACCGAACGCTCGTCGTCCCAGGTGATGTCGCCCGTCCACAGGCCCTCTACCAGGGCTTCCTGATCGGGGTACATGGCGCCGAGCAGACCGTAGGCACCCACGAAGATCGGCCAGCCGTCGCCGCCGCCGACCGTCATGCACTCGTTGCCTGCTGCCTTGAACGTGTCGCATGCCGCAACCAACTCGTTCCAGGTGGTCGGAACGTCCACGCCCATGGCCGCGAAGAGGTCCAGGTTGACGAACATGCCGCTGTAGGACACGCGGCCGAGGTTGATCGAGTACACCCTGCCGTTGAAGGAGCCGGCGTCCTGGATCGTTGCCTCGTCGTAGAGATCCACGAAGGGTTGGCCGGTGAGATCCATGAGCAATCCGGCCTCGATCAGGGTTTGCCAGTTCGGTGGGGTCACTCCGGACATGTAGGGCTGGGCAGCGTTGGAGAATCCGAAGATATCGATCACGTCGATGTCGCCCGCGGTCAGACGGGTCTGGGTGGCGATACTCAAGTCGCCGGCCCCGACCACCGACATGTCAACGGTCACGTTGGGGTGGGCGGCCTCGAACGACTGGTTGAAGGACTCCATGAACTCCACCATGGGAGGGTTCTGGTGCACCAGCACCCGGAGCGTCAGGTCTTCCGCCGGCGGGGCGGCCGCCGCGGTCGTCTCGGGCGCCGCGGCCGCCGTGGTTTCCGGCGCCGAGGCATCGGCTGCCGTGGTAGCGGGTGCCGCGGTAGCGGGTGCGGCGGTGGCTGCAGTGGTGCTGGAGCCGTCGTCGCCGCCGCATGCCGCAGCCACCAGGCTCACGGCGAACAGCACGGCGAGTAGCCGACCGATGGGTGATCGAGTCATGGGTTACTTTCTCCTTTGTCGGTTGACGTCTTGGGAACGCCAAGGGGACGGTCGCGGACAATTACGGATGGCGAAGCCAGGGGGGTCGCGGCGGGGCAGGGGAGCCGTGTCATGTCGCGGCGGGGCCGAGTGTGGAGCCACATGACTCCCGCACGGCCAACTCCGTGGGGAAAACCACGTGTTCTGGCGTGGTGCTGGTGCCGTCTATCACCGATCTGAGCAACCGCACCGCCCGCTTGCCGACCTCTGTCACCGGCTGGACCACCGAACTCAGCCGAGGCATGGTGAGGTCCGGTGGGACGAGGCCGTCGAATGACACGAGGGAGATGTCTCGGGGGCAGTCGAGGCCTGCTTCTCTGATGGCTCTCAACGCCCCGACGGCCATGCGGTCGGACGCTACGAATACGGCGTCCGGGCGCTCGGCGAGCAGCAGCGCCATGGCCTCGCGTCCGGAGCCCTGCGACCAGTCACCTTCCCCTACACGATCCTCGACGCTCAGGCCGGCCTCGGCGAGTCCCTCGAGGAAGCCGTTGCGTCGGTCAACTCCGGCGTTGGTATTGGAAGGCGCCGCTATGAGTGCCGGGCGGCGGCGTCCGAGGGCGGCCAGATGGAGAGCAGCGGCCCGCGCGCCACCCCGGTTGTCCACGTCCACGCAGAATGTCGAACGGGCACTGTCGGGCCGCCCGACCACCACGAACGGCATGTCGGTGCCCTGCAGGTGGTCGATGAGAGGGTTGCCCCTGGTGGTGGCCGTGACGATCACGCCGTCGACAAGACCGGGCGTCACCACTCGGGAGATTATCGAGCTTGCGTCTGCTTGATCCCCGAACAGGAACAAGGCCAGGGTCATGCCGCCCTCGTTGGTCCCGCCGCTGACTCCGAGGATGAGCCGGCCGAAGTACGGATCGTCGAACAGGGTTTCCACCGCACTGGAGATGACGAGCCCGATGACGCCGGTGCTGTTGGAGGCGAGAGACCGCGCGGCGGCGTGGGGGCGGTAGCCGGTCTCCGCTATCACTGCCTCCACCCGTTTTTTGGTCTCGGGACGGACATGAGGATCGGCGTTGACAACACGCGAGACGGTGGAGCGCGATACACCGGCCCGGCGTCCGATGTCTTCGAGGTTCAACCGTCTTTTCATGCGACCTCTGCTGGGAGCGCTCCCAAATATATACCTCCTATTTGACCTTGTCAAGTCTAGGACCTGCCTTTAAGGTGTCAGGAGCGCTCCCACTCGATCTGGAGCAGATACGAGCTGGTTCCCGTACGGGCCACCGGTCGACGGGATATGCCTGCGCTACGGCGCTCTACGAGACGTGGCGATCGTCGCCGCCGGAACGGGGGTTGAAAGCGTCACAGGTCTTCGTTAGGTTGCCGATCGCCAAGCACCAAAGCCGGCCGATGGCATGAGACGATCGGTTCGGCCGGCCGATGGGAACATACGGGCTCGTTGGAGCGGAGGCCGATCCCCGGCACCAGGCCGGCTTGTCCGGCCACGCTCTGAAAGCACGGCGGTGGTGGCGGGGGATGGGCCCGGTGGGGGGCGCCGTGTCGGCCCGTTTTTCGCGTTCTCGGCCGGGAAGGTACGGGGAGCGGCGCCGAAGATGGTCGGGACTTGGTGGTTCTCAGCGTTCTCCAGAAAGGGGGTTGAATGCGTCACAAGACTCCCTTATGTTGATTATCACCGAGCAAAGACACCGGCACGTGAGGTCGATCACCGCCGCGTTGATAGAATGTTGTCAGCCAACCTGAGGAAGGAACGCTCCACGCATGACCAGCCAGGGAGTCACCGAGTCGCTCGTCGACGCGAAGGACGAAGCCCGTCAGGTAGAGGTACGGACCGATCTGGCCAAAGAGATGAATCGGTTCACATGGCGGGTCATCGGTTTCGTAACCGCTCTCGTTCTTGGATCGACCGGTCTCATCATTGCGGTGCTGCTAGGCGTCCCCTAGAAACAGGGGGTGTCAGCCCTGGAATACTGCCTCGGAGGTTGGCACAAGAGAACACGCGGAAGTAGGTGCTTCGACGCGACGGGGCTGGCCGACTCAGCCCACACCGTGTCTCACGGGCGGAGTCGCGGAATACCCTGACGCCTATTGCCGCACGTCGGGTGGGGCCAGCGAGTCGTTGACCAGGCGATCCACCACCGCCCGTAGCGCTTCTTTTTCGTCGGCGCCCGACTCCAATGCCTCCCGGTACACGGCCAGCTGGACGTCGGCGGAGGTGCCCCGCTCGAGGATGGTCCGGGCGTGCTCCACCTCGGACACGCAACCGAGGGCTTCGGCATCCGGCCGAACCAGCTCGATCATCTCCTCCATCAGGTCGGGGAACGGCACCAGGACGCCCTTGCCGAAGTCGATCAGGCGGTCGGTGATCCCGTACCGCTGGGCCCGCCAGATGTTCTCGGCGACCAGGAAGTTGGCGTAGCTCCTCCAGCGCTGGTTCTCCATCCGCAACCGCCAGAGCATGCGCAGCAGGCACACGTAGAGGGCGGCCAGCGTGATGGCGTCCTCCATCTTGGTGGGCAGATCGGTGATCCGCATCTCGAGGGTGGGGTACCGGCACGACGGACGGACGTCCCACCAGAGCTTCGAGGCGTCCTCGATGAGGCCGGCGTTCACCAGGACATCCACGTGTCGTTGGTACTCCGCCCAGGACTCGAACCTCTCGGGCAGGCCGGTGCGGGGAATGGCGCCGAAGATGGCCGGGCGGTAGCTCTTCAGGCCTGTGTCCCTGCCCTGCCAGAACGGCGACGAGGCCGACAGGGCGAGGAGATGGGGGAGGAAGTAGGAGACCTGTCCCATCAGGTCGATCCGGAGGTCCGGGTCCTCGATTCCCACATGGACGTGGAGTCCCGAGATCACCAGTTGCCGGGCGGTGCCCTGGAGGTCGTCGGCGAGTTGGCGGTAGCGGTCGCCGTCGGTCACCTGCTGGGTCTCCCAGCGGGTGAACGGATGGGTCGAGGCGGCGATCGGGGCCAGGCCGTAGTCGTCAGCGGCCTCGGAGACGGC
>WTGW01000182.1 GCA_011523395.1 Acidimicrobiia bacterium
GCGCTCAACTACATCTGCGAGCGACTCCTCGTTCCCCCCGCGGAGGCGTACGGGGTGGCCGGCTTCTACGCCCTGCTGTCGTTGGAGGAACGACCGGCCCGGGTGGCTCATGTGTGTGACGACGTGGCCTGCCGGACCATGGGTGGCGCCGAGATATTGGAGAGCCTGGAAGGGCGTCCTGATGTGCATCCGAGCCCGTGCCTGGGCCAGTGCGACCAGGCGCCTGCCGTCTTCTTCCAGCGGGCCGGCGAGGAAGATGCAGTGCTGGTCGGCGCTACCTGCGACCGCGTCACCGAGGTGCTGGAAGGCGGCTCCGTAGGGGAAGTCCCGCCCGTGGTGCCGCAGGCGGGCGATCCGTCGTTGCGGCTGCTCAAGCGTGTCGGCGCGATCGACCCGACCTCCCTGGAGGACTACCGGGACACCGGCGGTTACCAGGCGCTGGCCCGGGCCGTCGAGATGGGGCCGGATCGGGTCATTGCCGAGGTCAAGAAGTCCGATCTCCGGGGACGGGGGGGCGCCGCCTTCCCGATGGGGATCAAGTGGGAGGCGGTGGCCCGGTCACCCGCCCTGCCGCACTACCTGATCTGTAACGCCGACGAGTCGGAGCCCGGCACCTTCAAGGACCGGGCGATCATGGAGGGAGACCCCTTCGCGGTGGTCGAGTCGATGACCATCGCGGGGCTGGCCGTCGGGGCCGAGCGCGGGTACCTGTACATTCGCGCCGAGTATCCGCTAGCCCAGTCGCGCCTCCAGAACGCCATCGACCGTTCCCGGGCGGAGGGTCTCCTCGGCGCGGACGTGGCCGGCTCCGGCCGCACGTTCGAGATCGAGATCCGGCGGGGCGGAGGCGCCTACATCTGCGGCGAGGAGACCGCCCTGATGGAGTCCATCGAGGGCAAGCGGGGGGAGCCGCGCAACAAGCCTCCCTTCCCGACCCAGGTGGGCCTGTTCGGACGTCCCACCGTGATCAACAACGTAGAGACCCTGATCAACGTGCTCGACATCGTGCTCGAAGGCGGAGCCGCGTTCTCGGAGATCGGAACCGGGGAGTCGACCGGGCCGAAGTTGTTCTGCCTGTCCGGCGCCGTGGCCCGGCCCGGCCTGTACGAGGTGGATTTCGGCCGGACGTTGGGGGAGCTGATAGAGCTGGCCGGGGGCGTCACCGGAACCGGCCGGATAGGAGCGGTGATGCTCGGAGGCGCGGCCGGGGTGTTCGTGGGCGAGGACCATCTAGACATGCCGCTGACCTTCGAGGATGCCCGCGCCCGCGGCGCCACGCTCGGCTCCGGCGTGGTCCTGGTGTTCGACGACCGGACCGACTTCCCAGACATAACCAGGCGGATCGCCCAGTTCTTCCGGGACGAGTCATGCGGCCAGTGTGTACCCTGCCGCGTCGGTACCGTCCGCCAGGAGGAGTTGCTGGCTCGCCACGATGGTGGCGAGCCGCTGGACGAGGATCTGTTCGAGGAGGTGGCGCGGGTGATGATGGACGCCTCGATCTGCGGGCTGGGGCACACTGCGTCGACGGCGATCCGGTCGGTCATCGATCTGGGCCTGCTGGAGCGGTCTCGTGGCTGAGGTCACGCTTGCCGTAGACGGGACCACCGTCACGGTCCCGGGCGGGTCGACCATCCTCGACGCATGCCGGGCCCTGGGCAACGACCAGCCCACCCTCTGCTACCTGGACAACCTGACCCCGGTAAACGTCTGCCGGGTATGCGTGGTGGAGGTGGAGGGCAACCGCACGCTGGTGCCATCGTGCAGCCGCCCGGCCGAGGAGGGGATGGAGGTGGCCACCGACAGCGATCGGGTGCGCCACTCCCGCAAGATGGTCTACGAGTTCCTGGCCTCCTCGGTCGAACTGGACCTGGTCGACGACGAGACCGTGGCGTGGATGGCCCGATACGGCTGCGATCCCGACCGCTACGGCCCGCCCGCCCATCCGGCGGACGACCGCGACCGGCGCAAGGCGGGCCATCACCGGATCGGTCCCGGGACCGCGGCCGAGACCGTTCACCAGCCGGTCAAGGTGGACAACGAGCTCTACGTGCGCGACTACTCCCGGTGCATCCTCTGCTACAAGTGCGTGGAGGCCTGCGGCGAGGACGCCCAGAACACCTTCGCCATCGCGGTGGCCGGCCGGGGCTTCGACGCCCGCATCTCCACCGAGTTCGACACCGGGCTGACCGACTCGGCCTGCGTCTTCTGCGGGAACTGCATAGGCGTGTGTCCCACCGGCGCCCTCATGTTCCGCAGCGAGTACGAGCTGCGCCAGGCGGGCATGTGGGAGGAGGACGGCCAGACCGTCACCCGTACCATCTGCTCGTACTGCGGCGTCGGCTGCAACCTGGACCTCCACGTCCAGGACAACCGGATCGTCAAGGTCACCTCGCCGATGGACCACTCGGTCACCTCCGGACACCTCTGCATCAAGGGACGGTTCGGATACGAGTACGTTCAGGAGCTCGGCGACCTCGCCGTCACGCCCATCGACGAGATTCTCCGGAGAGCCAGGATTGACGACCGAGGGCGGCGCCGGCCCCCCAAGTCCCGCGCCTGAGGACTACATAGGGACGGGACGGGCCGCGGCGCTCTTCTGCGCCGTGATCATGGTCACCCACGGCTTCGGCAACGGTCTGGTCCCTGCCCTCCTGCCGCGTATCGGCGACAGCTTCGGCTCCGGCTACGGCGCGCTGGGTCTGGCAGTGTCATCAGGACTCCTGGCGTACGGCCTGGGCGCCGCCGTGGGCGTCAGGGTCGTGGACCGGTTCCCGCTACGGGGAATCATCCTGGCCGCGCTGTCGGTCTGCGTGGTCGGGTTCCTGGTGGCGGTGGGGGCCGGATCGCCGGTTGTTCTCGCCGGATCGGTGGTGCTCATCAGCCTGATGGCGCCGATCAGCTGGTCGGCGTCGGTACGCCTCATCGCGCGGGTGGTCGAGCCCTCCTCCCTCGGGCGGGTCACCGTGGTGGCGAGCTCGGGCGCCGGAGTGGGGGGAGGCATCAACGGTGCGTACGCGCTCTTCCTCGCCGGACCGGACGAATGGAGGCTGGCCTTCGTGATCGCAAC
>WTGW01000072.1 GCA_011523395.1 Acidimicrobiia bacterium
AAGGCCGGAGGCCGTAAACCGCTCGAGGAGATCATCCACCACAACTCGTACGGCGCGTAGACCACTGACCACTGACAACTGACCTGCCTCCCAGTGTAATCTCGGGTCGGTGCGCTCCTTACTCCCGGAGGCCAGGTCCCTCCTTCCCCGAACGGTGGACCTCCGCCGCCGGCTCCATCGGAACCCCGAACGAGGTAACCACCTTCCCCTGACCCGCGCCCTGGTGCTCGGCGAGCTGCAATCGCTGCCGCTCGACATCACCGAGCACGAGACCACCAGCGGGCTGGCGGCGGTGCTCCGAGGTGCCCGGCCTGGCCCGACCATCCTCCTCCGGGGCGACATGGACGCGCTCCCCGTTCTCGAGGACACCGGCCTGCCTTTCGCCAGCGAGCGCACCGGTTTCATGCACGCCTGCGGTCACGACATGCACACCGCCATGCTGGCGGGAGCGGCCCGCCTCCTGGCTTCTCGGCGGGACGAGCTGGCCGGCTCGGTGCTGTTCATGTTCCAGCCGGGGGAGGAAGGCTTCTTCGGCGCTCGGCACATGCTCGATGAGGGCCTGCTCGACACCGCCGGGGAGAGGCCTTCCGGCGCCTTCGCCCTCCACGTGTCCAACCTCTATCCGTCCGGCACCGTCTGGTTCCGGGCCGGGCCGCAGATGGCCGCCACCGATGAGGTGGCCATCACCATCCGCGGCGTCGGGGGGCACGCCTCCGCTCCCCACCTGGCCTTCGACCCGGTTCCGGTGGCCGCCGAGATCGTCCTGGCGGTCGAGACGGCCGTGACCCGCCGCATCAACGTATTCGAGCCGGGCGTGATCACCTTCGCCAGGATCGATGCCGGAACCACCCACAACGTGATCCCTGAGACCGCGCAGCTCCTGGGCACCGTCCGGGCCCTCTCCGAGACCACCCGCACCGGGCTCCACACCATCCTGCGCCGCGTGGCCCGCAACGTGGCCGCCGCCCATGGCGTCGAGGCGGAGGTCGAGTTCGGCGTCGGCTACCCCGTGACGGTCAACGACCCCGGCTACACGGGCTTCGTCCGCTCCGTTGCCCGCCGAGCGCTGGGAGATGACCACGTCGGGGAACCACCGTGGCCGTCGATGGGGGGTGAGGACTTCTCGTACGTGCTGGACGAGGTGCCGGGAACGATGGCCTACCTGGGCACCTGCCCACCCGGGCACGAGCCGGGCCGGGTGCCGGGCAACCACTCCAACCGGGTTGTCTTCGACGAAACCGCCATGGCCACCGGGATTGCTCTGCATGCCGCGGTGGCAATGGCCCACGGCAGGGGTGGGTTCGCCGACGGAACCAGCGCATGACCGCGGACACGGTCATCGAGGAAGCCCGCCAGCCCGAGCGCAAGATCCTCGGACGCGGCTACCGCCTGATAGTTGAGCAGGTTCGCCGGGCACCCCGGGAGTTCGCCATCGGGTTCGGGTTCACCGCCGTCCATTCGGTGTCCACCATCGCCTTCTCGTACGCGATCGGTTGGGCCACCGACAGCGTCCTGATCCCCGCTGCCCGGCGCGGCGACGTGACCACCGCGTCGCTGGTGGTGATGACCCTGGTCCTGCTGACGCTCGGAGCGGTGAAGGGCACCGGCCTCGCCGTCCGCAGGTACGCCGCCTACCTGGCCATGTACCGGCTGGAGCAGCGCGACCGGGTGGATGTCACCAACCGTTACCTGGAGCTTCCCATCGAATGGCACCGCCGCCACCCCACCGGCCAGCTCCTCTCCAACGTGGGCTCCGACACGGAGGCCGCCGCCCAGATCGCGGCGCCCCTTCCCATGGCCTTCGGGGTGATACTCATGCTGACGATCACCGCGGTCCTCCTCCTGGTCACCGACCCCTTCCTCGCCGTGGTCGGCTTCCTGATCGGGCCGGCCATCATGATCAACAACATCTTCTACCAACGGAGGATGCGGGTTGCGGCCGCGGCGGCGCAGCGCACCCGGGCGGAGGTCGCCGAGGCCGCCCACGAATCGTTCGATGCCGCCCTGGTGGTGAAGACGCTGGGTCGGGAGGAGACCGAGACCAGCCGCTTCGGCGGCCTCTCGAACCGGCTCCGTTACGACATGGTGCAGATGGGCCGGATCCGGGCCGTCTTCGATCCCATCATGGAGGCGCTCCCCACCGTCGGCGTGCTGGCGGTCGCCGCGGTCGGGGCGTGGCGGGTGGACCAGGGGCTGATGACCGCAGGCACGCTGGTCACCTTCGCCTACCTCTTCCGTCTGATCGCGATGCCGATGCGGATCTTCGCCTGGTTGCTGGGCCTGCTGCCGGCCGCGGTGGTCGGGAAGCAGCGGATCAACGCGGTGCTCAACGATCCCGGTACTTTCGTCTACGGCTACCACGATGGTCGGGGCAGCGGAGGCGCCTCCGCCACCGCGCAGGAGGTCTCGTACCTGCACCCGGAGACCGGGTTGAGCGACCTCGGGGACCAACCGGTAGATGAGGTCTCGCCCGAGCTTCCCACGCCCGAGAACGGCGACCGGCGGGGGGTGGAGGACATCTCCTTCGTCACGCCCGCCGGCCAGACCGTCGCCCTGGTCGGCCCCACCGGTTCGGGAAAGTCGACCATCGCCCAGTTGCTGGTGCGGCTGTTCGACCCGGACTCGGGCACCATCCAGCTGGACGGCGCAGCCCTCCCCGATCTGTCCCGGCAGGCCATGGCCGGCGGCGCCTCCCTGGTCTTCCAGGAGGCCTTCCTGTTCGATACGAGCGTCAGGGACAACATCACCTTGGGCGGCGAGTTCAGCGACGAGGAGATCGAGTCGGCCGCCCGCCTCGCCCAGGCCCACGAGTTCATCCTCGATCTCCCCGAGGGTTACGACACCGAGGTCGGCGAGCGTGGGGCTGCCCTGTCGGGCGGCCAACGGCAACGGGTAGCCCTCGCCAGGGCGCTGGTCCGCCACCCGCGCCTCCTGGTGCTGGACGATGCCACCTCCGCAGTGGACCCCGCGGTCGAGGCCGCCATCCTCGCCGGCCTCTGGAGGATCGACACCACGGTCGTGATCGTCGCCTACCGCCGCACCTCGATCCTGCTGGCGGA
>WTGW01000237.1 GCA_011523395.1 Acidimicrobiia bacterium
GGTCAGTGGTCAGTGGTCAGTGGTCAGTGGTCAGTGGTCAGTGGTCAGTGAATGTTTGTAACCCAGAGACGGCAGGAACACCCACCGAAACCGAGGGGCCAACCAAACGCCGATAACCTGCTGGTCGCTACTGGCCACTGCGAACTGGCCACCGGCCACTATGGGCTACAGGCCTTCCAGGCGAGACACGGGCCAGAACCGGATGAAGGCGCGGCCCACGATGGTGTCAACCGGAACCGGCCCGAAACTCCGGCTGTCGCGGCTGTTGTCGCGGTTGTCACCCATCACCCACACATGCCCGTCGGGTATGTAGATCGGGCCGAGGTCGGCCATCCGCGCCCCGGGCGGCACGTAGGGCTCGTCCAGCACCAGCCCGTTGACCACCACCCGGTTGTCCCGGACCTCCAGCCGGTCCCCGCCTACCGCGATCACCCGCTTGATCAGGTCCTCCACGCGCGCCACCCGGATGCCGACCGCCTCGACGACGTGGCGAACCATGCTCTCCCAGATCGGCTCGGGCGGATCCTCGTACTCCATCGGCATGTCGAAGACGATCACCTCGCCCCTGTCAGGGCCATCCAGAACGTAGGCGATCCTGCTCACCAAGACCCGATCATCGATCTCCAGCGTCGGGATCATGGACTCCGAGGGGATGAAGAAGGCCTGGACGAGGAAGACCTTGACCAGTACCGCCACGATCACGGCCAGGAACAGCACGCCTGCGGCCTCGCGCGCGAAACGGCCGCTGTAGCGCCGCCCCGGTGAGGGTGCGGGCGGGGCGTCTGCCCGTGATGGGGCAGGCTCCGTGCCGGGCCCGCTGTCCACTTGCACGGGGTCTCGCACTTCAGGCTGCGGGCGGGCGGGATGTCTCCTAGCGCTTCTCCTTGATGCGCGCCGCCCTGCCTACCCGGCCTCTCAGGTAGTAGAGCTTGGCGCGGCGGACCTGCCCGCGGCGGGTCACCTCGATCTTCTGGACGATGGGGGCGTGAACCGGGAAGATACGCTCCACTCCGATACCGAAGCTGATCTTGCGAACGGTGAAGGTCTCGGAGAGGCCGCCGCCGTCCCGGGCGATCACCACTCCTTCGAATATCTGGATGCGCTCCCGACCGCCCTCGACCACGCGAACGTGTACCTTGACCGTGTCGCCGGGACGGAAATCCGGCACTTCTTCGCGCAGATGGGCGCGCTCGACATACTGGAGGTCGTTCATCGAGGTCTCCTTACGATCGCGATCCTGCCGGACCCGCGACCCGGCTGCTTCGTGAGATCGTGGGTCTGCCGAACAGGGTAAGCAGCCCGGGCAGTTTACCCGGTTCCGAGAGCTGATTCCAACGAGGACCGGCCGGAATGCTCCTAGAGGAGCAGGTCGGGGCGCCGTTCCCGGGTTCGGCTCTCCCGTTGTGCCTCTCTCCAGGCCTCGATCCGGCCGTGGTCGCCCGAGACGAGGACCTCCGGAACAGCTCGACCCCTGAATACGGCGGGTCGGGTGTACTGCGGTTCCTCGAGCAGGCCATGGCGGAACGACTCGTTCTCCAGCGACCGGGGATTGCCGAGCACGCTGGGGAGCAGGCGGGCCACCCCTTCGATGACGGCCAGCGCGGCGGCGTCTCCTCCGGCCAGCACGAAATCGCCCAGCGAGACCTCCTCGTCGATGAACTCCTCTACGAATCGCTCGTCGACGCCCTCGTAGCGGCCGCATACCAGGGTAAACGCCTCGTACCCCGCCAGCCGGTCGAGCGTGCTCTGGCGGAGCGGCCGCCCGGCCGGCGTCAAGAGCACCTTGTGGGTATGGAGCCGGCTCTCGATGGCATCAGCCAGCGGCCCGGGCATAAGCACCATCCCGGCGCCACCGCCGAAGGGAGCATCGTCGACCTGGCGATGAACGCCGACCCCGTACTCGCGGAGGTTGATGAGGCTCAGCTCCATGGCGCCGGATTCCACGGCCTTGGCGACCACGCCCACCCCGGTCGGGCCGGTAAAGAACCCGGGGAACAGGGTTATGACCGCCACGTCGATCATGGTTCCCTCACTCCGTCTCGATCCCGAAGAGACCGGCCGGGCGACCGTCCGTCCTCAGATGCGAGGCCGGACCCGGCCCTCGACCGCCTGGTAAAGGGTATCGCGCCGGACCGGGGCACGTCCGGCCCCCTCGATCACCGCCTCGAGTTCCGCCGCACCGACCTCCTGGCCGTGCGACGCCCCTGCGGCGCGCGAGATCGTCTCGTTCATCAACGTGCCGCCCAGGTCATTGCATCCGGCCGAGAGGAGCCGGGCGGCGCCGTCCGTGCCCAGCTTCACCCACGACGCCTGGATGTTGGGCACCAGACCATCCAGGGCCAGGCGGGCAACCGCGTGAACCAGGACCACCTCGTCCCAGGTGGGGCCCGGCCGCGCCCGTCCCCGGAGGTAGATCGGGGCTCCCATGTGGACGAACGGGAGCGGCACCAGTTCCGTGAAGCCACCGGTACGCCGCTGGATCTCCCGGATGACCTCCAGGTGGTTGGCCCAGGACAGAGGGTCGTCGATGTGGCCGAACATGATGGTGGAAGTAGACCTGAGACCCAGCTCGTGGGCGGTGAGCATCACCTCGGCCCACTGTGACGTGCGGATCTTGTCGGGGCACAGGTGTTTGCGGACCCGGTCGTCGAGAATCTCAGCTGCCGTCCCCGGCAAGGTGCCGAGACCGGCCTCCTTGAGCATCTCCAGGAACGCCCGGATCGGCATGCCGAGGGTGTCCGCCCCCTGCCACACCTCCAGTGGCGTGAAGCCGTGTACGTGCATCTCCGGCACCGCCGCCTTTATCGACGACAAGACGTCCACGTAGAACCGGCCCGTGAACTCAGGATGTATCCCCCCCTGGAGGCACACCTCGGTAGCGCCTCGAGCCGCCGCCTCGGTGGTGCGGTTCACCACCTCCTCGATGGACATCAGATAGGGGTCGCCGCGCAGGTTCAGGCTGCGGGGACCCTTCGAGAAGGCGCAGAAGCCGCAGCGGAAGTAGCAGACGTTGGTGTAGTTGATGTTGCGGTTCACCACGTAGGTGACGGTCTC
>WTGW01000203.1 GCA_011523395.1 Acidimicrobiia bacterium
GTGGGGTATAGGTGTAGAAGTGGCGGGTAAGGGGGATTTCGTAGCCGATCTTGGTCTTGGCGGAGTCGTGCCAGGCGTCGGGGACGTAGGGGTGGACTTCGGTTTCGAGGTAGTGGTTGATGGCGGTCTGGTATTCGGTGGTGTTGAGCCGACGGCTGGTGTCGGTTTCGTGGGTGACTCGCTTGGTCGGCAGGGGGACGTTTTCGTAATCGCGGAGGGTGGCGTCGGGTTTGGGGTTGCCCTTGCTGTCGGTGATGACCGGGGCGTCTGGGTCTCGCACCGCGAGAGCGGCTGTGACCGCGTTGACCAGGGGAGAGGGCTTCTCTCCGATGACGGACACGAGAGCGTCGCGGACGGCGGCCTTCGCGTCCTTTTCGGTCGAGTAAATCGTGCCGTAGCTGGCGCGGAGCTTGTCGAGTAGGACTTCTTTCCCGGAAGGCAGGAGCTTGGCGACCTTCTTGTCTGTGGCGACGGCGGTGAGGGTGTCGGCGGTGATCTCCCAGCGGAGGCGGAGAGGGCGTTCTACGGTGATGCGGAGGAAGCCGAAGCTCTCGTTGGGGAAGATCTTGGAGCGGGGTCCTTCCTCGAAGGCGCCGTAGAGACGAGTGAGTTCGGCGATCTGTTCGTCGCTGATCTGCTTGCGCTTGTTTCCGAGGCTCTTGCGCATCTTGGTCCACGACTCTCGGGCGTCGATCAACTGGACCTTCCCTCGCCGCTTCGGGGACTTGCGGTTGGTCACCACCCAGAAGTAGGTGGAGATCCCGGTGTTGTAGAACAACTGGTCGGGGAGGGCGACCACGGCTTCCAGCCAGTCGTTCTCGATGATCCACCGCCGGATCTCTGACTCGCCCGACCCGGCGGCACCCGTGAAGAGGGGAGAGCCGTTGAACACGATCGCCAGGCGGGCGCCGCCGTCTTCGGGGCGTTTCATCTTGGAGATCATGTGCTGGAGGAACAGGAAGCTGCCGTCGTTGATCCGCGGCAGGCCGGCGCCGAACCGACCGGCGAAGCCCCTGGTCTTGTGTTCGCCTCTGATGTGGTTGGCGACCATCTTCCACTCCACCCCGAACGGGGGATTGGCCAGCAGGTAGTCGAAGCGGCGGCTGGGGTGCTGGTCGTTGTCGAAGCTGTTCCCGAACCGGATCCGCGACGCATCCAGGCCTTTGATCAGCATGTCCGACCGGCAGGTGGCATAGGTCTCGGCGTTCACCTCCTGTCCGTAGACGTGCATGCGGCCCTGGGGGTTGAGATTGCGTAGGTACTCCTCGGACACCGACAGCATCCCGCCGGTACCGCAGGCCGGGTCCAGCATCGTCTTGACGATCCCCGGCGCGGTCAGCAACTCGTCATCATCCGCGAGGAGGAGGTTGACCATCAGGCGGATCACTTCGCGAGGGGTGAAGTGCTCGCCGGCCGTCTCGTTGGACAACTCCGAGAAGCGGCGTATCAGCTCCTCGTAGATGTAGCCCATCTCCAGGTTCGACACCACGTCGGGGCTCATATCGAGATCGGCGAACTTCGAAACCACCAGATACAGCAATGAGGGCCTGTGCTGGTCCAACCGGTCGATCTGGGTGTCGAAGTTGAACTTGTCGATGATGTCACGGGCCGACTCCGAGAACCCGGCTATGTAGTTCCGCAGGTTCGGGGCCACATTGTCGGGATCGGCCAGCAACGTCTTGAACGTGTGCTTCGACGTGTTGTAGAACGACTCCCCGGCCGCGTGCATCAGGATCGGCGCCCGGTTCTCCAAGTCCGCCGGAAGCTTGTCAGCTCGGTCCAGCACCTTGTCCTTGGTGGGCTCCAGCACGCAATCCAGCCGTCGCAGAACCGTGAGTGGCAGGATCACCCGACCGTACTCCGACTGCTTGTACACCCCCCGTAACAGGTCGGCCACCGACCAGATGAACGCCTCGTGGTTGTTGATCGTCTCTTCGCTCATCCCGAACCCCTACTGACGACCGCCCAACCTAGCCGACCGGACCCGAGCATCGGTCACGGTTGTCACAATGTGATCCTCCGTGACATCACGGGTGAGGGATAGAGGATGTCTAGCGTGGCGTTGGTCGTCAGGTGGAAGGAGCAAACCAGTGGAGCATGTGCGTGTCTACCTGAACCGTCGGGAGTGAACGACTTGGTGGGCCGAGGACGACCCGGGTTTCGTAGGAGGCGCTGACCAGCTGTCCGCTCTCATCGAGATCCGCGAGTGGGCCGGATGCGATAGTGGCCTTCATCGTGGCCCTCTATGCTCTCACGACCTTCTTCCTGCTCAACGAAGGATTCAAGAAGCTGATCAGCTGGATGCCACAACGCACCACCGGCAAGACGGACATCAGAAAGGTGGCCGGGGCGGCAACAGGGATTTGATCGCCGAGCCCACCGCGCGGGCTAGCTCTTGGCCCTTTACTCTGTAGAACTGCCCGGTTACAAGTCGAGAGGGCGTGCAAGACCGACGGCCCATACCACGCATTGGAGGTGCCGAAGGTGTTCAGATATGACTAGACTGTGACCAGTCAGAAGGGATAGGAAAGGGAAGTGGATGTCTCACTGTCCGACATCCGGCCAGACCGGGGACAGGCACCGATGAAACTCTTGCATGAGCGTGTCGGCGCCGCGGAGTTCAAGGCGCGGTGTCTTCAGATCATGGACCAGGTGAAGGAAACCGGCGCCGAGGTGACAATCACCAAACATGGTCATCCGGTAGCGAAGCTGGTGCCGGTCACCGCCCAGGTCAGCCGGCCTCCGCTCCTCGGCTCATGCAAGGGTTCGCTCATCATCCTCGACGATGATGATCTCGTTCCCTCGACGGCGGACGAGTGGAGCGATTGGGAGGCCAAGATCGAGCAGGATCCCGACGGCGTTCGGTCCACCTGATGCTCCTGCTGGACACCAACGCCTTGCTGTGGGCCTTGCAGGACAACCCACGGCTCAGCTCCCAAGCTCGCGACATGATCACCGATGGATGGTCGGTGGGCTCGGTAGCCGTCTCGGCCGTGACCTTCTGGGAGATAGCGATCCTGGCGGAGAGGAACAGACT
>WTGW01000017.1 GCA_011523395.1 Acidimicrobiia bacterium
CGTCGAATAGCTGGAAACCGGTGGTGTTTGTGACTGCCGGGCAGTATGGGGCGGGGCTGTGACGCTTTCAACCCCCTTGTCCGTGCACAGGGCCCGCACCGCTCACGACGGCCACTGGTCACGGTCGTGGCGAGCCAGGGACACGGGACTCCGGAGGAAGACGGGTAAGGCTGTCCCTCACCCTGGTGACAGCGGAGGAGGACTCCGTCCCGGCGAGTGGGACCGGGCCGGTAGGTCCCCGGCGGTCAGAAGATGGTCTGGCCGGCGTCCAGGTAGATGGTGGAGCCGGTGGCCATCCTGGAGTCCTCGGAGGCCAGGAAGACCGCCGCGCCCACTATGTCCTCGGGAACCCCGATGATCCCCAGCGGGATCATGGAGAGGCGGTACTCGCGGAACTCGGGAACGGCCAGGTCGGACCGGTTCAGGTCCGTCTCGATCAATCCCGGAGCGATGGCGTTGGCGCGGATCCCGTGGGGCGCCAGCTCGAAGGCCAGCTGCCGGGTGAGCATCCGCACGCCTCCCTTTGCCACGCAGTAGTGGGCGAGGTCTTTCCCGGCCAGGGTGTCGCCCGCCGAGGACATGTTGATGATCACCCCACCATCGCCCTGGCGGACCATCTGGCGCGCCGCCGTCTGGGAGCACAGGAAGAACCCCTTGAGGTTCACCTCCATGATCCGGTCCCACTCCGACTCCTCGATCTCGAGGAAATGCGTCCGGATCAGGATGGCGGCGTTGTTGACCAGGATGTCGATCCGCCCGAAGCGGTCCACGGCCGCGGCCATCAGCGCCTCCACATCCGAGGACGATGACGTGTCGGCCTGCACGGCGATGGCCTCCGAGCCCGTCGCCTCGATCTCGGCCACCGCCGAGCGGGCCGCGTCCCTGTCGCTGCGGTAGTTGACCACCACCTTGGCGCCCTCCTGCCCGTAGCCGAGAGCGATGGCCCTCCCGATGGAACGGGAGGACCCGGTTACTACCGCTACCTTGTCCTTGAGACGCATGGTCGGGCCGGCTATTCCAGTTCGAAGCCGGGCACCACGAAGCTGCCCCGGTCGATGATCTGGGTGTCGCCGATCCAGATGGAGTGGTTGCGGGTGGGGATGTCGAAATGGAAGTTGACCCGGTTCTGGCCGCCCAGCTTGCGGAAGAAGTTGGACCCGAACGCGATCAGCATGTTGCCGTAGTAGCTCTCGGTGTCCATCACGCCCCCGCCTTCCCAGAAGCGGAGGCCTAGAGCGTTCCAGTTGGCCCGGTGCTCGTACCCCCAGCCGATGTGGGACAGGCCGTAGGCCCGGTCGTCCTTGGGCAGCTCGAAGAAGTCCTTGAGAAGACGGGCGTCGGCGCCCCCGTCGATGGAGACGATGCTTCCTTCCCGTAGCTCCATGCGGATCGGCTGCTCCACGTACTTGCCCATCGGCAGCAGCGCGTCGCCTGCGTCCACCACCAGGGTGCCCTCCGCCGAGTCCTCCAGCGGCGCCACGCTGGACTGCCCCGACGGCCAGTGGTCCCAGCGTCCCGGCTCGTCGCTGTAGCCGTACTGGCACCCGAGGTTCCGGCCGGTGTAGCGGACGGTGAGGTCCGTCCCCGCCTCCGACTGGACCCGCATTACGTCGGACGTCGCCATGTACCGGACGCTGGCCTCGCCGCGCTCGCGGATGACCGGAATCGGGAAGAGGCGGCGCAGGTGGTCCTCGGGCTCCTCGATCATCAAGGTGCGGACGCCCGACTCCAGGGCCTCGTTGTGGGCGTCGGAGTAGATCCAGTGCGATCCCATGCTGGCCAGCAACCCCACCACCAGGTCGCACCCTTTCCAGGCCTCGACGATGGTGCGCGACTGCGTCCAGGAGTCGTCGGCCGGCACCATTATCTGGAAGAAGTCGCCGCCCAACACCTTCACCGCGCCCATCAGGGCGGTGATGTAGGCGGGGTTGCTCTGGGTGTTGGTGAAGGCCATGACGGTCTGTCCGGGGCCCACCCGGCACAGCTCCATATGGTCCTTGAACATGGGTACCAGTTCCGCGCCGGCGGCGGACGTGGTCGGGACTCTACGCAACGGCGTTCTCCTTTCGGGCTGACGGGAAGGCTCCGGTTGATCCTATCCGGTCGGAGCGGCGGCCGGGCATGGCGCGGCCGGTAATCGCCGGCCAGGGTCGTCTCCGGGATCGGGCCTCGAGGGCGACTCCCGGTTCAGGAGCTCCAGTACGTCCGGTGGATCACCGAGGCCTCGTCGATGAGGAAGGGGCCCTTCACCTCTACCTCGCGGTGGCCGCTCTGCAGCACGGCCCGGCAGCCCACCCCGGTCATGGTGGGGTTGAGCTTGTGGCCGCCCGTGTACTGCAGCAGGTCCGCCTCGCTCATCCCGTAGACCATCCGGTTGAGGCCCCCCCAGTACATGGAGCCGCTGCACATGGCGCACGGCTCGCAGCTGGTGTAGAGGGTGGCGGTGGCGATCTGCTCCGGCGTGAGCTTCTCGATCGCCAGCCTCATCAGGTTGGTCTCGGCATGGTTGAGCGGGCTCTTGCCGGTGATGTCGCTGTTCTCCGCCTCCAGCAGCACGTTCCCGTCCGGATCGGCCATCAGCGCCCCGAACGGCAGGTTCCCGTTGGAGACTGACCGGGCGGACACCTCGATCGCCCTCCGCAGGAGCCGCTCCTCCTGGTCGCTCAGCATGAACTGGTCGTAGAACCCGATGTGGATCGCCGAGGCCTCCTCGACCAGATGGGGGCCGCTCACCTCGATGTCACGCTGGCCGCTCTGGAAGATGTTCCGGCAGCCCACGCCCCGCATGGTGGCGGTGCCGGGGTCCTCTCCGGTGATCTTCAGGAGATCGAGCTCGCTCATCCCGTAGACCATCCGGTTCAGCCCGCCCCAGTACATGGCGCCGCTGCACATGGCGCAGGGCTCGCAGCTCGTGTAGAGGGTGGCGGTGGCGATCTGGTGGGGGTTGAGGGTGGTCACCGCCATGTTCATGAGGTTGGTCTCGGCGTGGTTGAGCGTGTTCCTGCCCGT
>WTGW01000150.1 GCA_011523395.1 Acidimicrobiia bacterium
CCCGCCACCACCGCCGTGCTTTCAGAGCGTGGCCGGACAGGCCGGCCTGGTGCCGGAGATCGGCCTCCGCTCCTTAGAGCTTGTATGTTCCCATCGGCCGGCCGAACCGATCGTCTCATGCCATCGGCCGGTTTTGGTGCTTGGCGATCGGCAACATACGGAACGCCAGTGACGCGTTCAACCCCTTTCCGGGAGAACGCGAAGAATCATTGCCGGCAGGCCGGCTATCCCGGGAACTCTGCCAGCGCCTCGGTCAGGTGGATCCCGCCTTCGTAGAGGGCCCGACCGATCACCGCCCCGTCAATGCCGCGGGCCGCCAACTCGCGCAGGTCGTCCATGGTCGCTATGCCCCCGGCGGCCATCAACTCGGCATCCGGGGCCCGGCGGCGGACCTCATCGAGCAGTTCCAGGTCGGGGCCGCTCATGGCGCCGTCGCGGGCTATCGCGGTCACCAGGAACCTCGACACCCCCGCCTCCAGGGCGCCCTCGACGACCTGCTCGAACTCCCGGCCCTCGTCCAGCCAGCCCTGGCCTCCGGCCCGCCCGTCCCTGACGTCCACCGCGGCCACCACCCGGTCGGGCGAGGCTCGCTCCACGGTCGATGCCAGCACACCAGGCGACCAGACCGCGCTGGTGCCCATGATCACCCGGTCTATGCCGCAGCCGAGCGCCGCGACCGCGTCCTCGGCGCTCCGGATGCCCCCACCGAGCTGCACGGCCACCCCCCGGCCGGCCACCCGGCGCCACAGGGACTGATCGGGCTCACCCCTCCTCGCCCCGTCGAGGTCGATCACGTGCACCCAGGCGGCGCCCGCCTCCTTCCAGGCCTCCAACTGGCCACCGATCGACTCCCCGTACCTGGTGACCCGGCCGTAGTCGCCTTGGAACAGGCGCACCACTCCCCCGCCCAATACATCTATCGCCGGAAAGATTCTCACGAAACGCCTCGGAACTACTGATCGGGTGCGGATTCCAGCGCGGCAGGCTACCGGACAGCCGGACCGGAACGAACCAGGGCCGCCCGCGATGTGGTCAAATGGCGCCATGGATGTCTGCTCGCTCCCGGCAACCGAAATGTCCTCGCTGCTGGCCCGAGGGCAGCTCAGCGCCCGCGAGCTGCTCGACGCTCACCTGTCCCGGATCGAGGCGGTCAACCCGATCGTCAACGCTGTGGTGACCCTGACACCCGAGTTGGCTATGGAGCGCGCCACCGCCGCCGACGAGGCACACGCCCGTGGCGAGTCGCTGGGACTGCTGCACGGCCTGCCCGTGGCTCACAAGGACCTGCTGGCCACGGCCGGCATCCGCACCACCTTCGGCTCGCCCATCTTCTCCGACTTCCTCCCCCCGTCCGACTCGCTCGTCGTGGTGCGCCAGCGCCGGGCCGGCGCGGTGATGGTGGGCAAGACCAACACTCCCGAGTTCGGCGCCGGATCCCACACCTTCAACCCGGTCTTCGGCCCCACCCGCAACCCCTACGCGCTCGCCCTCACGCCGGGCGGAAGCAGCGGGGGCGCGGCCGCCGCGCTGGCGGCCCGGATGCTGCCCCTGTGCGACGGGACCGATCTGGGCGGGTCGCTCCGCAACCCCGCCGCCTTCTGCAACATCGTCGGGTTCCGCCCCTCGCCCGGCCGCGTACCGGCCATCACCGCCCACGATCCGTGGTCTCCCCTCCCGGTGAGGGGCCCGATGGCCCGGACCGTGGCGGACGTGGCCCTCTACCTCCGGGCGATGGCCGGCCCGGACCCCCGTTCGCCGGTCTCGATCGACCAGTCACCGGACGCGTTCGCCGGCTCGCTCGAACGGGACCTGACCGGCACCAGGGTGGCCTGGTCCCCCGACGCGGGCGGGCTCACGGTCGATCCGGCCATAAGAGCAACCCTCGAAAACACCCCCGACCGGCTGGCCGACCTGGGTTGCGAGGTCGTCGAGACCTGGCCGGACCTGTCGGACGCCGCCGAGATATTCCAGGCCCGGAGGGCATGGCTGTTCGCGGTCGGCTTCGCCCCCCTTCTCGCCGAGCACCGCCACCTGATGAAGGCGACCGTGATCTGGAACATCGAGGCCGGCCTCGAGATGACGATCGCCGGATACGCCGAGATCTGCCGCCGGCACCGCGAGCTGGTGGCCCGAGTCCATGACTTCATGAGGCCTGAGGAGGGAGGATTCGACTTCCTGGCCGCGCCCGTCACCCAGGTGCCCCCCTTCCCCGTCGATGTGGAATACCCCACCGAGATCGACGGAACCCGGATGCAGACCTACATCGACTGGATGCGGTCGTGCAGCGACATCACGGTTACGACCCACCCCGCCATCTCCGTCCCGGGCGGCTTCACACCCGACGGACTACCGGTCGGCCTGCAGCTGGTGGGCCGTCATCATGCCGACCGCTCCGTTCTCGAACTGGCCCATGCGTGGGAACGGGCCACGGGGTGGGGCGAGCGGACACCCCCCGAGATCGCCACCACCGGTCGGGTGGTCACACCACGAAGCGCCGGTTAAGGCGCCGAGCCGCCCTAGGCTGAGGACTATGGGACTCGACCCCTCTATTTCCGAATCCGGTCCGGCCCCCTCGTCCCGGCTATGGCTCGGGTTCGCCCTCCTGGGTGCGGTGGCGGCGGGCGCTGCTCTTGCCGTCTCCGAGCTGGTGGCAGGCGCCTTCCCGTCCGCCCCGTCGCTGGTCCGGACGATCGGACAGCGGGTCATCGACGTCACCCCCGTGCCTGTCGTGGATTGGGCCATCGCGATGTTCGGCACCAACGACAAGCTGGTGCTGGTGATCGGGATCGTCCTGGTCTCGCTCGGGATCGGCGCTCTTCTCGGCCTCCTGTCCAGGGACCGCCCCGGCATGGCGGCGGCCGGTTTCGTGCTGTTCGGCGCGGTCGGGTTCGTGGCCGGGCTGACCGATCCGCTGGCCGGAGCGGCTCTCACCCTGGTGGCCGCGGTGGCTGCGGCGGGCCTGGGCGTGAGCGTGCTGCTGGGGCTCCGTTCCCTGTTCGCGGATGCGACCCGGCCCGGGTCCGGCGCGGTCGCCGTCGCCGGATCGCGGCGCGCCTTCCTGGTCGCGTCGGCCGCGACGGTGGTCGTGTCGGTGTTCGAGGTCTTCCTCGGTCGATACCTCGGGAGCCGCACGCAGTCGGCCGCGGTCGGACGGGAGCAGGTCACGCTCCCCACGGTATCCGCCTCGCCGGCGCCCGCCGCTACCCCGTCCGAGGACGCCGTGTCCGAAACCACAGTGCCGGAGTTCGAGCCCATCGACACCACCGTGCCGCAGTTCGACCCGATCGAACCGGAACTCCTTCCGACCGACACTCCCGAAGGGGCCGGGACCGTCCCGGCCGCGGCGGAGAGCACCGAGCCGGCCGAGACCGTCTCGACCACCCAGCCCGCGAGCACGGAGACGACACAGGCTCCCACCGCCGAAACGACCACTACCACCCAGCCTGCCACTCCGGAGACAACACAGGCTGCGGAGACCACTCCCACCACCCAGTCCGGCCAGACCGCAGCGACCCAGGCACCCGAGCCATCCACGACCACCCAGCCCACCACTACCGAGACAACGCAAGCACCCCAGACCACCACAACCACACAAGCCCCCCAGACCACCACCACTACACAAGCACCCGAGACCACCACGACCACACAAGCCCCCCAGACCACCACCACAACGCAGGCGCCGGAGACCACCACCACTACACAGGCACCCGCCAGGTCGAGTGTCTCGGGGGTGGCGGATCCGACCCGCGCCCAGATAGCAGAGGTCGAGGGCGTGTCGGAGTTGATCACGCCCAACGACGAGTTCTACGTGATCGACACCGCTATCGGGGTCCCCCAGGTCGACCACCGAACCTGGAACCTCTCCTTCACCGGACGGGCGGACAACCCATTCAGCATCACCTACGACGAGTTGCTGGCGATGCCGCTGGTGGAGCGCTACATCACGCTCTGCTGCGTGTCCAACCGGGTGGGCGGAGGTCTGGTGGGCAACGCCAAATGGCTGGGCGTACCGCTGCGGACTCTTGTCGAGAGGGCCGGCGTCCGCCCGGACGGCAACCAGTTGGTAGGCCGGTCGGTCGATCGGTTCACGGTCGGCTTCCCCACCGCCGCAGTATTCGACGGTCGGGAGGCGCTGGTGGCGATCGGGATGAACGGCGAGCCGCTCCCGCTGAAGCACGGGTTCCCGGCCCGCCTAGTCGTCTCGGGGCTGTACGGGTACGTGTCCGCCACCAAGTGGCTGACCGAGGTGGAGTTCACCGGGTGGAACGACTTCGACGCCTACTGGGTCCCGAGAGGATGGGCCAAGCAGGGGCCTATCAAGACCCAGTCGCGGATCGACACACCGCGGGAGGGCAACATCACGGCCGGACCTAACGTCATAGCCGGAGTCGCCTGGGCCCAGACCCGTGGCATCTCCAGGGTTCAGGTCCGGGTGGACGATGGTGACTGGATGAACGCGCACCTTCCCCAAGAACTGTCCATCGATACCTGGCGGCAGTGGTACCTGGAACATGACTTCGCGCCCGGGACCCACACGATCGCGGTCAGGGCCACCGACGGCACCGGCCGGACCCAGACCGGCAATGTCCGCCCGCCCCGACCCGACGGCGCAACCGGATACCACACCATCCAGGTGCAAGCCGCCTAAAGCCGCAAGTTATAGCCCTTCCGCATCCACCCCCACCGGCGCCGGCCACCAAGCACCTCCAGGCCCACCACGGAACTGGTAGCGTGTTAGCACGCTAGTACATTAACATGCTATGATCCCGGGCCGTCCTTGACCCGCCCCGAGTCGGTCCTAACTGGAGTACGCCACCATGAACATGCCCGACCGCAACTGGAGAACTGCCGACTTCGATGCGCTGTGCCGTGCCCTGCTCAGCCTCGAGACGGTTGACGAGATGGCGCTCTTCCTGCGCGACCTCTGTACGCGGACCGAGATCGAGGGGCTTTCAAGCCGGTGGGCAGTGGCCACGCTGCTCGAGGCGGGCCTCCCCTACCGGCAGGTATCCGAGCAGACCGGAGCCTCCATCACCACCGTGGGCCGGGTCAACGAATGGCGGCGGTTCGGGACCGGCGGGTACCGCATCGCCCTCGACCGGCTCGACAGGTCCGGCCAAGATGCCCGGTAGATCGCTCCGCGTAGCGGTACCCAACAAGGGTCGGCTCCGGGAACCCACCATCGCCCTGCTCAGAGAGGCGGGCCTGTCGTTCGAGCAGAGCGAACGGGTGCTGTCGGTGAGGGTGCGCAACGCCGACATCGAACTCCTCTTCGTGCGGGCCGAGGACGTAGTGGACCTGGTCGAGACGGGTGTGGCGGAACTGGGCGTGACCGGGCTCGACCTGCTCGAGGAACTGGGGCGCGGGAACGGGGCCGAACACGTGGCCACCCTGCTGGCGCTCGGCTACGGCCGGTGCTCCCTGACCGTGGCGGTCCCGGTCGACTCCCCGGTCCGGGAACCGGAGGACTTCGGCGACCGGATGGCGGTGGCCACCTCACACCCCAACCTGACCAGGAGGTACTTCTCGGAGCTCGGGAGCCGCGTACTGGTGAAACGGCTCCGCGGTTCGGTCGAGGTTGCTCCCAAGCTGGGGTTCGCGAGCGCAGTGGCCGACCTGGTGTCCACGGGAAGCACCATGCTCATCAACGGGCTCCGGCCCGTGGCGACCATCATGAAGAGCGAGGCGGTGCTCATCGGCGCCAACGGGGCGCGCGGCCTCGACCCCGATCAGTACGAACCCGAGATCGAGAGGGTGGTGACCGCCATCGAGGCTGTGCTGGCCGGGCGGAAGAAGCGCTACCTGCTGCTCAACGCCCCCCTCGAGACGACCGAGCGGATCACAACCCTGATTCCGGGCCTAGAGGCGCCCACCATCATCCCGCTGGCCGAGGACGGCATGGTGTCCATCCACTCGGTGGTGGGTCGTGACGAGGTCTGGAACCTGCTGCCCCGGCTCAAGGAGGCCGGAGGGCAGGACATCCTGGTCCTGCCGATCGGGCAGTTGATCCCGTGAGCCCTCCCCACTCCTCCCGCCTGCTGAGAGTGAGCCGGCTGTCCGACCTCGACGCCCGCGCCCGCCGGCGCATACTCAGCAGGACGGCCGTGCCCGACCCCGAGGTTCGGCGGGCCGTCGCCTCCATCTGCCGGAAGATCGGCCAGGACGGCGACCGGGCACTAGCAGAGGCCGGCGCCTCCTACGGCGGCGGGCGGCCCGATCCCAGGGTGGCACCGGCCGAGATCTCCCAAGCCCTCGACAACGCCGAACCCGGCGTTCGCAAGGCCCTCGAAGGGGCCATCGACGCGGTGCGCCGCCACCACGAGACCCAGAAACCCACCGCCCGCTCCCACGAGACCGCTCCCGGCGTGCGGATCGACCGCCTATGGACGCCTCTCCGGCGGGTCGGGGCGTACGTGCCCGGCGGTAAGGCCGGCTACCCGTCCAGCCTGGTCATGACCGTGGTCCCGGGCCAGGTCGCCGGAGTCACCGAGATAGCGGTGGCGACCCCCTGCGACGGGAACGGGCGGATCGACCCCACCCTGCTGGCTGCGGCCGGGCTGCTGGGCGTGGACGAGATCTACGCCATGGGCGGCGCCCAGGCCATCGCGGCCCTGGCTTACGGCACCGAGAGCATTCCCTCCGTCGACAAGATCGTGGGGCCGGGCAACGCCTGGGTGACCGCCGCCAAGCTCGAGGTGTTCGGCGCCTGCGCCATCGACCTCCCGGCCGGTCCGAGCGAGGTCCTCGTGGTGGCCGACCACACCGCCGACCCCCGCCTCGTGGCCATCGACCTGCTCTGCCAGGCCGAGCACGGTCCCGACTCGCCGGCCGTCCTGGTGACCACCGACCCCGGGCTGGCGGCCGGGGTGGAGACCGAGATCGCCGACCTGCTGCCCCTTCTCCCCCGGCGCGACATTCTCAGCGCCGCCCTGGCCGACCACGGCTGGATCCTCGTGGCCGATACCGTCCACGATGCGGTGGGCTTCGCCAACGAGTACGCGGCCGAACACGTCTCGGTGCTCACCGCCGACGCGCCGGAGACCGCCGCCGGGGTCGTCAATGCCGGGTCGGTCTACGTGGGCCGGTGGTCACCGGAGTCCGCGGGCGACTACGCCACCGGCGCCAACCACGTGCTACCCACCGGGGGGCTGGCCAGATCGCACGGACCGCTGGGCGTGGACGACTTCGGATCGTGGCGCCAGGTCCAGACGCTGACCAGGGAAGGCCTGGCCACCATCCGCCCGGTCATCGAGGAGCTCGCCGCCGCCGAGGGCCTGGACGCCCACCGGATGGCGGCCGCTATGCGATTCGACCCGACCACCACCCGAACGACTACCGACAGCGAGGAGGCCTGAATGCCCCGCAAAGCCACCTGCCGGCGCAGCACCATGGAAACCCGGGTATCGGTGACGCTCGACCTCGACGGGAACGGGGACGCCGCCGTCCGGACCGGGATCGGGTTCTTCGATCACCTGCTCACCTCGCTCGCCCACCATGCCCTGTTCGATCTGGCCGTCGCCACGGACGGCGACGTGGAGGTGGACGACCACCACACGGTGGAGGACACCGCCCTGTGCGTGGGCGAGGCGCTCGGCGCCGCCCTCGGCGATCGCACCGGCATCCACCGTTTCGGGGACGCCCGGGTGCCCATGGACGAGGCCATCGGAGTGGCCACCGTGGACGTGGGCGGCCGACCCTACTCCGTGATCGACCTGGAGCTGGCCAACCCCGCCATCGGCAACCTGACCACGCAGAACATCCCGCACGCTCTGGAGGCGTTCGCCCGGTCCGCCGGGATCACGATGCACCTGACCGCCACCGGGCGGAACGACCACCATGTGGCCGAGGCCGCCTTCAAGGCTCTCGCCAGGGCCCTGCGGGCCGCCGTGTCCCCCGACCCGCGCCGCAGCGGGGTGCCCTCCACCAAGGGAACGCCTTCCGCGGAGGCCTCATGACCTCTCCGCCCCTGGTGGCGGTGATCGATCATGGCGCCGGCAACCTGGTCTCGATCAGCCAGGGACTGGAGCGGGCCGGGGCCAGGGTGGCCGTGGCCACCGGTCCGGAGGACCTGTCCGGGGCTCAGGCGGTGGTCCTTCCGGGCGTGGGCGCGCCGGGCGCCGCCATGCGCCGCCTGATGGACGAAGGACTCGTGGAACCGCTCAAGGCCTGGAGGGGACCCCTCCTCGGCATTTGCATCGGCCTGCAGCTGTTCTTCGAGGTGAGCGACGAGGACGGCCAGGCCTGCCTGGGCCTGGACCGGGGACGGGTGCGGAGGCTCGAGGATGCTCCGCTGCTCCCCCACATCGGCTGGAACGACCTGACCTTCCCCGGAAACGGCCGGGGTCGTGACCCGCTGTTCCGCGGCATTCCCCCGGAGGCGACCTTCTACTTCGTCCACAGCTACGCGCCCGCCCCCGAGGACCCGGCCATCACCATCGCCTACGCCGAGTACCCCCACCCGTTCACGGCCGCCGTGCGCAGCGCCCGCCGCATCGGCGTCCAGTTCCACCCGGAGCGGAGCGGTGATCATGGTCTCCGGGTCCTGGCCAACTTCGTGGCCGAGGTCGAGGAGTGGTCCGGGGCGACCGGCGGTCCCAGGGGCGGCCGGTGAGCCTGCGGACGCGCATCATCGCCTGCCTGGACGTCAAGCACGGCCGGGTGGTGAAGGGCGTGAACTTCGTCAACCTCACCGACGAGGGGGATCCGGTGGAACTGGCCGCCCGCTACGCCGAGGAGGGGATGGACGAGATCGTCTACCTCGACATCGCCGCTTCCCCCGAGGGCCGCTTCGCCTTCCTTGACGTGGTCCATCGCACCGCCGAGAACGTATTCGTCCCGCTCACCGTGGGCGGAGGGGTGCGGGAGGTGGACGACATGCGCCGGGTGCTGCGGGCCGGGGCCGACAAGGTGTCGCTCAACACCGCCGCGGTGCGCGACCCGGACCTCCTGGATCGGTGCGCCGATGCGTTCGGGAGCCAGTGCGTGGTGCTGGCCATCGACGCCAAGGCCATGCCCGGAGGGTCGTGGAACATCTTCGTGACCGGCGGGCGGCACGACACCGGACGTGACGCGGTGGAGTGGGCCACCGAAGGGGTCGCTCGGGGCGCCGGGGAGATCCTGCTGACCTCGATGGATCGGGACGGCACCAACATCGGATTCGACACGGACTTGCTCCGGACGATCACCGGCGCGGTGAACGTACCGGTGATCGCCTCGGGGGGCGCCGGCCGGCCCAGGCACTTCGTAGAAGCGGTGGAAGCGGGCGCGTCTGCGGTGCTGGCCGCCTCCATCTTCCACCGGCGCGAGGTGGAGCTGGGCCAGATCAAGCGGGTGATGGGCGAGGCAGGGATACCGGTCCGCCGTGTCTGACCTGTCCATCACCTGGGACGACCGCGGGCTGGTTCCGGCCATCGTCCAGCACCACCGCACCGCCGAAGTGCTGATGATGGCGTGGATGGACATGGAAGCGCTCAGCCTCACCTTGTCCAGCGGCCAGGTGCACTTCTGGTCCCGGTCCCGCCAGCGGCTGTGGAAGAAGGGCGAGACCAGCGGCAACACGCTCCGGCTGGTCGGGATCGGCGTGGACTGCGACCGGGACACGCTGGTGGTGAAGGTCGCTCCCGCCGGGCCCGCCTGCCACACCGGAAGCCGCACCTGCTTCGAGGACATCGACGGCGGGGAAAGTCCCGCTCCGCAGGGCTTCGCCGACCTGGAAGGGCTGTGGCAGACCATCGCCGACCGGATCTCATCGGCGTCTACGACCGGTTCCTACACGGCCCGGCTGGCCGAGGGAGGACCGCCCGCCACCGGACGGAAGATGATCGAAGAGGCCTCGGAACTGGCCGAGGCAGCCCTCCTCCATCACGCGGGCCGGGCCAGCGACCGGCGCGTGGCCGAGGAGGCGGGAGACCTCGTCTATCACCTGCTGGTCCTGCTGGCGGAACGGGGTGTCAGCGCAAGAGAAGTGATGGAGGAACTGGCCTCCCGCAGCCGGACCCCCTGACACCCGGGAACGCACGTCGATCGGTCGGCGACCTTGGCTGGGCCTTCCCTCATCGTAGGACCCGATGACAAGGCCGGCGGCAGAGGCCACGGATGCGACTATCAAGGCGGCGAGCCACATAGTTTCCCGGGATCGGGCTCTGTCGGACTGCTGGATCGCCTCTATCACCAGGAACCTGCTCGTCCTCTCGTGCGGCGACAAGGCCACCCAACCGGTACTGAAACACCGATACGCTGTAGCGTCCGAGTCACTTTCGTTTCGTGACCAGTTGAACGGCACGTAGACCGATCGGATCGATCTCGACTTCCAGCCTGGACCGCCCGGCTGGCAACAAGGGGGTTGAAACTGTCACACCCACGTTATAGGTTGCTGAATACCGTAAGCACCAGCGGTCCAGCTCCGACGTCAACCGGCCGTGTGAGGGATCAGATCATCTGAGGCGCCCCATCCCGGGGCAGGACGGAACGCGCCTCGGACAAAGGTGGTGGCGGTGGGGGCAGGGCCCGGCGGGCGAAGCCCGATCGCGGCGGTTTTCGCGTTCTTTCCCGGGCCCACGGAGATGGTCTCGAAGACTTGATGTGTGTATATTAGGGTGTATGCCCAGAATCCAGGTGTACCTACCGGACGACCTCTACCGTGAGGTCAAGGACGGCGGGTTCTCGCCGTCCAGATTGCTGCAGGAGGCGGTCCGGGTCGAGCTTCGACGGCAGCGGCTGCTCGGTGAAACCGACTCCTATTTGGCCGAGGTCCTCGACGAGGTCGGAGAGCCCGACGCGGAGGACTACGCCTGGGCACAAGCCCTGGCCGGCCGCATCGCCCGGAGGGCCCAGCGCGAAGCCGTCTAGGCGTGCGCCGGTAAGCACTTGCTGGTTCTGGACTCGGGCGCGGTATCCCGGCTCGCGGAGCGGTCCCGCAAAAGCGTCGCTCTTATCGCGACCTTGCGGACCACCGGCGCATGGCCTCCGGTCGTCCCCGCTCCGGTATTGATCGAAGCCCTTCACGGTCATGCGGGCAAAGATGCGCAGACCAACCGGCTCCTGAAGGTATGCAACGTGATCGAGCAGGTACCCCAGAGTCTGGCGCGACGAGCCGCTCTCCTCAGATACCTGGCACGGCGGGGATCCGCGATCGATGCGCTCGTAGTTGCGATGGCAGAGCCTGGTGGCACGGTGCTCACCTCCGACCTCGCCGACCTCCGCGCCCTGGCGGCGCACGCGAGTGATGTTGTCATCGAGAGAATCTGAAACTCCGCCCAAGGGCTTCGCCGGCGGGGTGTCCCGGTCCTCGCGCCCAGCATGGGCTTCGTGACCGGTGGGGATGACGGGCATCGGCCAGCAGGGGCTTCCGAGCTTCACGAAGCTTCGTTCTACACTCCGCGTGTGTCAGGTCAACCGCTGGTCAGACTGGTAGATGCCGGGTTCTCCGCCTCGGGCTCGGTGATCCTGCGCGGCGTGGACCTGGCCGTCGAAGCCGGCGACATAGTGGGGATCAGCGGACCCAACGGGGCCGGCAAGACGACCCTCCTGCGCCTCCTGGCCACGTTGCTCCGGCCCACCTCCGGCAGCGGCGCCGTGCTGGGCGTAGACACCGGCGCCCGCCCGCAGGATCTGGTGCGTGCCCGAAGGCAGATCGCCCTGGTCGGCCACTTCCCCGCCCTCTGGCCCGAGCTGACCCTCAGGGAGAACGTGAACCTTCCGGCCGGACTACGCCATGGTCCCGCGGATGGCGACCCCCTCCGCGCCGTCGGGCTGGCAGAGGTCGCCGGGTTGAAGGCGGCGTACGCCTCGCTAGGGATGCAACGCCGGGTGGAGTTCGCCCGTCTGCTCGCCTGGACGCCCCGGTTGCTCCTCCTGGACGAACCGCACGCCGGCCTGGACGAAGCCGCCGCCCCGCTGGTGGACCATCTCGTCGGCCGGGTCACCGAGGGGGCCGGGGCAGTGGTGATGGTCTCGCACGACCGCAACCGGGCGGAGTCGCTGCTCACCCGCAGGTTGTCGGTGATCGCCGGAACCGTCGTCGAGGTGCCTGCATGACCCCCCGCGCCTTCTGGCAGCAGGTCCGGTGGGTGTTCGCCAAGGATCTGCGGGTCGAGGCCAGGGGTGGGGTGACGCTCCGGATGGCGACCCCGTTCGCCGCCCTCGCTCTCCTCCTCGCGCCCCTCGCCGTGGGCGCCGAGACCGCCCTGCTCCGCCGGATCGGGCCGGGCATGCTCTGGCTGGTGGTGATCCTGTTCGGCATGACGGTGACCCTGCGGTCCGGCGCCCACGAGCCCGGCCCGGTCAGGGATCTGCTCACCCTGACCGGCCTCGATCCCGCCGCCGGCTTCCTGGGGCGGAGCCTGGCCAGCGCCGTCCTGCTGTTCGGCGTCACCGTGGTGCTCGCCCCGCTGATGATCGTCCTGTACGCACCGGAGGGAAGCCCGGATTGGGGATGGCTTGCCCTGCTCGCGATCGCAGGGGTGATGGCGCTCGGGCTCCTGGGATCGCTGGTGAGCGCGCTGGTCACCGGCCTGCGGGCCCGCACCGCGCTCGGGCCGCTGCTGGCGATACCTCCGGCCGTCCCTGTTCTGCTGGCCACCGCCCGCGGCACGGATTCCGCCATCTCCCAGCGCGGTAGCCTGTCCTGGTTGCTCCTGCTGGTGGCCATGAACCTGGCCCTCGTCATCGTCGGCGTGCTGCTGGCGGGGCCCATGGACGAGACGA
>WTGW01000152.1 GCA_011523395.1 Acidimicrobiia bacterium
AGTGGTCAGTGGTCAGTGGTCAGTGGTCAGTGGTCAGTGGTCAGTGGTCAGTGGACAGTGGACAGTGGTCAGTATATGTTAATAGCAACTAGCAACTAATTCTCTGCGAACCAGTCGACCGTGGCCTTGATGCCCTCGTCAAAGGAGGTGCGGGGCCTCCAATCCAGCTCTCGACTTGCCCGGCTGCATTCGAGGGCGGAACGGGGAACGTCGCCGGCGCGCGGTGGTCCGTGGTTCGCTCCGCCACCGAAGCGGGCTTCTCGGGCCACCGCCCTGAACACCTCCAGGGTGCTGGTCTCGACGCCGGTGCCGATGTTGTAGACACCTCCCCCTCCCTTGTCCCCCGCCAGTACCAGCGCATCCACCACGTCCTCGACGTACACGTAGTCCCTGGTGTCTTCGCCGGTACCGAAGATGGTCGGGCGGGTCCTGTCCATGCATGCCCTGGCGAAGATCGCCACGACGCCTCCCTCGCCCGAGGAGTCCTGGCGGGGCCCGTAGACGTTGGCCGGGCGGACGACCGCGTAGTCCAGGTCTCGGAGCCGCTTCCACAGGTCCAGGTACTGCTCGGCCACCAGCTTGGAGAGGCCGTAGGGCGACGCCGGATGCTTGGGCGTGTCCTCCGGTGTGGGGAGCGGGGCGTCCGGGCCGTAGATGGCACCCCCGGTGGAGACGAACACCAGGCGGGGCATGCCGGCCAGCCGGGTCGCCTCCAGCAGGTTGAGGGTGCCGGTGACATTGATGTCCGCATCCAGGCCCGGATCGGCCACGGAGGCCGCCACGGATGTCTGGGCGGCCAGATGGAAGATCCGGTCAGGGGCGAACTTGGCGACTGCGGAAGCCAGATGCTCGGAGCGGATGTCCATCTGATGGACGCTCACCTTCCCGAACCGGCGGGCGTCGGCCAGGCGGGACAGGCGGCCCGACGAGAGGTCATCCACCACCAGGACCGACCAGCGGTCGGAGATCAGCCGGTAGACCAGGCTCGACCCCAGAAAGCCCGCACCCCCGGTCACCAGGGCTCGCCCTTGGGTGGGACCCCGGCTCCAGATCATGACCGGCCCGTTCCCACGCCCCGGTAGGAGAGCCCCGCGGCCCTGACGGCCGCCGCATCCAGAAGGTTGCGGGCATCCACCACCACCGAGCCCCGCATCACCGCCTTGACGGCCACCGGGTCGACCTGCCGGAATTGGGGCCATTCGGTCGCGACCAGCAGGACGTCGGCCCCATCCGCCGCGGCCAGCGGATCGGGCGACGACTCCATCCCCGGCATCGACAGAGAGGCCCGCGGGTCGTAGGCCCGGACGGCCGCGCCCGCCGCGGTCAGCCTCAGGGCGAGATCGGCGGCCGGCGACTCCCGGACGTCGTCCGTCCCCGCCTTGAACGCCAGACCCCACAGACCGACCGTCGCGCCGGACAGGTTCCCACCCACGGCGTCCGCGACCTTGCCGACGATCCTTCGCCTCTGCGCTTCGTTGACCTCCATCACAGCCCGGAGCAAGCGGAAGTCGTACCCGTGCCGTTCTGCCATCCCGCTCAGCGCCCGGGTGTCCTTCGGCAGGCAGGATCCACCGTAACCGGGTCCCGGCGCGAGGTAGTAGGTACCGATGCGGTGATCGCGGCCCACTCCCCTGAGCACGGCGGCCGCGTCAGCGCCTACTTCCTCGCACAGATTGGCGATCGAGTTCACGAAGCTGACCCGGGTGGCCAGGTAGGCGTTGGCGGCGTACTTGATCATCTCCGCCGAGGCGGGATCGACTAGTACCCGCTCGCCCGGGAGGTCGCGGTACACGCCGGATGCGAGGACTTCCGCCGTGTGGGGGTCGGTCGAGCCGATGACGATCCGATCCGGGTTCAGGAAGTCCTCCACCGCCGAGCCTTCCCGCAGGAACTCGGGATTGGAGACAACCCCGACATCCCGTTCCACGACAGCCGGCATCTGCGAGATCCGCCGGACCGTGCCCACCGGAACGGTGGACTTGATGACCAGGACCGATCCGGCGGACAACGAGGGCGCCACGTCGGCGATCGCCCGGTCCAGGCTGGAGGTGTCCACCGTTCCGCGATCATCCGAGGGAGTGGGCAGGGCGATGAAGACCACCGACGCACCGTCCACGGCCTCCCGGTTGGATGCGTGAAAGCTGAGCCGCCCCGTAGCCCTGCCCTCGGATATGAGCGCCGTCAGGCCCGGCTCGTAGATTGGAACCCGTCCGGCCCGGAGGGCGTCGAGTCTGGCCTCATCCCACTCGCCCAGCCGGACTTCATGGCCAAGCCGAACCAGCCCGCCTGCCTGCACCAGGCCCACGTAGCCGGCCCCGATCACCCCTATCCGCATCTCGCGCAAGCCAATCGCCCCTGCCGGCCCCTCCCCGTCGTCCGCACCCGGGCGGCTCATGTCAACCTCCGAGAACCGCATCGGCGGCCAGAGCGTCCGCGCCCAGTATCACCACCGCATCCAGGCTGTCGTCCACCGAGCCTGCCTCCACCAACCCGAAGCCCAGCATCTCCACTACCTTCCGGCCGATCTCGTGGTCATAAGGACGCACTCGCACCACCGTGTTGTCGAAGTCGAATGAGGCGGCGTCCCCTACCCCGACCGAGCCGGACACTCCGTCATGGTCCTCGAACCAGGCCGCCCACTGGCTGGCCTGCTCATCGCCACCGTTGCCGTTCAACACCTTCAGGCGGAGTTCCTGCTGCTGCTCCGATGCTCCGGTCGGCACCGCAGCACCGATGAAAGCGGCCAGGACCTCGTTCGCCTCGGGTTGTCTCGGATGCAGGTAGTAGACGCCGTTCTCCGTACTCTCCCATACCGGCAGCGAGTAGACCTGGATGTTGCCCCTGTTCAGGTTGCGCGCCGCCCAGCCCAGTTCCAGGAGACGCTGGGCGTCCAGACCGGCATCGATCACCAGATGCTCCCCGGCGGCTCGGAGCACGGCCGG
>WTGW01000219.1 GCA_011523395.1 Acidimicrobiia bacterium
CACGAGCCGGTGTCGGAGCGGAACATCGAGTGGGTGCGCCAGTACTGGACCTCCAACGTGGACAACCTGCAGCTCTACGACGAGGAGACCGCCCGGGAGGAGGCGGCCTGGTATTACCGGGCCGGGGGCGACACGCTCGTCGATCCCACTACCCGCTACATCGCCCGCGACCCGCGCGCGCTGGTGCGGATCTCGAGGGGGAGCGGGGTCCGGATAGTGGCCGGTACCGGCTTCTACGTCGCCGAGACCCATCCTCCGGACATGGGCAGCCGTTCGGAGGAGGACCTGGCGGCCGAGATGATCGGGGAGCTCACCGAAGGGATCGACTACACCGGGGTCCGGGCCGGGTTCATCGGCGAGATCGGTTGTTTCTGGCCGCTGCGCGACGACGAGCGCAAGGTCCTCCGTGGCGCCGCGATGGCTTCCATCGAGACCGGCGCCGCCGTGATGGTCCATCCGGGCCGTCATCCCGACGCACCTCCGGAGATCCTGTCCGTCCTCACCGAGGTCGGGATGCCGACGGACAAGATCATCATGGCTCACATGGACCGGACCATCCTGGAGGCTGACCAAGTCCTCCGGTTCGCGGCGAGCGGCTGCTACCTGGAGTACGACCTGTTCGGCGTGGAGACCTCCATGTTCCCCACCATCGCTGAGAAGACGCCGGCCGGCCTCGTTCCCAGCCGCCCGCCCGGGCTTTCGATGATCAGCGACGCGCAGCGGCTCGACTGGGTGGACCTGTTGATCGGGCACGGTTACGCGGAGAGGCTTCTGATCTCCATGGACATATGCACCAAGCACCGGCTCCATCGCTATGGCGGGCACGGCTACGACCACATCCTCGAGAACATCGCTCCTTGGATGAGGCGGCGGGGGACCACCGAGGAGGTCCTGCGAACGCTCCTGGTGGAGAACCCGCAGCGGGTGTTTCCCATGAACGCACGCTGAGCTGTCGTTTCCATGGCGAGGCTCAGGGCCGGTGTGATCGGGGCGGGATCCTGGGCTGTCGCCTCGCACATTCCCAACCTCGTGCAGCGATCGGGCGAGGTCGAGCTCGTGGGTGTGGCCCGTCCCGACCGCGAGTTGCTCGACTGGGTGGCCGGTGAGTTCGGCTTCCGGATGGCGGCCACCGACTACCGCGAGGTGCTCGAACAGCGGCTTGACATCTGCATCGTGTCCAGTCCCAACCGGTTCCATTACGAGCATGCCAAGGCGGCGATGGAGTCCGGGTGCCACGTACTGGTGGAGAAGCCGTTCACGCTCGATCCGGCGGAGGCGTGGGATCTCGTGGACACCTCCGAGCGCCTCGACCGGCATCTGTTGCTGGCGCTGGGATGGAACTACAAGCCGATGGTCAGCCATGCCAAGGAACTCGTCGAGGAGGGGGGCGGCTTCGGCGAGGTGGAGCACATCATGATCGACATGTCCTCGGCCGCCCGGGAACTGCTGGCGGTGGGTGCTCCGTACGAGGCGGGGTCGTCGGTGGCGACCGCCCGGCCCGAGACCTACATGGACCCCACCGTGTCGGGCGGGGGCTACGCGCAGGCCCAGCTTTCCCACGCCCTCGGGCTGGCGTTCTGGCTGGCCGAGGACGTCCGTGCCACCGAAGCGTTCGCCTTCATGTCCTCGCCCCTCCAGGCGCCGGTGGAGCTGCACGATGCCATCACCGTCCGCTTCTCGAACGGAGGGATCGCCACCGTCTCGGGAAGTTCCTGCCATTTGGGCTACGACGGCAACAAGCACGTGTTGGCGGTCCGGATCATCGGGTCGGAGGCGATGGTGTCGGTGGACGTGGGCCGTGAGCTGGTGTACTGGTACCGAGGGGGAGGTGACGCGGTCCGGCTCGATCTTGACGAGCATGCCGGGGACTACGACTGCGACGGGCCGGTGCATGCCCTGGTGGATCTGGCTCTCGGCCAGGATGTGCGGAACTGCTCTCCGGGGCATGTCGGAGCGCGGGCCGTCGAGGTCACCGAGGCGGCCTACCGCAGCGCTCGGACCGGCGAGGCGGCCCTGGTGGTTCCCCGATGACATCCCGTACCGCGCTGGTCACGGGAACCGCCCAGGGAATCGGGCGGGCGATCGCCGGAGAGCTGGCTGCCTCCGGCCTCCGGGTGGTGGGTGTCGACATCAAGCCCCACTCGGACACCGCTCTCGCCGACGTGATCGTGGCCGACCTGAGCCGGATCGACGAGTGCATGCGGGTGGTCTCCGAGACAGGGGAGGTCGACGTCCTGGTCAACAACGCGGCGGTCCTCGTCCAGGAACCGTTCGAGACCTTCGACATGGACGAGTACGAGCGTGTGATGGCCGTCAACCTGCGAGCGCCGTTCCTGCTGGGCCGCGAACTGGGCCCGCTGATGGCGGACCGCGGATGGGGCCGGATAGTCAACATCTCGAGCATCGGCGCCCGTACGGGCGGCCTGGCGGACTCGTCGGTCTACTCGGCCGCCAAGGCCGGTCTCGTCGCCTTCACGAAGAACTTCGCCCGTAACCTCGGGCCCAGGGGTGTGACGGCCAACGCCATCACGCCGGGGGCGATCCTCACCCCGATGGCAGCCGGCATCTTCGAGCGGGACCCTTCCATCGAAGCCACGATCACCGCCGACATCCCCCTGCGCCGCTTCGCCCAACCGGCAGAGGTGGCGACGGTGGTGGCCTTCCTCGCATCCGACGCGGCCGCCTACGTCAACGGCGCCACCATCGACGTGAACGGTGGCTGGGTCATGACCTGAGACTTTCCAGACTTGCTCTGGCGGAAGCGGGAGTCGGTGCGCGCAGGCTGACGCTATCGCAATGTGGGGCCTTGGTGGTGTCGGGCGAAACAGTTCAACGGGCGGGTTCGGCGGCCGGCATCGTCCCAAATGTGAGCGCTGATAGTGCAAAGAGGATCGCTGTGTAGGTGGCTACCGTGCCGAATCCCCGTGCCTGATAGAGCGCGCCGGCGATGAGCGGGGAGGCCGCAGCCATCAGACCACCCGAGAAGGAGACCAGGCCCAGGGCGGTGCTACCCACGTCCGGTCCCACGAGATCGAAGACAGAGGCGGTCAGTACAGGCTGGTCGGGATAGAGGAACAGTCCAAGCAGGGCTACAGCGGCGGTGAGGGGTACGCCGGTGTCGAATACGGTCAGGGAGAGTGCCATCGCCGCGGACCAGACCAACCCCGGAACCATCACCTGCTTGCGTCCCAACCGGTCAGACAGGTAGCCGACCACCGGTTTGGTCAAGAGCCCTATGACGATGAGCAGTCCGACGTGGAACCCCCGGGAGGCCGGGCTCAGCGCCAGTTCGTTGTCGAGGTAGAGAGGCAGGATGGTGACGAGGGCCACCAACGCCATGGCCCGCAGGCCGTAGACGAGGGCCAGCCGCCAGAGGACGGGGTTCTTCACCAGCCGGCTGGTGAGTTCCATCCGCTGCCCGACCGCCGGCCCGTGGGGGATGGGTGTGCGCCCGGTGTGGCTGTAGGCCCAGATGGCGATCGTCCCCAGGCCGAAGGCCGCCAAGGAGTAGGTGGTCAGCAACTCCCGCCAGGTCATGATCAGCAGGAGGGCCCCGGTGGCGATGGGACCGAGGGCGTCCCCCACGCCGCCCCCGATGCCGTGGAACGACAACGCCATCCCGCGCCGGAGCCGGAAGTGATGCGACAACGATGCGGACGCGGGCATGTGCCATACCGAATGGGCGATTGTCACGGTGATCATTCCGGCCACGACCGGGGCGTAGCTGTTCGAGACTCCGATGAGGAGAGCTCCCGACCCGCCCGCTACCAGGCATGCCGCCAGCAGCCAGCGCCAGTATCTTGCCAGGGCGTCGGACGCCACCCCCGCCGGTATCTTCACGAGGCCGCTGGCCAGTTCCCGAGCGGACAGGATGCCACCGACGGCGACGCTGCTGAGGTTGAAGGCCTGCTGGATCTCGGGAAGCACCACCACAAAGCTCTGCGCGATCCAGTGGAAGATCGAGTGCCCGACCACCAACCCCGGAATCATCAACCATCCGGGGGACGCACGAACTGTTTCGCCATGCTCCGTGTGCGGATCAGGACCGACCATCAACCCGTCCAAGTGGATGAGTTCACCGGCCGGAGAGTAGACGCCCGGCTACATGCCCCGCTCCTCTACCCATGGATTGAACGTGTCGCCGATCACGCGACCCGTCCTCGGGGCTGGATCCGTCCCCCGGCTATCCGGCATCCGGGGCATTAGGGGCTAACGTCGTCCGCGTACGATCCCGAGCGGTGGTCCGCGGCGGCGACATGGCGGATGGGGTACGGAAGGGTGCGAGTCAACGAGAACATCCGGTACGAGCCTGATGACTGGAGCCCGATTCCGTTAACGGCCGGTGTCGCGGTCCAGGGCGTCATGCTCATCCTGCCCACGACGGTGGTCATCGTGGCGGTCATCGCCCAGGCATCCGGCCAGCCCGGAAGTTACGTGGAATGGGCGGTGTTCGCGGCCTTGGTGGTGGGCGGCATCACTACGGCTCTCCAGGCGGGCCGGATAGGACGGTTGGGCGCCGGACATCTCGTCATAGCGGTCGTCTCACCGAGCTACATAGCCGTCTCCCTCCTGGCGCTGTCCAGCGGCGGTCCGGAATTGCTGGCCGGCCTGTTCGTCATATCAGCCTTGATCCAGTTCGCGCTGGCAAGATGGCTCTCCGTGCTGCGGGTCCTGATCACGCCGGTGGTCACCGGTACGGTGCTGATGCTGATCGCGGCCACCGTCCTCCCGGTCGCGTTCGACAGGATGGACGAAGTCCCATCCGGCGCGCCAGCCGGGGCCGGGGTGGTTATCGCCGCCGTGACGCTGGCGGTGACCGCCGGGCTGGTCCTGCGCGGTGTCGGTATCTGGCGGCTTTGGACCTCGCTCATCGGGATAGTGGTCGGTTGCGTGGCGGGGGCGCTGATGGGGAGCTACGACTTCGGGCCGGTTCTGGACGCGCCCTGGCTGGGTATCCCCCGGATCCACCTGCCCGGATTCGATCTGACACCCGGTGCGGAGTTCTGGGCGCTGGTACCGGTCTTCGTGATCATCAGCCTGATGGTCGGTATTAAGAACATCGGTGACGGCTTGGTCATCCAGCAGGTGTCGCGACGGCAACCCGGGACCAGCGACTTCCGGATGGTCCAGGGACTCATGAACGCCAACGGGGCGGGCTCGTTGCTGTCAGCGGCCGCCGGTATCCCCCCTATGACCGGAGTCTCGTCAATGAGCGCGGCCCTTGCCGGTTTCACCGGAGTGGCCTCCCGCCGGGTCGGGTATCTGATGGGGGCATTCCTGGTGGCGCTCGCGTTCCTACCCAAGCTGGTGGCCTTCCTGCTTACCATTCCCAGACCCGTCATGGGGGCCTACCTGCTCGTTCTGATGGGAATGCTGTTCGTTGAGGGTATGAGGACGGTGCTCCGCGACGGTCTCGATCACCGGAAAGCCCTCGTGGTAGCGCTAGCGTTCTCGATCGGAGTCGGCATGGACGGTCGGGGTGTGTTCAGTGACCTGCTCGGCGGGACTTGGGGCGCCTCGCTCGACTCCGGCATGATGTTGGGAGCGCTGATCGCCCTCGTCCTCACCCTGTTCATCGAAGCCACCGGTCGTCGCCGGGCCCGTCTCGAGGTCCGGATGGACATGTCCGCTCTGCCCGAGATAGACGGCTACCTCACCGAGCTGGCCGCCGGAATGGGGTGGGACGCGGCCTCGACCGACCTGCTGCGGGCTGCCGGCGAGGAGACGCTGTCGAGCCTGGTACAACCCGCGGACCCGCAACCGGCCGATGACGCTCCACCCCGCCTGGTCATTGTGGCGCGTCCCGATCACGGAGCTGTCGAGCTGGACTACATCACGGTCTATGTGGAGGACAACCTGGAGGATCGGCTCTCCTACCTGGACGAACGGGGCGATCTCCCGGATGAGCGGGAGGTCTCCTTCCGCCTGCTACGCCACTACGCCTCCTCCATCCGCCACCGGAAGTACTACGGCGCGGAGATCGTCACCGTGCGCGTCGAGCCTTAGCTACCGACTCGAGAGCGACAGCCGCCGCGTAGGTCTCTCTCCCGATGTTGTCCAGCTGCCAGGTCACGGTCGGGAGGTCCGGAAACCGGAAGGCGCTTCGCTTCGCTCCGCGTTGCATCACCGCGGGAATCTCGAACGTAGCGGGGTCGGTGTAGAGACCGGTGCCGAGACCCTTGATCAGAGCCTCCTTCATGGTCCAGAAGTCGAGGAACAGATCGGTTCGATCTGTGCCCTCCGCATTGATGAGGGCGGCCTGTTCCGTCTCGGTGAAGACCGTACCGATCACGAGGTCCATGTGCCGCCGCGGCTGCCGCTGCTCGACATCGATCCCTAAGCCTCCCATGGGCCTGACCGCTATCAGCCCATGATCGCCGCTGTGGCTGACGTTGAAGCTGATCTCGGCCCGGACGCCATCGACCATGGCGAAGGGCTTCCCGTGATCTCCGGCGCCGAACGTGATCCTCTCGTTACGGCACGCCAGTCGGGCGGCCAGCACGGCTCGCAGGGCCGCCCGGCACAGGGCATACCGCCGCGCGGGCCCGGGGACTTGGAATCTCTGCCGCCGCCGTCGCTCCGCCGTGTCCAGCCAGGCGAGTGATTCCGCCTCGTGATCGGCATGCGGCCTCAGGTCGACGTGGAAGACGGTGGCGTCGCCGAGCCGCCGGTAGGGCTGCCACCAGGATCCGGTACCGGACTCGGTCACGTCACGCTCTGAAGGGGCCTTGAGCGCCGATCTCCATGACGTCGGCGAGAACGAATCGCGCGTCCACCTCGTGGTCCCCCGATCCGGCACCGGCATGCGGGAGCGTGATGACCATCCTCTGGTCCCGGCGCACATAGAAGCCGGTGAGCGGACCGAGCCTGTCGACACCGGTATTGGTGTGGCCCTCGCCGACCGATGGATTGGCCAGGGTTGCGCCGGTCAGATCGACCCGGCGCCCGTCGATGGTCAGCGAGCTGATCGCCGTGATGTACTTGGACTGCGGGTGCGGGTTGTACAGCTCGAAGCTCACCGATCCGTCGCGGATCCGGCCGGAGTCCTCCTCCACCACCAGGTCGCCCGCCTGCAGGCGCTCCACGAGCTCCCGCAGCATCATCCAGCTGTCGGCCCGCTCGCCCTCCGAGAACCCTTCGATGATCCGGGCAAGACGGCTGACGGCGTGGTCCGACATGGCCTTACCCCACTCCCGGCTGGCGGTGAAGCGGGGGTTGGCGGCGTAGATGCCGACATGTTCGGCCTCCGGGTCGTCCTCGAGGGTGGAGAGGTCGACGGTGTGGGGATGGAACTCCATCAGGTACGAGGTCTCCACCTTGGCGCCGTGGTCGTGGATGTCGCCCTCCATGCCGGCGTTGAGCTCGTTCCACACCGTGGTCAGGGCGTTCACGTCCGGGAACTCGTCCATCAGCCGGTCGGTCTCCTCCCGGAGCACGTGGAGGTGGTCGAGGGCCCCGTGCCCCGAGAAGACCACTATCACCTTGAAGCGGCCCTGGGCAAGCTGGCGCAGGATGGGCCGGACCACCGACCGGAGGACGTCGACATCGACCACGATTCCGTGTGGCAGCGGCAGGACGCCCGCCGCCAGCCAGAGGGGAGGGAGGACCACGCCGCCGGTAACGGCGGCCGTCCTGTGGCAGAGGTTGTCGGCGGTCAGCATGTCCACACCCACCGGCAGGTGCGGACCGTGGTACTCGACGCACCCGACCGGGAGGAAGACGATGGGTGCCTCCGCCAGTACCTCCCGCATCCGGGCCGGGCGCACGAACTCGTAGGCGGTGGGGTCGAGGGAAGGATCGGCCACGGACTCATGCTAGAAGGGTTCGAGGAGCCAACGCCTTACACTAGCCTACACATAATGGTGTATAGTCCACGCATGGCTCGGACCAATATCTACATCGACGAAGACCTCATCAACCGCGCCATGCGGACGTTCGGCTTGCGCACCAAGCGTGAGGCGGTGCATCTCGCGCTGGAACGCCTCGTCGGCGGCGGACCGATGAGCCTCGAGGAGCAGTTGGACATGGAGGGCGTCGGCTGGGACGGAGACCTGGACGCCATGCGCTCGAACCGGTTCGGCGGCTGGGACGAGGGTGCTGGTAGCTGACACATCCGCCTGGATCGAGTTCTTGAGGGGGACCGGATCCTTTCCGGCGGGCCGTTTACGGCAGGCCATCTCCGCAAGCGAGGTGATCGTCATCGACCCGATCCTGATGGAGGTGATGGCCGGCTCCCGCCGCGACGCCGTGGCGCGCACGCAGCGACTCCTGGAAGCGCAACACTTGGAGGCGTTGTCCCCCAAGCTCGACTGGCTCGATGCCGCAACCATCTACCGGGAGCTCAGATGGCGCGGAGTGGTGGTTCGCTCGCAGATCGACACCTTGATCGCGGCCGCCGCCATCCGCCTCGATGTGCCGGTGCTGCACCATGACCGCGACTTCGGGCACATCGCGCGGTACACACCCCTCCGCCTGGTCGTGACCTGAACCGGGCGGGAAAATAGAGACCTTCCTAAGGTATCGGACGCGGAGTAGGAGGATCACGGGATGGCATCAGGACCGAGAGCGATGGTGACCGGAGCAGCGAGTGGGATCGGGGAGGCCGCATCCCGCCGCCTGCTTGACGAGGGGTGCTCTGTCATCGCCGTGGACATCAACGAGTCGGGTCTCGAGCAGATAACTGCCGCAGGCGCCGAGCCGCTGGTGGCCGACCTGGCCGACCTCGAGGATCGGGCGAGGGTCATCGAGGCTGGCCAGGGCATCGACTACCTGGTCAACGCGGCGGGGATCATCCGCCTCAAGGCCCTGTCCGAGTTCACGATCGACGACTGGCGCGACATCTTCACCATCAACGCCGAGGCCATCTTCTTCCTGTGCCAGGGAATCGGGCCGACCATGCCCCCGGGCAGCGCCATCGTCAACCTGTCCTCCAGCTCCGCCAAGCTGTCCAACACGGTGGAGGCGGCGATCTACGCGGCCTCGAAGACCACCATCCTGTCGATCACCCGCTCCTTCGCCTACGGGCTCGCCAAGATCCCGGTCCGGGTCAACGCGGTGTGCCCCGCCATCATCGACACCCCGATGCAGGACAAGGTGCTCGAGCAGGTGGCGCCTCTCCGGGGTATGACCGTCGAGGAGCTGACCGTTGCTCGCAACGCCTCCGTGCCGCTGGGGAGAACGGCCTCGGCGGAGGAACTGGCCGGGTTGATATGGTTCCTGCTCGGCGAGAAGCCCGGATACATGACCGGCCAGTCGGTGAATTACGGAGGAGGCTACGTCACATGGTGATCGAGAACCTGCGGCGGATACACCATATCGGCATAACCGTTGGAGACGTGGGCCGGTCAGTGGAGTTCTGGCGCTCCTTTCTGGGCATCGAGGAGCGTTGGCGCCAGGTCCTCGGCGCTCCCTACCTCGGCCGGGTCACCGGCTATCCCGGTGTCAGCATCGATGTCGCCATCATCGACCTCCCCGGCGGCGCCGTGCTCGAGATCCTCGACTACCAGGTCGACGACAAGAACCCCAACCCTCCGGAGACCGCCAATCCCGGCAACGTCCACATATGCATCGAGGTGGGCGACATCGAGGAGATGTGGGATCGGGCCATCCGGAGCGGCGCCACCCCGATCAGCCCGGGCCCGGTGGAGGTGACCGCCGGTCCCAACACCGGGGTGAAGGCCTGCTACCTGCGCGATCCTGACGGCATCACGCTGGAGCTGTTCAAGCCGGTGGGGGCCGGCCGGTAGCATCGCACGACTACGAGCAGGCGAATCCGCAGGAGACCCATGAAGGTTGCAAGAGTCGAAGCCATCCCGGTCAGCTACCCCGAACCGAACGACTTCAACGCCATCCGCCATCTCTGCCTGGTGAAACTGACCACCGACGACGGGACGGTGGGTTGGGGCGAGTCGGTCACCATGTGGCCCGAGTCGAGCTTCGCCACGGCGTCGATCATCGAGGGTATGTCGGATCTGGTGATCGGCAAGAACCCGGTTCACAATGACGTGATCTTCCGGTCCCTGAAGGACCGCGCCTGGTGGTACGGCTACGAGGGCGGTATCGCCAGCTTCGCGATAGCGGCGCTCGACATCGCACTGTGGGACCTGAAGGGGAAGGCTCTAGGGGCGAGCGTTCTCGACCTGCTGGGAGGTCCCGTCAACGAACGGCTGCCGGGCATCGCGTCATCGCACGCCCACTACGAGTCGATCCCCGAGATGGCCGAGGAGGCCGTCGAGTGGCTGTCGACGGGTCTTCAGGGGGTGAAGGTCGGCTTCGGGAAGCGGGGCAACGCCCGTCTCGGCTTCGAGCACGACCGGGACGTCGAGTACGTGCGCCAGATGCGGGAGGCGATCGGACCGGACAGGAGCCTGATGATCGACCTGGGATGGGTGATCAAATGGGACGTGATGACCGCCATCAAGCGGACCCAGGCCTTCGACGAGTACGACATCGACTGGATCGAGGAGCCCCTGGGTGACTGGGATCCCGAGGGCTACGCCAACCTCCGGTCCAAGACCAAGACCCTGATCGCCTACGGCGAGAAGGAGTGGACACTGCGGGGCTTCGAGCGCGTCCTGGCCACCGGTACGGTCGACGTGGTCGGGTGCGATCCCGGCCGGGCGGAGGGCATAACCGGGTTCAAGAAGATGGCCGACCGGGTCGAACACCACCGGCGGCAGGCCAACGCACATGCATGGTCGTCGTCCATCGTCACCGCCGCCAGCCTGGCGGTGAGCTTCAGCAGCAGCGCCTGCAAGCTGTTCGAGTTCAAGCCGCTCGAGAACCCGATGCAGCACGAGTTGGTGGCTGAACCGTTCGACCACGAGGACGGCTGGGTGTACCCGCCTTCGGGCCCGGGCCTCGGGATCGATGTCGACGAGAGGGTCGTGGACCGCTACCGCACCCAACGGGTGCTGGGCTGACATACGAAGGAGACAACATGGCTTGGAACGTGGCTTCCGGACTCGAAGGGCAGGGCGTGATAGTCACTGGGGCCGCCGGAGGGATCGGGCGGGCCGCGGCCGAGGCCCTTGCGACCGCCGGGGCGCGGGTGATGGCGGTCGACCTCCACCAGGCAGCCGCTGACGAGGTGGTGGCCGGGATGGAAGGCGATGGGCACCTAGCGGTGGGCCTCGACCTGAGGGATCTGGATGCTCATGGCGCTCTGATCGCCCGGGCGTATGACGAGTTCGGCAGCCTCAAGGCGCTGGCCCACCTGGCGGCGGTGCTGTCCCGCCAGGACTCGGTGGACGACGTGACCGAGGCCGATTGGGACTTCCAGCTGGACACCAACCTCAAGGCCAGCTTCTTCCTGTGCCGTGCGGCGGCCGACGCGATGATCGAGGCCGGCGACGGCGGAAGCATCACCCTGTTCTCCTCCCAGGGTTGGTGGACGGGCGGCTTCGGGGGCTCTGTCGTCTACTGCGCCTCCAAGGGAGGCATCGTCTCGATGGCAAGAGGCCTGGCCCGCACCTACGGTCCTCACCAGATCCGGGTCAACGCCATCGCCCCCGGCCTGGTCGACACCCCCATGCTCATGGACGACCTGGCGCCCGAGGTGTTCGAAGCCCTCAAGGAGGCAACCCCGCTCAAGCGGGTCGCCGATCCGTCGGAACTGGGAGGGGTGGTGGTGTTCCTGGCCAGCGACCACGCCTCCTACGTCAGCGGCGCGACCCTCAACGTGAGCGGCGGCTTTCTCATGTACTGACGGGTACCCGAGACCCGACAGACCTTGCCGTCACGTCGAGCCCTATAGGCTATGCAAACTCTTGCATAGCGCTACCGGGGGGTAGATGGAATGTTGAAGAGCAGGCTGGCGTCGGTCACCTTGGTGCTGTCCGTCGTGCTGGCTGCGTGTGGTGGGGACGCCGAGGAAGCGCTTGATGGCGCGGTTGTCGAGACGCCCGTATCCGTGCAGACGGTTCCTGACACAACTCAAGTGGAGCCCGAGACTGCCGAGGCCATCGAGACTGCCGAAGCCGTCGAGACTACCGAGCCCGTCGAGACTGCCGAAGCCGTCGAGACTGCCGAGGTCGGCGAGACTACCGAGCCCGCGTCGGGGGAAGCCGTCTCCGGCGACCCGGAAATCGTGGAACACCTCCGTCAAAAGACCATGCAGCTGTGGGAGGTCTACAACACGCACGACGCGGACGCTCTCGAGGTCTTCTACGAGGAGACCTACTGGAAGGAGCAGGAGGAGGAAATCCGGTCCAACATGGAGTCCTTCAGGAACTTCGGCATGGCCATC
>WTGW01000120.1 GCA_011523395.1 Acidimicrobiia bacterium
CTGACCACTGACCACTGACCACTGACCACTGACCACTGACCACTGACCACTGACGAACAGTTAGGGTTACGGCGTGGCGACTTCAGATGGTCGTTCGGAAAGCTCGCCGGCCGGTAGGCGGATCGGACCTGGCCGGATGGGAGACCGAGGGTACCGGCGGGACGTGGCGAACAACCGGCACTCGGTGGGATTGCCCGCCGAGACCCTCGCGGAGATCGAAGCCGCGGACATCGTTCTCCCTGATCCGGATGTGGTGAGGCGTTACCGGCTCCAGCGGGTACGAGATCGCCTGAGAGACCTCGACTACGCGGGCATCATTCTCTACGACCCGGTACACATCCGCTACGCGTGCGATGCCACCAACATGACCCTGTGGAGCGCGCACAACCCCTGCCGGTACCTCTGGGTGGGAGCCGAGGGCCCCATGATTCTCTTCGACTTCTCGGAGACCGCGTTCCTGGCAGGGCACAACCCCCTGTTGGACGAGGTCCGGCCGGCTACCCAGTGGATGTACGAGCTCTCCGGGATCGAGATGGAGCGCTTTCTACGTCGATGGTCCTCGGAGTTGGCCGCCGTCGTGGGAGAGAACGGGTCGGGCAACCGGAGGGTTGCAATCGACCGGGCAAGCCCTGATGCGATTCACGCCCTGGATGAGCGGGGACTGGATCTCCGTAACGGGGGCGAGGTCATGGAGGTGGCTCGTTCGGTCAAGAGCCCGGAGGAGGTCACCCTGATGCGAGCCGCGCTGGTGGCGGCCGAGCGATCCCTGGAAGCGATGAGGGCTTCACTCGAGCCCGGCATGACCGAGCTGGAGTTGTGGGCGATCCTCCACTCGGAGAACATCCGCCGTGGAGGTGAGTGGATCGAGAATCGTTTCCTCTGTTCCGGTCCGCGTACCAACCCCTGGTTCCATGAGGCCGCCGGTCGGGTCATCGAGGACGGGGATCTGGTGGCGTTCGACACCGACCTGATCGGCATCTTCGGGATGTGCGTCGACATCTCGCGCACCTGGATCGCCGGCTCCCGGCGTCCCAATGCCAACCAGCAGGACGTCTTTGCCCGCGCCGAGGAGACGATCCGGCGCAACATCGAGATGGTGCGGCCGGGTGTCACGTTCCGGGAGCTCACCTTCGACTCGTGGGCTCCCGACATCGACGAGTTTCACAGTTATTCGAACCAGTACCACGGGGTGGGTATGGCGGACGAATGGCCGATGATCGTGTTTCCCCACACCTGGGACCAGGCCGGCTATGACGGTGTGGTCGAGCCCGGAATGGTGCTCTGCGTAGAGTCCTTCGTGGCCAGGCGGGGTTGGGGCGAGGGGGTAAAACTCGAGCAGCAGGTGCTGGTGACCGAGGATGGCCACGAGGTGCTCTCCAGCTATCCCATCGGCCTCCGCGCTTAGTTGATAGTTTCTAGTCCCTAGTTTCTAGTCCATGAAGGTAACTAACAACTAACAACTAGCTCGACCAGTTTGCTCATGGTGGGGCCGGCGGGGGTCTCCAGCTTGAGGTCGGCGATCTCATCACAGTCTGTCGGGCCGAGGTTCACGATCACGAACGGCACACCGCGGCGGGCGGCGGCGAGCGGGATGTCGGCGGCAGGCCAGACCGAGAGGGTGGTACCCACTGCCAGTACCGCGTCCGCGGCCTGCGCCATGGCATACCCCCGGTGCATCTCCGTGGCGGGCATGGCCTGGCCGAACGAGATCACGGTCAGCTTGATGATGCCGCCGCAGCGAGAGCAGTGCGGGTCCTCCTCACCGGCTTCCACCCGGTCGAAGACCGTCTCGGTGGGCCATTCGGCCGGGCACATCAGGCAGCGGACCGTCCAGACGTTGCCGTGCACCTCGACCAGCAGATCATCCGCCAGGCCGGCCGCCCGGTGGAGGCCGTCGATGTTCTGCGTCACGCAGCCCGCCAACCGGCCCGTCCGGGCCAGCTCGGTTGTCGCCAGGTGCCCCTGGTTGGGTCTGGCCTGGCGCAGCGGTGACGTGGACCACCTGATCCAGCTCCTGCGGCGGGCGGCTGCAGACTCGAGGTACCGCTCGAACGTGAAGTCTTCGGGGTCGACGGTCTTCCACAGGCCGTCGGGGCCGCGGAAGTCCGGGATCCCGGACTCGGTCGAGATCCCGGCGCCGGTGAACACCAGCAGGCGGCTCGACGCTCCCAGCAGGTCGGCGGCCCGTTCGATCGGGTCGGTTGCCATCCGTCAGGATGCTAGGAGGCTTGCCGATTGCCGGCGGACAGCGGGACAGATTTAACCAATGACCGACAACTGACGACTTGGACCCGGTCTGCTAGGTGGCTGTCGTGAGGCGTTCGATCTTGATTTGATCGGCCTTCTGCCTTGCCCGGGCGAGGTCGTAGGCCGCCTGCAGCCGGTACCAGGTGTCAGCGCCTCCTCCGAATGCCTTGTCAAGCCGGATCGCCATCTCGGGAGAGATACCCGACCGGCAGTTGACCACATCCGACAGCTGCTTGCGGCTGACCTGGAGCTTCCTGGCCGCTTCGGTGACACTGAGCCCGAGCGGTTCCAGGCAGTCATGCCGAACGGACAGACCGGGATGGGGCGGGTCCTTCATGGGCATGCCGTCTCCTCCTTCAGTGGTAGTCGTTCAGGTCGATGTCGGTCGCGTAGGCGCCCTCGAACCGGAACACGATCCGCCAATTGCCGCACACCCGCACGGACCAGTAGCCGGCAAGGCCGCCCTTGAGCGCATGGATCCGGAAGCCGGGCACATCCATGTCCCTGATCCCGGTTGCATGATCGAGACGCGCCAGGATCCGTTCGACCTTGGGAACGTGAGCGGGCGGTATGCGGCGTCGATCCCCCCTTTCGTAGAGTAGCTTCAGACCCTTGTGCCGGAAGTGGGCGATCACTCGGTAGTGTAACCTGTCACCTCTCGGGTGACGATTAGTTCCTAGGCGCCGGGTACGCCCCCGTGGTACTTGCCGGTGGCCGCCGGTAGCGGACCGTCAGCAGATCGCGGCGATGCTGCTGTCGCAGTCGCGGCGTGAGACGGCCTACGTGGTGGCGTCCGAGCGGGGGGAGCAGGGGCCGGACCCACACCGCCCGGCTGTGGAAATGGACCAGACCTTCTCGGCAGAACACCGACAGGAAGACCGGATGCGGGATTTCCGACCGGCGCTTGGCGGCGATGATCAGCCGCAGGAGCTCCGATACGGCGTTGGGCCCCAGGGCGGCCGTCCAGTAGGTCAGCACGTACGGATGGGACGGCTCCACCCCGGAGCAGAGGCGCTCGGGCCAGAGGCGGGGGGTGATCCGGAAGCGTTCCTGCGCCGTCACGCGGAGCGCGGCGCCCGGTAACGGCGCGATGTCCGTGGCGACGGGAGGACGGTCGTCTAGACGGACAGTACCGGGCGCTGCGAACCGCATGACCCCAATATGCCGCCGAAACCCTATTCTATCAATAGGCTATTTTTAGCGTTCTCAGAATTTTTTCCCACTCTGGATCAAGAGTCGACCGATAGTAACCATGAGAGGGGCACCTGCGGTAAGATGGCCATCATTGCGGCACGAGACCAAGCCACAACGGTTATCACCTAGTGTTACCAGACGTGATAGGGTTAGTGTCAGGAGTCAGCGAACAGAAGGCACTGCAATGGTGAGCACTGAGTCGTTCATCGAGGCCAGCGTGAACCGGGTCAAGGCCGAAGCGGATACAGAGACAGCAAAGGCGTTGCTGACGCTACAGGAGTCAGCTAAGAAAGACCTTCTCTGGACCCTCGGGTTCATCGTGGGCGTCGTCGGTATAGCTACCGCGGTGATCCTCGCCGTGCTGGCATGAACCAGGCCCCGTCGATCTCCTTCAACAGCAACCAGCTAGCTACCGATCACCAGCGATAGCGCGCCGTCCGTCGGCACCAGTTCGCCGGCGGATGGCACCGTAAGCAGCACGCGGTCGACCAACCCGGGATCGTCCGTCGGCTGGTAGAGGATCTCGATGGCCACCGCCGTCCCGGCTTCCTCCTGGGCGACCTGGATGGCCTCCAACGCCTCCTGCGAGCTGAGTCCCTCCAGCGCCGGCACGACGAGGACGCTGGCCTCGCCGGCCACCTGGATGGTCACGGTCGATCCCTGGTCCACCTCGAGCCCGGCTGCGGGGTGCGACGCCACCACGGTGCCCGGGGGCTCGGGCGACAGCACCTCCTCCACCTCCGCCATGAGGTGGGCGCCGAGGACCGCGTCGCGAGCTTCGGGAGCGGTCATCCCGGTCACGTCCGGCACCTCCGTGAAGGGAAGCTCGTTGTAGTAGCCGATGCCCAGGCTGCCGGGGAACTCGCCTACCGGGTACTTCTCCAGGACGACCTCCATGAACTCCTTCCAGATCGGCGCCGGAACCGAACCGCCGAAGACGCGGGAGTAGTTCTCCCCGTTGATCACCACGTTCTCCAGCGAGATCTGCTCGTCCGGGTAGCCCACCCAGACCGCGGTGGTGAAGTTGGGAACGTATCCCACGAACCAGGCGTCCCGGTAGGCCTGGTGGGTCCCGGTCTTGCCGGCCTGGGGCACGCCCTCGATGTCCGCCCGCCGGGCGGTGCCGCAGCAGACCACCCGTTCCATCGGCCTCCTTACCGCGGCCGCCAGGACCGGCTCGATTGCCTGGGTGGTCTCCACCCTGCGCTGGTAGATCACCTCTCCGTCGTCGGTGGTGATCCGGGAGATCAGGTAAGGCCTGGCATGAGAGCCGTTGGTGGCGAACGTGCTGTAGGCGGAGGCCATCTCGAGCGGACTCACCACGCCTGCTCCCAGCGCCAGGGAGTAGACCTCCTCCAGTTCCGACGTGATGCCCATCTTGTGGGCGGTGCGGATGATCGCCTGTGGCCCCACCAGGACGGAGAGCTGGGCGTATACCGTGTTGACAGATCGCTCCGTGGCCTGCGCCACCGTGAGCAGGTCGTCTACCGAGCCCGCGTTGCGCACCGTCCAGACGTAACCACCGTCAGGACCGCACGGATCCTCGCACTCGATCTCCAACGGGCTGCGGGCATCCCAGTAGGACTGGAGGCTCCCGCCGGCCTCGAGGTAGGCCACCAGCACGAAGGGCTTGAAGGCCGAGCCCGGGTTGCGGCGACCCTGGATGACCAGATCGAACTGCTCCTGCTCGAAGGGCAGCCCGGACGACATCGCCAGGACCGCCCCGGTGTGGTTCTCGACCATGGCGATGGCCCCGGTCGGCGCCCCCCTGCTGTCGGTGGTCTCCTCGTCCGGTAGCGGCAGCCATGACCGCAGGATCCGGTTGGCGGCGTCTTGGAGGTCGAGGTCCACCGTCACGTAGATCCTGAGCCCGCCGCCTCCCTCGCAGTCCTCTTCGTGGGCCGGGCATCCGAACAGCGCCTGGCGGCGCTCCTCGTTGGTCACGCCGAAGTACTCGTCGAACTCGCTGTCGTTGAGGATCTGGCGGCGGACCTCGGCCACCACGTGTTCGGCCCGGCTCTGGAACGGCTCCGGCTGCTTGATGAGGAAAGGCTCCTCCTTGGACTCGGCTGCCGCCTCGTAGCTGATGAACCCGGACGCCGCCATGGCGTCGATCACATCGTTGCGCCGGTCCTCGGCCCGCTCCGGCTGGCGGCGGGGGTCGTAGAGGGTGGGGTTGCGGATGGTCACGGCCAGGGTGGCCGACTCGGCGATGGTGAGCTCGGCCAGGTCCTTGTCGAAGTACTCCCGGGCGGCGGCCGCCACGCCGTATGCCGACCAGCCGAAGTAGACCGAGTTCATGTAGAACTGGAGGATCCGCTGCTTCGAGTGCCGCTGTTCGAGTTCGATGGCGTACAGCGCCTCCAGGATCTTGCGCTGGATGGTCTGCTCGTCGCCGACGATGTTGTTCTTGACCACCTGCTGGGTGATGGTCGACCCACCCCGCCGGTCCACGCCGGTCACGTGGTCGCGCACCGCACTGGCGATGGCGGTGAAATCGACACCCTGGTGTTCGAAGTAGTCCCCGTCCTCGGCGGCCAGGATGGCGGAGACGAGGTGTTTGGGAACGTCCACGAAGCGGGCAGGCTCGGAGATGCGCCCGGCGTGCAGCTCGGCGAGCAGGGTCCCGTCCTCGGTGTAGACGCGGGACACCCGGGACAGGTCGGGCAGAGCCAGCAGGGTGGGTTCGATCTCGACCTGGGGAAGCCACCGGTCCAGGAGCCGGTCGAACGTGGCGTAGGCGGCGTTGACTCCGAGGAATCCGAAGAGCCCGATCCAGGTGGCGACGATCATCGCGATGGCCACGCTCAGCACGAGAGCGAGCGACCACCGGCGCTTCAGCTCGCCCCGCTCGATGTCGTGGATGTTCCGGCCGGTCACGAGAGACCACCGTGGTCTGTCTGCGAACCGGTAGCATGTCGGGTCATCGGCTAGCCAGGATACCGGTGTCCGTGTCCAATTCTCCGGCATCGCCGCGGCGTGTCACCTCCAGCGAACTGGAGATCGACGTGGTCTACGGCCCGGCGTCCCATGGCGATCTCGGCGATCCCGGGTGCTTCCCCTTCACGCGCGGGCCCTATCCGACCATGTACCGGGGCCGGCCCTGGACCATCCGCCAGTACGCCGGTTTCGGCACCGCCCGCCAGACCAACCAGCGTTTCAAGGCCCTCCTGGCCGCCGGACAGACCGGCGTCTCCACCGCCTTCGACCTCCCTACCCAGATGGGGTTCGACTCGGACTTCCCGCTGGCGGAGGGCGAGGTCGGCAAGGTGGGGGTGGCCATCGACAGCCTGGCCGACATGCGGGTTCTCCTCGACGGGTTGCCGCTCGGCGAGGTGACGACCTCGATGACCATCAACGCCACGGCGCCCGTGCTGCTGCTGCTCTACCAGCTGGTGGCCGAGGAGCAGAGCACCCCACCGGAGCGGATCCGGGGAACCGTGCAGAACGACATCCTGAAGGAGTACATCGCCCGGGGAACCTACATCTACCCGCCGAGGGCGTCCATGCGGCTGGTCACCGACCTGTTCGCCTACTGCGGCAAGGAGCTTCCCGGCTGGAACACCATCTCCATAAGCGGTTATCACATCCGTGAGGCCGGTTCCACAGCCGCCCAGGAGATCGCTTTCACCCTCGCCAACGGCATCGCCTACGTTGAGGCCGCCGTCGAGGCCGCCCTCAACGTGGAGCAGTTCGCTCCCCGCCTGTCGTTCTTCTGGAACTCGCACAACCACCTGTTCGAGGAGGCGGCCAAGTTCCGGGCCGCCCGGCGCATGTGGGCCTACATCATGCGAGATCGCTTCGGCGCCACCGGTCCGGCCGCGCAGCGAATGCGGTTCCACACCCAGACGGCCGGGTCCACCCTCACCGCCCAGCAACCCGAGAACAACATCGTCCGCACCACCGTCCAGGCGCTGGCGGCCACGTTGGGGGGAACCCAGTCGCTCCACACCAACGCGTTCGACGAGGCGCTCGGCCTGCCCACCGAACGCTCCGCCACCATCGCCCTGCGCACCCAGCAGATCCTCTCGGCGGAGTCCGGTCTCGCGGACACGGCCGATCCCCTGGCGGGTTCCTACTACGTGGAGAGCCTCACGGACCGCCTGGAGGAGGCGGCCGGGGGGATCATCGAGAAGATCGATCGGCTGGGTGGGGCGGTGGCCGCCATCGAGCAGGGCTTCCCGCAGAGGGAGATCGAGGAGGCCTCCTACCGGGCCTCGATACGGGTCGAGAGCGGGCAGGACACGGTGGTGGGGGTGAACCGGTTCACCGACGCCGCCGGTCCGTCGGTCCAAGCCCTGAGCGTCGACCCGGCCCTCGAGGCCGACCAACGTTCGAGGTTGAGGGAGTGGCGCGCCGATCGCGACCAGGATGCGGTGGATCGATCACTGGAGCGGCTGGCGGAGACGGCCCGCGGAGCGGGCAATATCATGTACCCGATGAAAGATGCTCTGGCCGACGGCGCCACGCTGGGCGAAGTCTCCGAGGCCCTGCGGCAGGTCTTCGGCGTGCACCGTGCCCGGTAACGGGGTTCGGGTTCCGACCGGAAGGATGGAGGCAGGCCCATGAATCGCGAGGACTCGTCTCTGCGGTTCCTGATAATCGGCGCCGGGCCCGCGGGCAGCGCGGCGGCCTCGACCGCGGCTGCGCTGGGCGCCGATGTCACCCTGGTAGAGGACTCGGTGGTGGGCGGTGCCGCCCATCTCCGGGACTGCATACCCTCGAAGGCGATGGTGGCCACGTCCGTCCGGATGAAGGCAATTCACAACGCGGCGGACCTGGGGATAGTGGGCCCGGACCCAGGGGTGGACCTCGGCCGCCTGGCTGATCGCATCCAGGCGATAGTGATGGCCATCTCGAACCGTTCGGTCGATCTGCTGGAGAGCCAGGGAGTCGAGATAGTCCGCGGCCGGGGCCGGTTCGTGGGCCCCAACCTGGCGATTGCGACTGTCGACGGGATCGAGAAGACCATCCCCTTCGATGCCGCCCTGGTCTCCACCGGATCGCGGCCGCGTGTCCCCGAGTGGGCGCAGGTGGACGGGGAGCGGATCCTGACGACGCGCCACGTCTACGACCTGCCCGCCGCCCCCGAGCACGTGGTGGTGATCGGATCGGGCGTGACCGGGGTGGAGATGGTCCATATCTTCGAGAGCCTCGGATGCAAGGTGTCGCTCCTGGTGAGCCGCCACCACGTCCTCCCGCACCGGGACGCCGAGGTGGCCGCGGCCTTGGAGGTCAACTTCCTGGAGCGGGGCGTCGGGCTCCTGAAGGGTGCCCGGGCGGTGGGAATCGACCGTACCGGGGACGGTGTGACAGTGCATGTCGAGGACGGTCGCCGGGTCGATGGGAGCCATGCCCTGCTGGCGGTGGGGGCGATGCCGATGACCGAGGGACTGGGCCTGGACGAGGCCGGGGTCAAGACCGACCAGGGCTTCATCGTGGTGGACGAGTACCAGCGTTCCTCGGTTCCGCACATCTACGCCGCGGGTGACGTCACCGGCCAGATGCTCCTGTCGTCCGTGGCCAACCAGCAGGGGCGGAACCTGGCCCGGCATGTCACGGGCCATCCCGGCCAGTCCATCGACTACTCGCACGTGGCCCAGGCCATCTTCACAGAGCCCGAGATCGCTTCCGTCGGCCTGGAGGAAGCCGACGCGGCGGCGGAGGGCCGCAAGGTTCGTATCACCAAGGTGCCCTTCACCGCCAATCCCCGCAGCCTCATCCACGGGAGCACCGGAGGCTTCGCCAAGGTGGTGTCCGATCCGGCCACCCGGGTGGTGCTGGGCGGGACCATCGTCGGCCACAGGGCATCCGAGTTGATCGGCATCCTGGCCCTGGCCACCAGGGGAAGGATCAAGGTCCAGACCCTGCGGGAGACGCTCATGGTGCATCCCACCCTCTCGGAGTCGATCTCCGACGCCGGCGACTAGTTGTTCGTGGTAAGTCTGTGTTGCGGGCGGCGTGATCTGGACCGCCATATCCCACCGCCGCCCCACGGACCCACCACGGGCCGTGTCCCGAAGCTACTGCATCTAGCGTGAACACGGCCTAGCAACTAAGAACACTTACGGTGTACTGCGCGAGCTGGCGGTCGCGGGTGACGAGCGTGAGTTCCTCCGATCTGGCTTGCGCGATCAGCATCCGATCGAAGGGGTCCCGATGATGGAGCGGGAGCCATGCGACCTGTCGGGCATGGGCGAAGGTGACCGGCAGCTGCAAGAAGTCCTCTTCGATCACCGCCTCGAGGTCGCCCTGTAGCTCGAGTTTGCCGAGCGACTGCTTCACGGCGATCTCCCAGATGCTCACGGCACTGATCCAGACTCGGTTGCCGGGATCCGCGATGGCATGCTGAGCGTCCGGTGAGAGTTCGTCTCCGTTGACCCACCACAGCAGCGTGCAGGTGTCGAGCAGCAGGTCCAACCCTCAGCCCTCGAAGGCGTCGATCAGCCACTCGGGCGTATCCGAGAAGTCGGGGGCCATCTTGACCTTGCCCGCCAACCGCCCAGGCGTCCGGGGCGCCCTACGGGGCTGGTAGGCACAGAGCCGGGCGACCGGTCTCCCGGCGCGTCCGATCACGATCTCCTCGCCCTCCTCCACGCGTTTGAGGAGTTTCGAGAGGTTGGTCTTGGCCTCATAAATGTTGACTATCCGTTCGCTCATCGCCTGCCCCCTTCGAGTTTGGTTAGTCTAGTCAGACCAACCAAGCAAGGTACGGACGAGGTCTCGACGTCGGCGACTAGTTCAGTGGCCAGTGGCCGGTTACCAGTGGCCAGTGGGCGACCTGATCAGTTAATCAAGTTCCTCTGGTCCTCGGGCCTGGTGTTTGTCTCCCAACAGTCCCGTGTTAGGCCATTCACTGCCCGCTGCCCGCTGCCCGCTGCCCACTGCCCACTGCCCGCTGCCCGCTGCCCGCTGCCCACTGCCCACTGCCCACTGCCCACTGCCCACTGCCCACTGGCTACCGGATGATGGCTATGAGCTCGTTGGTGCGGACGGTGTCACCCGGTCGGACCCTCAGCTCCACCAGCTCCCCGTCCATGGGGCTCTTGATCTCGTTCTCCATCTTCATGGCCTCGAGGATGCAGATCTGCTGATCGGCCATCACCCGGTCTCCCGCCTTGACCGACACCTTGACGATGGTTCCCTGCATGGGGGACAGCACCATCCCGGGCTCGGTGGAAGCCGGCCCTCCGGCGGCCCGCCGCTGCGGTGGGCGCCGCATCGGGCGATCCCCCCCGGCCGGGTCCGGCGCCGCCGGGGGCCAGAAGGTCACGTCGAACTTGCGCCCGCCCACCTCCACCGTCATCTCGCGGCCCGGCCCCCGATCCTCGGTGGGTCGGGCCTCGCCCCGGTCGAACGGCTCGGGGTCGAGCATCAGCTCCTCTTCCACGAACCGGGTGTGGGCCTCGCCGCTGACGAAGACCGGGTGGGACAGCACCGCTCGGTGGGCCGGCAGCGTGGTGGCCACCCCCGCCACGCGGTACTCGTCCAGGGCACGTTCGGCCCGGGCAATCGCGGCTTCCCGGGTCCGGCCCCACACCACCAGCTTGGCCAGCAGGTTGTCGTAGTACTGGCTGACCGTGGTGCCAGGGGTGATCCATGAGTCCACCCGCACGCCCGGGCCTCCGGGCTCCTGGTACTCGGTCACGGTCCCGGGCGAGGGGCGGAACCGGTTGGCCGGGTCCTCGGCGTTGATGCGCAACTCGATGGCATGGCCGACCACCGGGACCTCGTCGAACGAGAGCGGCTGGCCGTCGGCGATCGCCAGCTGCTCGGCCACGAGGTCGAGTCCGGTCACCATCTCGGTCACCGCGTGCTCGACCTGGAGGCGGGTGTTCATCTCGAGGAAGTAGAACGTCCCGTCGGGCCGGACCAGGAACTCGACGGTGCCGGCGTTGGTGTAGCCGCAGGCCTCGGCGATGGCGAGGGCGGCCTCGCCGAGTTCCCTCCGGCCTTCAGGGGTGAGCAGCGTGGAGGGCGCCTCCTCGATGAGCTTCTGGTGACGGCGCTGCACGGAGCAGTCCCGCTCGCCGAGGAAGCGGGCATTGCCGTGCCGGTCCACGATGATCTGGGCCTCGATGTGGCGGGCCCGATCGAGGTATGCCTCGAGGTAGACCGCCGGGTTGCCGAAGTACGCCTCCGCCTCCCTCCGGGCGCCCTCGATGGCGTTGCCGAGTTCCTTGCGGTTGGCGGCGACCCGCAGACCCTTGCCCCCGCCGCCGTGAGAGGCCTTCACCGCGATCGGGTAGCCGATCCGCGACGCGATCGGGGCGGCCTCCTTCAGGCTGAGGACAGCGTCGGTGGTCCCCGGCACCGGAGCCACCCCGGCCCGCTCCGCGGTCTGGCGGGACCGGATCTTGTCGCCCATCAACTCGATGGCCCGGGCCGGCGGCCCCACCCAGGTGATGCCCGCATCCTCCACCAGGCGCGCGAATCCGGCATTCTCCGAGAGGAACCCGTATCCGGGATGGATCGCGGCAGCGCCCGAGCGCCGGGCTACATCGATGATGCGCCGGGCGTTCAGGTAGGACTCTGAAGCGGGAGGACCGCCGATGTTCCACGCCTCGTCGGCCAGTTCGACATGCAGGGCGTCGCGGTCGAGTTCCGAGTACACCGCGATCGTCCGCAACCCCAGCTCGGCCGCGGTCCGGATTACCCGGACCGCGATCTCCCCCCGGTTGGCGACCAGGAGGGAGTCCATGCTCAGGCTCTGCTTCGGCAC
>WTGW01000215.1:0-5614 GCA_011523395.1 Acidimicrobiia bacterium
CACCCGCCCGCCCCCAGCGTCTCCAGCACGGCCACCAACCAGGCCGGGTTGGTCGTCCCGAAGTTGAGAAAGGTCAGGCTGAGCGCCGACACGACCAGCACCACCACCACCTGGCGCCGGTCTCCGGTGAGGTTGTCGCGCAGGAGGCGGCCCGTGGAGATGATCGAAGGCATCGCCTCAAGGTTAAGCATTGGAGAGCCATGTGGCTATCGTTGAGGAGGTCTGCTGAGCAGTCCATCCGGGGCCGGTTGCCCCGCGGCATGGTTCTCGGCCGGCGAGGCCCTCGTAATACTTCGATGACTACTGTTCTGTTCTTCTATTAGCGATTGAGAGAGAGGGTTCAATGACGCTACCTACTTATGCCGGCTTCGTGAACGCCGGGTTCCTGAGGGCGGAGGGCGCCCGAGCCCTTGATGAGAATCCCCGCAACGTGCGGATGGACAGCGAGGCCGTCGTCTCCTGGTTCCAGGACCTGACCTTCGAACGGGGGGCGCGGTTCCTCCGGGCCTACTGGTACGACGCCCGGTTCGACAGCGGCCACGAGCTGGCGGATGGTCAGCGCCGCTTCTTCTCGGCCCTCGGCCAGACCCCGGGCATCCAGCTCCGCCTGGGTCACATCGTGGAGTACCGGCCGTGGTTCGAGCAGGGAATCCGTGATGCCCTGACCCGCACTGCGGTTGCCCTCAACCTCGATCCGGACCGGGTGATGGACGAGTTCGACCAGCAGTGGACCTTCCGGCCCGAACGCCGCCAGCGTGGCGTCGACACCATGCTGTGCTCCGACATCGTCCGGCTGTCCGGCCGCGGGGCATTCGACACGGCCGTGATCTTCTCCGGTGATCGGGATCTGGCGGAAGCCTTGCGATCAGCCCAGGAGGTGGGAACCCGAGTGGTGATCGCCACGCCGGATCGGCACAGCGTGTCCCGCGAGATGAACGATCTCGCCGATGAGATACTCGAGTTGACCGAGGACGATCTCAGCCTGATGCTCCCGGAGAGACTTCCCAGTTTGACGTGACGTCCGTTCCAAGGGGGTTGAAACTCCGGCGCTGCGTACCGATAGTCAGGTAGTGGCCGGCGCCGAGTAGCCGGACCATGCCGGCTGCGAGGAGGATCGAGACCGATGGCAAGTACTGACTTCCGGGACCTGGTCTCGGGTTGGGAGAAGAGCGACCGCTTTCCCGGGGACCTGGTCCATGCCCGGATCTTCCCCGCCCGTCCGCCCCGCTTCGAGGATCTCGATCCCCCGCTCGATCCGACGCTCGCCGAACGGCTCGCCGGCAAGGGCATCGAGCGTCTCTACGGCCACCAGGCCCGGGCCATACACTCGATCAGGGGCGGTACCCACACGGTCGTGGTCTCCGGCACCGCATCGGGTAAGACGTTGTGCTACCAGGTTCCGATTGCGGAACGAGCGCTCGAGGATCGCACCAGCACCGCCCTGCTCATCTTCCCGACCAAGGCATTGGCGCAGGACCAGCTCGGTTCGATCCAGGCCCTGAGCCTCCCGCAGATGACGGTGTCCGCCTACGACGGCGATCTCCCACGCGAGCAGCGCTCCCGGGTCCGGAGGCGCGCCAACGTCGTGCTGACCAACCCGGACATGCTGCATTACGGGATCCTTCCGAACCACGGCCTGTGGAAGGACTTCCTGTCCCGCCTCGGTCACGTGGTAGTCGACGAGATGCATTACCTGCGAGGGATGTTCGGCAGCCACACCGCCAATGTCATCCGGCGCCTACGCCGCCTCGCCGCTCACTACGGCGCCGATCCGACCTTCGTGCTGACCTCCGCCACCATCGGCAATCCCGTGGATCTGGCCGAACGTCTCTGCGGCGTGGAGGTCTCGCTGGTGGACAGCGACGACTCCGCCGCCGGGGAACGGATGGTGGCGGTATGGAACCCGCCGCTCGATGAGGAGTCGAGCGGTCGCCGATCTTCCATCGCAGAGACGACGGATCTGTACGTCGACCTGGTGCGCCGCGGCATCCACACCATCGCCTTCGGTCGCAGCCGGCGCGCCACCGAGTTGATCCACGTCAACGCCGCCCGCCGTCTCGGCGCCGCAGCCGACCGGATTTCTCCCTATCGGGCCGGCTACACGGCCCGGGACCGGCGGGACATCGAGGCCCGGCTCTTCTCGGGAGAACTGGTCGGCATCTCCGCCACCAATGCCCTCGAGCTGGGTGTCGACATCGGGGGTCTCGATGCGGCCCTGTTGTGCACGTTCCCCGGCACCATTTCCTCGTTCCGGCAGCAGGCCGGGAGGGCCGGCCGGGAACAGGAGATGGCGTTGGTGGTCCTGGTGGCCGGAGAGGATGCTCTGGACCAGTACTTCGTCCACCATCCCGAAGAGCTCTTCGGCCGGACACCCGAAGCCGCGGTCGTGAACCCGACCAACCCGAACGTCATGGACTACCACCTGAGTTGCGCTGCCCACGAGCTGCCTCTCGGCTGGCGGGATCGGCCCCTCTTCGGAGATGACCTCTGGGAGTCGGGAGCCCGCCTGGTCGGGGAGGGGGATCTGCGTCTGGAGGACCGCCGCCTGCTCTGGACCGGCCGGCGATCGCCCGCCCATGGCAGGAGCATCAGGTCATCCGACTCCCGCTCGTTCTCCATCTACGATCTCGGGACCCGCCGGGTGATAGGTGAAGTGGACTGGGAACGGGCCTTCTCGGACGCGCATGAGGGGGCCGTATACCTGCACAAGGGCCGGACCTACCTGGTGGAGGAACTGGACGTGGCGGGGCTGGAGGTCCGTGCCCGGAGCGCCCGGGTCGAGTACTACACCGAGCCACACGTCCAGAAGGATCTCGATGTGATGGGGGTCTCCGACCGGGGTGGCGTGGGGGCGATGGGCAGTTTCCTCGGTCCCGTGCGGGTGTCGGCTCACGTGCTGGGCTACCGCCGCAAGTACCGGATCAGAGAGGGGCGCGACGACCGGCGAACCATCCCGTTAGACCTGCCTCCGACGCAGATCGAGACCGAGGCCTTCTGGTTCACCGTGCCAGGATCGGTCATGGATCGGGCCGGAGTCGACCGGCGAGAGGCGCCCGGGGCGCTTCACGCTGCGGAGCACACCATGATCGCCATGCTCCCGCTGTTCGCGATCTGCGATCGCTCCGACATAGGCGGCCTCTCGATCACTCGCCACCCGCAGACGCGCGAGGCCACCATCTTTGTCCACGAGGGCTACCGGGGTGGCTCCGGCATCGCTCCGGTGGCGTACCTGGCTGCCGAGGAATTGGTGAAGGCCACGGTGGCGGCGCTCGCGCGGTGCCGATGTGTCTCCGGGTGCCCGTCATGTGTCCAGTCGCCCAAGTGCGGCAACTTCAACGAGCCCCTGTCCAAGGGTGGAGCACATCGCCTCCTGATGGCGGCCCTCAACGCCGAGAGGTAGCTACCGGGCCGGCGGTCCGGACGCGAGAAACCAGAGGACGCGATCCTCGGGTTTCTTCAGGAAGATTTCCGCCTGGACGGAGTTACCGCTCCGTCCAGGCCACCGGCCTACTGCTCAGTGACCGTGGTGCTCGTGCGTATCGCACTCGTGCGGGTCGTGGACGTGGCCTTCCTCGTCACCATGGTGCTCGTGCGTATCGCACTCGTGGTCATCATGCTCGTGCTCATCGGCATGGTGCTCGTGCGTGTCGCACTCGTGCGGGTCGTGGACGTGGCCTTCCTCGTCACCGTGGTGCTCGTGCGTGTCGCACTCGTGCAGGTCGTGCTCGCCCATCCGGGCTCCTTTCGTGCTGACGGATCTCCGCCGGGCCCGACCCTTTACCATCAGGACCGGAGCCGACCGAGACTACGAAGTACCAAGGATAGCAGGCGCCGGTCTGGCCCCGACTCTTCATGGACAATTCTTCATGGATGAGGGCCGGTGGGGGTGAACGGAGCGGGAGTTCCTGGGCGCCGGACCTGGACTATCGCTACTCGATGGCTCTGTCGCAGTATGAAGCCCAGGGCTATTCGCCGGTCGCGTTCTCCGCACTCGACGCGATCCTCTCGCGGAGGTTGGTGACCGCCAGCACAAGGAAGAACAGCACCACCGGGAGGACCGCCATGGTTGCCGACCCGGACGTGTTGGCGTGGTAGCTGATAACCAGCCCGCCGGCCACGCTGATGACCCCGATGACCGCGCTCGTGATCATCATGGCGGGAACGCGCCGCACCAGGAGAGCAGCCGTTGCGGGAGGCCCGACCAGCAGGCCGAACGCCAGCAGGGTTCCGACAGTGCGGTAGGAGCCGACGATGGAGAGGGTGACCAACGTCAGCAGCGCGGCGTTGGTGAGAGACGGGCGGAGCCCCAGCAGGCTGGCCTTGGTCTCGTTGAAGGACAGCACGAGAAAGGGTCGGTAGAGGGCTACCGAGACCAGGACCACGACCGCGGTCACGACCATCAGCACCTGTATATCGGCCGCCTGGACGCCCAGGGTGTCGCCGAACAGGATCGCCGCGATCCCGCCGCTGTAGGAAGGGGAGCGGGAGATGAAGATGACCCCCAGACCCAGCATTCCCACGAACAGCAGCCCGATACCGGTGTCCTCGGAGAAGACGGTCTGGCGGTGGACCAGGTTGATCCCGGCGATCATGACCGCGGCCGCCAGACCGGCCCCTATGAACACGTTGAAGTCGAGGAGGATGGCCAGTGTGATGCCCGGTATCACCCCGTGGATCAGGGCGTCACCCAAGAAGCTCATACCCCGGATCACCACCCAGGTCCCGACCACGGCGCCGGCGATGGCGGCTAGCGCGCCCCCCAGCATCGCTCGCTGCTGGAAAGCGAACTCAAAGGGCTCCGTAAACCATTCCAATGGTTGTCAGACCTCACTCAATGCGGGGCGCGACGGGATGTCGACCGTCCAACAGAATGCTGGGAGGTTACCCCGAACGGTGAGGACCTCGAAGTAGCCGGCAGACCCTGAGTCAGAGGTGGTCGCCACCGGCGAACTGTCAGAGTCCGTCTCAGCGCCGCCCACCGCAATCGGCGCCGAGCTGTAGCACCCTCTCTAAGAAAGCGCGTCGGCGATCCTGATGGCGTTGCTCCTGAGCATTCCGACGATGTTGTCGGTCTCCGTTCCCGGCTCACCCAAAGATCCCGTGTGGAGCGTGACAACTGCCACGTCAGCACCGGCCTCGGCCGCAACGGCCTCTGCCAGGGCCGTGGAGTCGATGGTCTCGGCGAAGATCACCTTCACTCCCTCTTCCACGATCTCCTCGACCAGCGCGGCGAGTTCCGCCGAACTGGGATCGGCCAGGGTGGAGCCGCCCGGAATGACCACTCCGATGACCTCGAAGTCGTAGCGATCAGCGAAGTAACCGAGCGAGTCGTGGTTCGTGATCAGCACGCGGCTCTCATGCGGGATCGGCGCAAGGATGTCCTGGATCTCTGCGTCCAGATCGGTCAGCGTGGCTGCGTAGGCCTCCGCCCGGGCCATCCAGTCACCCGACGGGTCGATCTCCGTAAGCGCCTCTGCGATCAGGAGAGCGGCCTTGGCGACTCGCAGCGGATCGAGCCAGAAGTGGGGATCCGCGCCGGTGTGGACGTGTCCGCCGTCGTCTTCTTCGTGGGCGTGGTCGTCGTCTTCTTCGTCGGCGTGATCGTCATCTTCGG
>WTGW01000215.1:5714-11967 GCA_011523395.1 Acidimicrobiia bacterium
CGTGGTCGTCGTCTTCTTCGTCGGCGTGATCATCGTCTTCGGCGTGGTCGTCGTCTTCTTCGTCGGCGTGATCATCGTCTTCGGCGTGGTCGTCGTCCTCTCCATGGCCATGGCCCCCACCTCCGGTGAAGGGTATGGGGTCGAGGGACTCACCCACCTCCAGCACGTTGACCCCGTCCTCTTCGGCTGCCTCGATCACGTCGATGAGGCCTTCCTCCAAGCCGAGACCGTTGGCAACCACCAGGTCAGCGGTGTAAAGCAGGGCCGCCTGGCTGGACGAAATCTGGTAATCGTGAGGGTCGGCGCCCGGCGGCAGCAGCACTTCGATATCAGCATTCCCACCAACGACATTCGCTACCACGTCACCGAGGATCGTGGTTGTCGCCACCACCGCCAGTCGGCCTGCCGGGGCTACGGAGGTTGGTTCTGATACCGTTTCTGCTACCGCCGGGCTCGAGGTGGAACTCGGTGCAGAGTCCTCTGCGTCCGTGCCACACGCTGTTGAAGCTACCGTCAGCATTAGCAACAATGAGACAGCGAGTAGCCGTCGGGGCATTAAGACTCCTCCCCTCCCTCTCGTACCCTCAGGTAATCAGATAATGATAATCAGTCTCATACCGGGTGGCAACTCTCGGGATAATTCCGTCGGGCCGCGCCGGGCGGCGGCGCCCTAGGGTCCGACCAGCAAGGCCACCGGGCGGAACTCGGCCGCCGCCGTGGCTTCGACGCTCATTTCCCGGAGACCCAATACGTCCACGTCGGCCCGGGCGGTAACCACTACGGTCCTCGGGCCGTATCGCCTATCAGGTGCGCAGTCACACCGTACGAGCGTGGCGCCGTTGGACCGGACCAGCCGGGCCGCCTCGTCGATCGCTGATCCGGTGGCGCCGAACGGCCGGAATGTGACCGGCGCCGCGGCCAGAGCGCCGGCTTCCGCCGCGGCGATCACCCGGTTCCGAGCAACCAGCACCTGACCGACCGCGGTCGCGCCGGCCATGAGGACGAGCGCCAGCACGATCGTCGCGATAGCGAAGACCGTCACCGATCCACGGTCCGCGCTGATGTGCCTGGACCTCACGCCTCGACCCGCATCTCGGTGGTCGACTCGAGCGGTATCCGCAACCCGCCGAGAGCTGCCAGCAGGACATGGTCGACCGCCACGGTTACCCGGGCCGGCTGACCCACCACCGGCGGGCGCCGGACGGTGATCCGGGTCCGGCCCGCCAGCACCGGGCCGAGCGCACGGCGGGTTGCCTCGATCGCGCGGGCGGGATCGGGCGAGGTCGCAGCCACCCTCGCCCCTTCCCGCCCGGCTGCGGTCAGTTGGAGCGCCGTCCTCGCCACCACGGTCACCTCGGCGATCGCCAGCACCAGCAGGAGGATCAGGGGGATGACCAGAGCGAACTCCACTGTGGAAGAGCCCCTCTCGTGTTTCAGCCCAGCAGCCCGATGATGTGCTTGGCCACGGAGCCGAAGAACTTGCCGATGAGGCTGGTCCTGTTGATCCAGTTCAGGAGCAACGAAGCCATACCGGCCGCGCACATCCCCACCAGGGTGTACTCGACGGTGGCCTGGCCTTCCTCGCCGCCGACGGCCCGGGTCGCCCGACGGACGATGTTGATGATTGAACTCATGATGAGTCTCCTTTCTCCCGCATTGGCGGGTCTGCCGGCGTCCGGCCGGTCCGGGGGGAAGTGACATTTCAGAACGACATGAAGGGGTCGAGGAGCCGCGCCAGCGAGGGCAGCACCAGCGGACCGATCATCAGGATGAGCAGGCCGGGGAGCATCAGGAGGGTGAGCGGCAGCACCATCCTCACGGGGAGACGGCGTGCTTTCTCGACCGCCGTGGAGCGCGCTGCCTCCCGGTATTCGTTGGCCAGGGCGGTGAGGGTGAGTTCGAGCGGCGAGCCCGACAGATGCGCCGCGCCGACCTGGCGGAACAGCCGGCCGCCGGTGCCGGTCGCGTTCATCAGGGACGGGGTCAGGCCGCCCTTCACGGCGTGACGGAGGACTCTGTCTACCTCCGTGCCGAGCGACGAGGTCAGGCCCCCTCGGGCGAGCGCCAGGGCGCCGGCCGGCGACAGGCCACCCGACAGGCCGATCAGCATGGAGTGGGTGAGCAACTCCAACTCACGTTCCGCCCGGCGCCGGGCCATTCGCTCGGAACGGAGCGCCCGGCGCCGCCGGAAGGAGTACCAGACCAGACCGAGGCTGGCCCCGGCCAGGGGGTTGGCCAGCCCGATGGCGCCGCCGACCGCAGCGATGAGGCGCACGCCCACCGCCCGGCCGGCGGTCATGACGTAGACCACGATCGCGACGGACACCATGGTGAAGAGGCTCATGACAGCTTCCTCCCCAGGAGCAGGGTCACGGCAGCGCCGCCGATGAGGAGTACGGCCCCGAGGCCGACCAGGGCGGGTCCGACACTCCCCATCGACATCAGATCCGAGAGCGTTCCGGTGGCGGCAGCGGCCAGTAATCCGCCGACAGGAAGCACGGCCAGTACCGCAACGGATGCCCGGGCGGCCGCACCCGCCGCTCTCACCTCGCGCTGGAGTTCGATCCGGTCGGTCTGGATACCGGCCAGGGTGGCGAACGCAGCCGATACCCGGCCCCCGCTCTCGGCGCCGATTCGAACCGCGGCTCCTGCCAGGCGACCGGCTCCCGGGAGTGCCTCGGACGCCGCTCCCGCCACCTCGACCATGGGACGGCCGGACCGGCAGAGGCGGGCCATCCGGGCCAGGTCCAGGTCTGGCGCACGAGTGCCGGCATCGACCAGTGCCTGGCGGAGGCTCCTTCCCGCCCGTAGCTCGGCGCTCACAGCCTGCAGGTAGGCGACCTCCTGGTAGGGGTCGGGCCGGCCCTGGCGGAGGGCCAACCAGATGCCGGTGCAGATCCCCGCCAGGCCGGCCCACCACGGCAACACCACCGCAGCTCCCAAGGCCAGCGGCTCCCACCAGCGCCGGGGCCGGAGCGCCACGCCGATCGCTACCAGCCCGACGATCAGCATGGCGTCTCCCGGCATCCGTCGAGCCCGACCTCGGCGATCGTCTCCACACGGCGGCCGGCGTTCCTGCGGTTCAGGTGCACCACCAGGTCGACAGCAGATCGGAGTTGGCGCCGGATGGCGGTCTCGCCGACCCCCTCGCTCCCGGTCAGAGCCAGCGTCTCGATCCGCCAGAGGGCGTCCTCGGGTCCGTTGGCGTGGACGGTCGACAGGCTCCCGTCGTGACCGGTGTTCATGGCCGAGATCATGTCGAGGGCCTCGGCTCCCCGAACTTCCCCCACGATGATGCGGTCCGGTCGGAGCCGCAGAGCGGTACGTACCAGCTCGGCCAAGGTGACCCGTCCGCGGCCCTCGGCGTTGGGAGGGCGGGCTTCGAGCCGGACCACGTGACCGGCGAAATTCAACTCCGCGGCGTCCTCGATGGTGACGATCCGTTCGCCGACCGGCACCGTCGCCGCCAAGGCGTTCAGCAAGGTGGTCTTGCCGGTACCGGTCCCGCCGCTGACAACGATGTTCCTCCGGTCGATCACGGCCTGTTCGAGCACCATGCGCTGGGCATCGGTCATCGAACCCCAGTCGACGAAGGTGTCCAGATTGGGCGCCACCGCCGTGAAGCGGCGGATGGCGACGATCGGACCCCCTACCGACACCGGCGGGACGACCGCGTGCAGGCGGCTGCCGTCTGGAAGGCGGGCGCTCACCAGGGGACTCGCCCGGTCCAGGCGCAGGCCCAGCGGGGCGATGGTGCGTTCGACGGCCGCCAGGACCGCCGCGTCGTCGGCGAAGGAGACATCGGTGGGCTCCAGGACCCCCAGCCGCTCCACCCAGACCTCGTCGGGGCCGTTGACGAACACGTCCGATACGGCGGGGTCCCGGAAGAGCGGCTCGATCGGGCCCATCCCGACGAGGGTGTCGACCACCACGTCCACGATCCGCGGGGAGGCCAGCGGCGACTCCACCGACATGATCCTGCGCACCTCGGCCTCGGCCTGATCCCGGCTCAACTCGACATCCGACTCGAGCACGCGCCGGAGGACGCGTTCGACTACTGCCATCGCCATCTCCAGGCCGGCGCCCAAGACCGCAACCACCTGCCGGTGGGGGTCTGGCAAGCCGGCACGGAGTTGAAGGCGGAGCGGGAAGGAGCGTCGACAACGGGCCCCGGCCCGGGCTCCACGCGGCCGATTCCGGTACGCACCCACACCCGCGGCGGGACCCGGGTGTCGACGCCGGGGATGAGGGGCGCGACCCGGACGAACGGCATACCGTCGAGGGGGGTGCGGGTCCGCACCACCACGCACGGCCAGGACCCGACGAGGGCGTAGACCACCTCCATGGCTGCCGGGATAGCCACCCCGCCGTGCGGTAGAACCGCCAGTCCGTTCCGGGAGGGGACCAACTCGGCCAGAGTGGGGCCGTCCTCCACCAGGTCGGCCAGGGTTCGGCGACCGGGCAGGGGAATCCCCTCCGGATCGAGGTCGATCACGAGCGCCGTGCGGTGGAAGGATGCCAGCGCGAGCGGCGCCACCATCCCGAGCACATCGTCGTGAAGGGTGTGGACAGCCAGGGCTACCATGCCTTCGGTCCCTGCTGCCGTCCGGCCCGATGCCGTAGTGAATATTGGTTAGCATTAGTGAACATATGGCTAACGTATCCAACTTTGGGCGGCCTGGTAACCCCTTTCTTTTCGCGTTCTCGCGGCCCGATCCGGGTCGCGTTAGGCCCTAAGGCTCCCGAATCGCCCCGCCCTCCCGTAAGATGGGTGATGTGAGAACGGGTGTCGCCTTCTTCGATCTCGACAAGACGATCATTGCCAAGTCGTCCACCCTGGCGTTCGCCCGGCCCCTCCACAAGGCCGGTCTGCTCCGGAGACGGACACTGCTCAGAGCGGCGACGGCCCAGGCCGTCTACCGGATGGCCGGAGCGGATCAGGAGAAGCTGGACCAGCTCCGTGACCGGCTGGTGAGCCTGACAAAAGGCGTGGAGGCTTCCCGGATCCGGGAACTGGTCGAGGAGACCATCGACGAGGTGGTAACGCCGCTGGTCTACGAGGAGGCGCTCGACCTGATGGACGAGCACCGCCGGGCGGGTCGGGAGGTCGTCATCATGTCCATCTCCCCCGAGGAGGTGGTCGGACCGCTGGCCTCCCACCTCGGGGTCGACCATGTCATAGCTACCCGCTCAACCGTCGACGAAGAGGGTTGTTACGCCGGTGAGCTGGCCTTCTACGCCAGCGGGACCGCCAAGGCCGAGGCTATCGGGCAGCTGGCCGAGGAATGGCGGATCGACCTCGACCGGTGCTACGCCTACTCGGACAGCGTCACCGACCTTCCCATGCTGGAGGCGGTGGGCCATCCGGTGGCGGTCAACCCGGACCGCGCCCTGCGGGAAGTCGCGGCCGAGCGTGGCTGGCCGGTGGCGGAGTTCGACAGTCCGGTGAACCTGCGGAGCCGTCTCCAGACCCTGGCCCGGCCGGCGCCGTTGGTGTCCGGTACCGTTGTCGCCACCGCCATAGCCGGCGCCGTGACGCTGTGGGCATTGAAGGCCCGGCAGCGGGCGACGTGACCAGCGTCCGGCTGAAGCGCTGACTGGGCGCCGGCGATGGCGCATGTCCTGCACGGCCGGCCGCGGCGGCGCGATCGAGCGGTGCGATGAGCCCTAACGCCCGCCGGGTTCTCTCCTTTCTCGGGATTCTGGCTGTCCTCGTCGCGATGTGGGAGGGCTACAAGTGGATGGGAACCGTGACGGGTGGTGTCTGGCCGGGCACCGGCATCGGTCTTCCGGTACGTACCAACGAGCGTTCGATGCCCCACACCTGGGACGTGGTCATCGCGCTCCTGCGCCCGGCGCGGCGCGGGGGCGACATGCTGTTACTGGTCCTCCTCCGGGCCGCTCTCTTCACCTGGCGCTCAGCGCTCCTCGGGTTCCTCCTCGGTAGCGCGGTGGGTTTCGGCCTCGGGGTGCTGTTCGTGCGATCCGCCCTCGCCGAGCGCGGCCTCATGCCACACGTGGTCGCCTCCCAGACGGTTCCCATCCTGGCCATCGCTCCGATCCTCGTGGTCTGGGCCGGTCGCCTGAACGTCACCCGGTGGCTGGTCGTGGCGGTCGTCTCCGCCTACCTGGCCTTTTTCCCGGTCGCCATCAACACCCTGCGCGGCCTGCGCAGCCCGGATGCGACCGCCTCGGAGTTGATGCGGTCCTACGCGGCCACCCCGAACCAGGTGCTGTGGAAGCTCCAGGTGCC
>WTGW01000040.1 GCA_011523395.1 Acidimicrobiia bacterium
GGTTCCGGAAGGATCTGGACCAGATCGGGCGGTGCATCCACGCCCTCCAGCGCCGCCCGCATGAGTTCCACCGCCCGCGACGTGGTCGCATAGGCAAGCGGCGAGGGTGCGATTACGACCGCGTTGCGGCCCTTGACGGCCATCATCGCCTTGTTGACGGGGGTGGCGGCGGGATTGGTGGACGGCGTGACCGCTGCCACCACCCCGACCGGCTTGGCGTAGATCATCAGGCCCCGGGCGGGATCCTCCTCGATCAGCCCCACCGTCCTGGCGCGGCTCAGATCCCGGAGGGTGCCGAAGGTCTTGCGGCGGTTCTTGACGATCTTGTCCGCGACGTTCCCGAGGCCGGTGGTACGCACGGCGAGTTCGGCCAGTTCCCGGGCGTGCTCGGGCTTGTAGAGCGACCAGGCCAGCGCCGTGACCACCTCGTCCACCCGACCCTGGTCCGCATCGGCGAACTCGGCCATCGCCGACCGCGCCCTGTCCACCACCGCGGCGACGACCTCCCCCGCCGAATCCCCGGCCCCCGGAGGCTTGGTACGAGGGGTCACACGCCGGGCCCTACTGATCGGGCGACCGGCGCCGGTGGGCGACCGCGACGGTGGCATTGTCGTTGAGACCGAGGCTACGGGCCGTCCCGAGAACGCTCTCCGCGATTCCGGAGGCGTCGTCAGCTCCCGGGGCGCAGGCCGATCCGATACCGGCCGGCGAATCGTCCCACAGCCACTCCATGCCGCCGTAGCGCGCAGCGGGAGGCTCCCAGGCCCCGTCGCTGGCGATGATCACCGCGTCCGGAAATTCTGAGTCCTCGAACACCCCGGCCATCTCCACCTCGACCAGTCCCGCTTCTTCGGCCTCGTCCTCGGGCGGCTGGCCCAGGCAAACCGTGATGTACCCGTAGGGGTCTCTATGGGGAGAGCCGCAGCAGGATCCCGCGTAGCCATCGGGTCCGGACCACACCGCAAAGGGCACCGTGTCGCCCATCCACCCGATCAGGAGACCGCCCTCGGGCGTCCACGCCGCCACGCACAGGGTGGTCATCGGGATACTGCGGGGTCGCACCCGATAGCCCTTCTGCTGCGACGATGTGGACAGCGCGAGCACCCGTCGGTTGGCCTCGGCAAACACCATCGCCATGTCCGCCGCGCTGCAGATCCGCTCCGGCAGGCCGCCCACGGCCGCCTGTGACGCCTCGTCCCCGCGATCGTGGCCCCCGAGGCCGTCGGCCACCGCGATCACCCACGAGCCGTCATCCGACACCGCCGTGAACATGGCGTCTTCGTTCACCTCGCGCGGTCCGGCGTCGGTCACCGCGGCGACCGACCATCCGTGCGGCGAACGATCGGGCTCGGTGGGCCCTGGATGCGGCATGGATGACATCATGCCAGATCGCCGAGCCGGCGGCGTCCGAGCCGCCCCGGTAGGAGTGCTGGACCGCCGTAGGATCCCGTCCAAGGCATGAACATGCCCGGCTACCCGACGCTTCCGATGGAGGATGACCATGGCATCCGGTAACGAACCCTCCGGGTCCCTGTTCGCCTCGGATCGGGAGAGGCGGCTCTGGAGTTGGACGCTGGCGGTCGTGGTGGCCATCTACTCGACCCTCGGCCTGGCTCGGACCCTGGCAGGAGTGCTGCGAGACCAGGGAATACTCGTAGCCGCCTTCGCCTTCGGCATGGTCCTCGTCGGGGCGACAGTCGTGGTCCTAGGCCTGAGGAAACGGCCGGGGGCCGCAGAGATAGGCATCGCGCTGGGTATCGCGGCCGCCTACTTCATGGTGATGTTGCGGATGGCGCTCCCCGAGGAACGCACCCATCTAATCGAGTACGGCGTGGTGGCCGTCTTCATCCACGAGGCGCTCAAAGAGCGGGCCCGCCAGGGTCGTCGCGTCCCGATCCCGGCCCTGTTGGCGATTGCAGCGGCCTCGGTGGTAGGGGTGATCGACGAATGTATCCAGGCGTTCATACCCAGCCGCGTTTTCGACCCCGAGGACATCCTGTTCAACTTCCTGGCTGCCCTCATGGCGGTGGTTTCCAGCGTGGCGCTGTCCTGGGCGCGCCACCGGCGGGACAGGGTGCGGAGAGAGACCGGCCGTCGGTAGCGGTCCCCCGAGACACGCGCTCGGCTACACCGGAATCGCTTTTGCGGCCAGGGTCGCGAGGTCGGGAACGACGAGGTCGGCAACGGCTTCTGTTCGCCGCGTTGCACCTCCCTGACCGGCACGGTTGACCCATACCGACGAGATGCCCAGCCGGTTCGCCGGCCCGATGTCGTGGAACAGGCTTTCGGCCACGTGCAGCCACGCCCGTTTGTCGACCGCCATGCGGGCCGCCGCGATCTCGAAGTTGGTGAGGCTGGGTTTGTAGCTGCGAGCCTGCTGAGCGGTCACCACCACGTCGAAGTCCACATCCAGCGCCCGGGCCGTGCCCCTGAACAGGTCGTCGTCGACGTTGGAGATCACCGCTAGCCGGTAGTGCGCCTTCAACGCATCCAGGGCGTGCTTGACATCACCGAACACCGGCCAGCCGGGCAGGGAGTCCGCCAACGCGTCCGCCTCTGACCCTGCGCACCGGAAGCCCAGCTCCGTTGCGATCATCCCCATCACGTTGCGGAGGACACGGCGATACTCCAGAAACGTCTCGGAGGCCTGCGCCCGGGGCTCCAGGTCCGCATACAGAGCCAGTATCTCGGCCCTGGACCTTTGAACTCCGTGAGACTCCAGCACGTCGCTGACCGCCGCGCATATGCCGGACTCCCAATCGACCAGAGTTCCGTAACAGTCGAAGCTCAGCCACTCGAACCTGCCGAAGTCCACGGTCAGTTGACCCCCACGGAATCACCGTCAGTGATCCAGGCTTCGGCGATCTGCTCCACGTAATCGAGCACCTCGGCGCGGCCCGCGCTGGGCAGGCACACGACGACCCGGTCGCACCCGGCGTCCGCCATCTCGTCGATCCGGTGCGCCGCCGTGTAGTCGAGGTAGACGCTGACCTCGAGCGGCCCCCTGCCGTTGGCGGCCGCGGCTTCCTGGACCTCGGCGATCTCGTCGGGCGTCACCCGGTACATCCCGAGCGGTATCCACCCGTCGGCCAACGAAGCCAGGTCGGCTTTGGTCCCGGGGCCGAGCGCCGCTCCGATGTGAACCGGGGGATGCGGATGCTGGAGCGGTTTGGGTCCCTGGCGGCTGGGCGCCAGCTGGATGTGGTCTCCCGCGAACTCGGTGGTCCCGCTGGTCCAGAACTCCTTGACCAGCCGGAGCTTCTCCCTTGTGATCGTCCGCCGCCGATCGAAGGGGATGCCGTGGCTCTCGTACTCGCGCCGGAGCCATCCGTAGCCGATTCCGAACAGGAACCGGCCACCCGAGAGGCGATCCAGGGTGGCGGTCGCCTTGGCCGTCCAGATCGGGTCGCGGATTCCGAGGAGGGTGATCCCGGTGCCGAGGAGGATCCTGCTCGTCGTGGAAGCCACCGCGGCCAGCGAAGTGAAGGCGTCGTAGAGCACCTCGTACTTCTCGGGCAGTTGACGGTCTCCGAGTTCCTCCCGCTGTGCCAGCGGCATGTGGGAATGCTCCGGCAGCCACAGGGACTCGAAACCGTGCGCTTCGAGTTCGACCCCCAACTCGGCGGGCTGGATCGAATCAGCGGTGAAGAAGATGGAAGCGCCTATCCGCAGGGGGGCGCTCATGCTCTACACAGCCTGGCTCGTCCTTCCCCGACGCCGAGACGTTGCCGGGCTAACAGTTCCTGCAGGTCGTCACGCAGATTGAAGTTCACTCCGACCCGGACAGCCCAGTCGTTCCACTCGCCGGCCATCTGCCCCACACGCCGCTTCTCGCCGCCGGCCAGGTCGGTGCTCTCGGTGCGATCCTCGTCGATCTGGTACAGCTCCCAGCATTCTTCGTCACCACTCACCAGCTTCCACGGACCCTGCCTGATCGCTCGATAACCCTCGTGCTCGAAGAACAGTGATCCGGGACGTTCCCACCCAGGATCATGGAAGGCGGGCACCAGACTGTGACCCTCGAAGGGCGTGATGTCGTTGCCCCGGTGGCGAGCCGGGTAGGCGGCGCCGGCCACCTCGAGACAGGTCGGCATGATGTCCACCAGGTGGGCCGGGGTACGCACCACTCCGGGTGCGGGGATGCCGGCGGGCCAGTGGATGATGAGCGGGGTGGAGATACCGCCTTCGTGCACCCACCCCTTGAAACGGCGGAACGGGGTATTGGAGGCGTTCGCCCAGCAGATGTCGTAGCTCTGGAAGGTCTCAGGCCCGCCCGGCAGGATGTCCGGCGTGTTGCCGTAGTGCATCGGGCGGCCGTCGGGCGTGGTATCTGCTATCCAGCCGGGCCGGAGGGGACCGTCCTCGGCCAGGAACTCCGCCGCCCCGCCGTTGTCGGAGAGGAAGATGATGACCGTGTTGTCCAGTTGGTCCCGCTCGCGCAGAGCCTGGAGCAACCTGGCCACCCCTTGGTCCATGCGGTCGACCTGAGCGGCGTAGATCGCCATCCGGTACGCCTCCCACTCCGGGTAGGTGGACTCCTCCCACGGGAAGGCCGTCGGATCGCGGGGGCTGATCGGCCAGCGGGGATCGACCAGGCCCCTGGCCTTGAGTTCCTCGTGACGGGCCGTCCTGATCGAGTCCCAGCCTCCCCGGTAGTGGTTCTCGTACCGGGCGATGTCTTCGGGGTGGGCGTGCAGGGGCCAGTGGGGAGCGGTGTAGGAGAGGTACAGGAAGAAGGGCATCCCGTCATCCATGGCCTCGGTGGCCATGCGTACTCCGTGGTCGGTTATCTGATCCGTGTAGTACCAGTCGGGCTCGGTCTGGTCGAGTAGCTCCTCGTTGCGCATCAGGTAGGTGGGCTTGTAATACGAGCCGGCCCCGCCGATCGTGCCGAAGAAGTCGTCGAACCCTCGCTCCCTCGGAAGGGGGAAGCCCGGCCGCTCGTCGGGCCAGCTGTCCCGCTCCGCCATGTCCCGCTGGCGTGCCACATGCCACTTGCCCGACATCAGCGTGCGGTAACCGCCGGCCCGGAGCACCTCGGCGATGGTGACGGACGAGTCGGTCAGGTAACCCTGGTAGGCGGGATTGGTGTCCGACATCGTGTACGTCATGTGGCCGATGCCGGCTTGGTGCGGGTGCAGGCCCGTCAGCAGCGCAGCCCTCGACGGGCAGCAGCGGGCCGAGTTGTACATCTGGCTAAAACGCAGCCCGTCCCGAGCGAGCGAATCGATCGCCGGCGTGGATATCTCCGATCCGTAGCACCCGAGATCCGAGAAGCCCAGGTCGTCGGCCAGGATGACGACGATGTTGGGCCGGCTACTCACGGCAGGGACGGTGATGGCCGGCGGCCCCGTTCCACCGGGCACTTACCCACGGGCCACCAGCCACTGACTACCGACCACTGACCACTAGCCACTGACCACTGACCACTGACCACTGACCACTGACCACTGACCACTGACCATCAAGGCACGTGATCACGCCAGGAGAACCGGGGCCGGTAACCGATGAGTTCCCTCGCGGCTCGGATGGACACGAGGGTCTCGTACCCGTCCAGGGGCCGCCGGAGCGGGACGCCCTCGAAGGCAAGGGCCGCCAACTCCGCCGACGGGATGTCCATGCACGTGTCGGCGGCGCCGATGTTCAGGACATGGGAACCGCTTAGGGGCGCCTCAAGCGCCGCGGCGCAGGCCGCCGCCACGTCACGCACGTCGACGTAGACGAAAGCGTTGAAGCGCCGGGACAACGGGTTCTCCTGCCACATCGGCACCACGTCCCATCCGCCCTCATGGATCATCCAGGCGAGCCGTAGCCCGACCACCTCCAGATTGCGGACTTCCGCGAAGTACGGTCCGATCTGCTCGCCCACGTGTTTCGAAAGGGCATACGTCCCGCGGGGTCGCGCGGCAAGGGACTCTTCGATGGGCAGGTGCTCGGGGAAGTTGCCGGGTCCCCAGGGGTTCCCGGTCACGGCCTGCGTCGAGGCCCAGATGACCCGCTTGACGCCGGCTATGGCCGCCGCCTCGAACACGTTGAACGCGGTCCGCACGTTGACCTGGAAGGTGACGGTGGGCGTCCGCACGCCTTGGGCCCAGACCCCCGCCATATGCAGTACGGCGTCAACGCCCCGGAAGGCCTCCACCGTCTCTCCGAGGTCACCGAGGTCTACGAAGAGGTGCGAACCGATGTCCGAGCCCGGGTCGCCTCCGCGGGGCGCCACCAGATCCACGGTGAGCACGTCAGCGCCGGCCGAACGCAGATGGGCCGCGATCACGGTCCCGGATCTGCCCGCGCCCCCCGTTACCACAACTCTCAACGCTTCGTCTCCTTACGTCTGTTCGCTGCCGGCGGGCAGGTCCCTGAAGGCCCGCACCGTCTGCCGGACGGCCCGCTCCACCGGGATTCTCTCGATGCTCGATGCGCCGACGAACCCCACCGCCGTGGTGAGCGGCAGCGCCTCCCGGACGTCGTCGGGCGTGGCTAGCCGTCCTCCGTGGAGCAGCGGGATTACGTCCGGACGCTCTGCCACGGCGGCGTCGATCAGCGACTGCGCGTACGCGCACACCGCTTCGACGGATCGGTCGTCCGAGTACCCGACCCTGCCACCGGTGGTGGGCCCGGAGTGGGTGACCACGCAGTCGGCGCCGGCGGCTGCCATCCTTGCCGCGTCATCGGCGCTGGCCACGTAAGCCATGGTGAAAATGCCACGGCTCCGCGCCATGCGGACGGCCTCGACCTCGCGCCGGAACCCGTAACCCACCATCTGGGCCCTCCGGCGCTGGTCGGGCATGTTCGTGAGCGTCGGGAAGTTGATGACTCCGGCGAATCCGGCCTCTTCAAACCGGTCCAGCAAACGACCGAGGTCCCTGCGGGTGGGGTCGTTGGCCTCGATACCGCCGATGACGGGCGTGCCGGACACGACATTGAGTATCTCGGACGACATCTCCAGGGTGCCCTGGTTCGAATCGCCGAACCGCCAGGTCGGCAGGCCCATCAGGCGGGACCGTCCCGTGCTGTAGACCACGATCAGATCGGCGCCGCCCTCCTCGGCGGACCGGGCGATTATCCCGGCACTGCACCCGGCCGCCAGCACCGCCTGGCCGGTGGCAATCCGCCGGCGCAGAGCCTCCAGGATGGCTTCTCGTCTCAAAGGTTCTCTCCCCGCGGGACCAACTCCCGGAGAGCTTATCCCCGCCGGCAGATCGGTCTTCCGTCCACTCCCGTGCCGGTCGCTCTAAGCATTAGCGACCGGCACGGATGGGTCGGAGACAGGTCGGTCCTAGGAACCGAAGAGGTTCGCGTAGTACTCGCCGAGCAGGGTGGCGCCATCCTCCACGAGCTTGCGTTGCGCCTCCTCCCGGCTCATGTTGCCGGTGAGGAGTTCTGCCTGCACGTCCTGCTGGAGGACCCGGAAGGAGAACGGGGGCGGGCCCAGGTTGCCCTCGTCGGTCATCGGCAGCTCCGACAGGGCGTAGGGCAGGATCTCCCATGCAGCCGCCATCGGAGGCGAGGTATCCAAGAAGGCCGCGTACTCGGCCGAGTCACCCACGCTCAACCTGCTGGGCAGGTTCCCGGAAGTCTCGGCCCAGTAGGCCTGGCTCTCCGCGCTCGACAGGAACTTGATGAACTCCCACGTGGCCAGGTTCTCGGCCTCGGTGGTGTTGAAGGCCACCGCGTTGGGTCCGAACAGGACCGTGACCGGGTCGGCGCCCTCGAACTCCTGGGGAACCGCGCCCACGCTCCAGTTGAAGGCACCGGCCACCCCCTCCTCTACGAAGGGAACCCAGCGGCTGGAGGTCATGATGTAGGCGACCTGCTGGGACGCGAAGTCGCTCAGATTGGCCGTCGCCTCATCGGCCCGGCCGACCGTCGGGAAGCCGTATCCCTCCTCGATCAGGGTGGCGAACAGGTCCAGAGCCTTGGTCCACGGTTCTTCGCCGTACCTCGTTGCCCTCGCCTCCACGTCGATGGTCGGGAAACCCCCGAAGGTGAAGCCGGTGGCGTTCCACATCGAGGCGTCAACCTGTATGGAGTAACAACTCTTGTTCAGATTGTTGAGGATCACCTCACACTGTGCCAGGAACTCGTCCCACGTCTCTGCCGGACCGTCGAATCCCAGACCGTTCAGCATGTCCTGGTTGTAGAACATCACCGCAATGGCAACCGTCCATGGGAAGCTGAGCATCCGCCCGCCCTCTGACAGGTAGGTGTTGCGGGCCATCTCTACGGGCAAGAAGTCGGCCACATCGACGCCGATAACCGGGTCGTGGACGTAGTCGGTCAGGTCGAGCAGCACGCCGGCCCTCCCCCAGTTGACGGCCGCGTCCTCGAAGGCGACGGTCAGGTTGGGTAGGTCGTTGGCCTCGATCGCGCCGGCGATCTTCTGGCCGGTCGGGTAGTAGCCGCCGGTGAACTGGGCCTCCACGTCGATCTGGGGATACTTCGCCTCGAACCTGGCCACCAACTCGTTCATCGCCTCTTCCAGCGGCCCGCTGTAGACGTGCCAGAACTGGATGGTGGCGGCCTCGAGCTCCGCCAGGGTCGTGGTCGTCGGCTCCGCCATCGCCTCGGTGGTGGCGGGCGCGGCCTCGGTGGTCGCCGGAGCCTCCTCCATCGCCTCGGTCGTCGCGGGCGCGGCTGTCGTCGCAGGCGCCGCGGTCGTGGCAGGCGCCGCGGTCGTCGCGGGCGCCGCGGTCGTCGCAGCCGGCTCGTCGTCGCCACACGCTGCGGCAACCAGGGCCAGAACCAGGAACAACGCTCCTAGAACCATGCCTCTGTGTCGGAAAGCCCTCACTCTCATACCTACTCCCTTGTCTCTCCGATGCTCGTTCACCCGTTCGCAGGTCGCCATGTCGTGGTCGTGCTACTTGATGCCTCCCTGGGTAACTCCCTCTATGACGAACCTCTGACCGATGAAGAACAGGATACCCACGGGCAGTATTCCTATGACGGCCGCAGCCATCAACATGTTGATGAAGACGGCGCCTTCCGTCTGGAACGAGACCAGGCCCAGCTGAACGACTCGCAATTCTGCATCGGCTGTGACGAACAGCGGCCATAGCAGGGCGTTCCACGACCAGATGAATGTGATCAGAAAGACGGTCACGGCCGCCGCCCGGACCAGCGGCAGCCCGATCGACCAGAATGCCCTGGCCTCCGAGCTGCCGTCCACGTAGGCCGAGTCGAACAGGTCATCGGGTATTCCCAGGAACTCCTGGCGGAACATGAACACCGCGAACGCCCCGGCCATCCAGGGCACGACCAGAGCCGCGTACGTGTTGTACCAGCCGAGATCGTTGATGAGCACGTAGTTGGCGATGAAGGTGGCCTCGAAGGGGATCATGAAGCTGGCCAGGACCAGCATCAGGATCACCCTGCGTCCCCGGAACCGGATCCTGACCAGGGCGTAGCCGGCCAATGCTCCGAACAGCACGTTTCCACTGGCCGAGAGAGTGGCCACGAACAGCGAGTTCAGTATCCAGCGCGCCATCATCGTCTCGCGGAAGATGTCGATGTAGGTGATGATGGAGGCCGTTTCGGGAATGATGGTGGGAGGCACGAGCAAGGCCTCGTCGAGGGGCTTGAGGGAGGTCGTCACCATCCAGTAGAGCGGCGCCAGGGCGAAGGCGCACAGCAGGAAGAGGACACCGTGGGCGAGCACCCTGGTCTGGGGGGCGTTGTGGCCGGTGGCCATCACGCCGTCCCCGCCGTGTAGTGGACCCACCGCCGGCTCAGCCGGAACTGGAGCCAGGTCACCAGGAGGATGATCAGGAAGAGGGCGGTGGCCGTGGCCGCTCCCATGGCGAACAGGTTGTCACCCCAGAACTGCCGGTACATGAGCATCGACAGGGTCTCCGTCGTGCGGGCCGGGCCGCCCAGGGTCAGGACGAAGATAGTGTTGAACTCGCGCAGGGCGAACACCAGGGAGACGACCACCACGAACAGGATCGTCGGGGAGAGCACCGGGATCACCACTCTGCGAAGAATCTTCGGCTCGCTGGCGCCGTCCACCCGGGCCGCGTCCAGGAGATCCGGGTCGATACGGGTCATTCCCGCGTACAGGATGAGAACGGTGAACCCGAGCATCTGCCAGAACCTGACCAGCAACAGGATGGCCATGGCGATGCTCGGGCCCTCGGCCCAGCCCGGAACGGTGGCGCCGAACCAACCCGCCACGAGTTCGACCACGCCGGTCGAGTCGAGGATCCACGACTGGCGCCTCACCCCGAACGGCTGGAGCGACGCGTTGACGACTCCCGTCGGGCTCGGGGCGAACACAAGTCCCCAGACAAGGCTGGTGGCGACGGTGGGAACGATGAACGGAACGAACAGCAGGAGACGGTAGAGATAGCTCTTGCGGATCACGTAGTGGAGGAGGTAGGCGACCGGGATGGCCACGATCACCGTGACCGGCACCACGAAGGCGAAGAAGAAGGTCACCTTCACCGAGTTCCAGAAGTCGCCACCTTGGACAAGTTCGATGTAGTTCGTCAGGCCGATGAACTCGGCGCCGGCCAGGGTCCAGTTGGTGAGCGAGAGGTAGATGTTGCGACCGGTCCCGTACAGGTGGAACACCCCGATCACCAGCAAGGCAGGTAGCAGGAAGAGGAAGGCAGTGGCCGGCGAACTGGTGCGGGACTGACGGCGCCAGCGCCACCGCCTCGCGGAAGTCCAGCGCGACCCTTCTGAGACCATATGCGACACCCGTGTAGCGGTAGGCTGCGCCCCTGATTATGCCCCAATCCGGAACGGCGCGCAGGAACCTGCGGGAACTGCCGAAGGCCCACCTGCATCTACACATGGTCGGTTCGATGCGGCCGCAGACGCTCACCGCGCTGGCCGAGGAGGCGGGGATGGCGATGGTCCTCCCCGAGCGTTTCTTGGACTTCAAGCACTTCTACACTGCCTACACGCTGGCGAACCGGGCGATTCGTAGTGCCGAGCACTTGAGCCGTCTGGTCTTCGAGGTAGTCGAGGATGCCGCCGCCGACGGTGCCGTGTGGGTGGAGCCGACCCTGTACCTGGACAGCTTCACCGAGGCCATCGGGCCGGGCGAGCTGATCCTTGACATCGTGGCCGATGCCCTCCGGAGCGCCCGCGACACGGTGGGTATCGGGGCGAGGCTGATCGTGTCCGCAGACCGTGACCTGGGTCCCGCGGACGCGGTGCGCCAGGCGCGCCTCGCCGCCCGCGGGGATCCCGACGTCATCGGCGCGTTCGGCCTGGTGAACGACGAGTTGGCGCACCCCATCGAAGACTTCCGCGAAGCCCTCGCCATCGCTTCGAACGCCGGCCTGGCCCTCGTCCCCCACTCAGGAGAGTTCGGCGGTCCCGACCAGATGGCCGCCACTTTGGGTCTGGGGGTGGCGCGCATCCAGCACGGGATCGCCGCGGCGCGGGATAACGCCCTGCTCCAGCGCCTTGCCGGCAGCGAAATCTGCCTTGACGTGTGCCCGACCAGCAACGTGGCGGTCGGCGCGGTCGAGAGCCTGGATGCACATCCACTGCCGACTCTGCTCGACGCCGGAGTGCGTGTCAGCCTCAACGCCGACGATTCCCTCCTGTTCGGGTGCTCGTTGCTCAGCGAGTACGAACTGGCCCGCGCCGCGTTCGGGTTCTCCGACCGGCGGATCGCCGCCATCGCCGAAGCCTCGATCGCCCACAGCACGGCACCGGCACCACTGAAGTCGTCGGCGGTGACGGACATCCACCGATGGCTAGCGGATAGTGGCCAGTGAGCGACCTGAAGGTAATCGAGTTCCCAATGGCCCCTAGGCCTGTCCGGTTGTTCGTGTCAGTCCGACGTGACACTCCACTGACCACTGACCACTGACCACTGACCACTGACCACTGACCACTGACCACT
>WTGW01000014.1 GCA_011523395.1 Acidimicrobiia bacterium
ACCCCGGCCACCCCCACCACCAGGAAGGAATTGAAGAGGTTGGACCCCAGGAGGTTGCCGATCACCAGCTCGTTGGCCTTCCGGCGGGCGGCGGCCACGGCGGTCACCATTTCGGGCAGGCTGGTTCCCAATGCGAAGATGGTGGCGCCCACGAACCCTCCGGTCAGCCCGTAGACATCGGCCACCTGGCTGCCTCCCTCGACAAGGAGCCAGGCCCCCACCACGATCCCCACTATCGACAACGAGGCGCGTCCGATCTCGGGCGCCGCCCTGCCGGCCGTCCCTTCGATCATCTCGTCGAAAACAGCACCGGAGGACGTGACGGCTACCCCGGCCTTGACGTCGTGCCTGGACCAGGCGAGCAGGAACACTGTGGCGATGGCCATGCCCGACAGCAGCAGGACGCCTTCCCACCGGGCCAGCGTGTCATCCCAGGCCGCGATCATCATCGCCGCCATGGCCACCAGCGTGATGATCCCCTCGCGGCGGATGGTCCGGAGCTGCCCGATCACCGGCGAGATGACCGCGCTGACCCCCAGCACCAGCGACAGGTTGGCGGCGTTGGAGCCCACCACGTTGCCCACCGACTCGGCCAACTCCCCCCGGACCGCCGCCACCGCGCTCACCACCAGTTCCGGGGCGGAGGTGCCGAACCCGATCACGAGCGCTCCCACCAGCACCGGCGAGACCCCCCATATGTGGGCCAGGCGCGCCGCCGCCACCACGAACGGATCTGCCGACACCCACAGCAGGACGATTCCCGCGGTGATGAGAGCCAGACCCAGCCAGAGCACCGGCAGAGCCTACCGAGCCGGGAAGCACCACTACCGTATGGTGACCTGAACCCTCGCTGTCGGAGCGAGCCCGCAGTTCACCGGGAACGATCATGCCTGATGTCTTCATAGTCGACGCCTGCCGGACCCCGATGGGTCGCCTGGGCGGTCAACTGGCGGCAGTCCGGCCTGACGATCTGGCCGCCCACGTGATCCGCTCGCTCCTGGAACGCAATCCGGGCCTCTCGCCCGAGATGGTCGGGGACGTGGTCTGGGGCGCGGCCAACCAGGCCGGAGAGGACAACCGGAACGTGGGCCGGATGGCGGCGCTCCTGGGTGGCCTGGGTATCGAGACGCCCGGCCAGACCGTGAACCGGCTGTGCGGTTCGGGGATGCAGGCGGTGATCACCGCCGCCCACTCGCTCATGGCGGGATGGGGAGACGTGACACTGGCAGGAGGCTCGGAGTCGATGAGCCGGGCGCCCTTCGTGGTGACCAAGCCGGAGCGGGCCTACGGGGTGGGAGCGCCGCAAATCGTCGACACCGTCCTGGGATGGCGGCTGGTCAACCGCCGGATGCAGGCCGCCTACCCGCCGATCAGCCTGGGCGAGACCGCCGAGAGGGTGGCCTCGGACTACGGCGTCACCCGCCACGAGCAGGACAGCTTCTCCCTGACCAGTCACCGGAGGGCGGTCGCCGCGCAGGAGTCGGGCCGTTTCGACGCCGAGATCGTTCCCATCGAGGCGCCCGCCGGGCCCAAGGGGCGCACCATGGCGCTGATCGGCCGGGATGAGGGCCCGAGGCCGGATACCTCCATGGAGGCCCTCGCCAAGCTCCGGCCCGTCTTCGTGAAGGGCGGAACGGTCACTGCCGGCAACTCCTCCCCGATGAACGACGGGGCGGCCGGCCTGATCCTCGCCACGGCCGCCGGCCTGGAGCGGACCGGGCTGGCCCCGATGGCCCGCCTGGTGTCGTCAGCCGTGGCCGGGGTGCACCCGGACGTGATGGGGATCGGCCCGGTTCCGGCCTCCCGCACCTCGCTGGCCCGAGCCGGCCTCGAAGTGTCCGACCTCGACCTGGTCGAACTCAATGAAGCCTTCGCCGCCCAGGCCGTGGCCTGCCGCGACGAGCTGGGACTGGATCCGGACCGACTCAACGTCAACGGCGGGGCCATAGCCCTGGGCCATCCGCTCGGGGGCTCGGGGGCGCGCATCGTGACCACGCTGGTGCACGAGCTGGCCCGCCGCCGGGCACGCTACGGCCTGGCAACCATGTGCATAGGAGTCGGCCAGGGAATCGCTCTCGTCGTCGAGCGGGTGTAGGGCAGTGGGCAGTGGTCAGTGGGTAGTAGGTAGTGGGTAGTGGGCAGTGTAAACTATGATAACTAGCAACTAGCAACTAGCAATTAGTAACTACCCATTGCGGGCGTCCCGCCAGTCGAGCCAGTCGGGGACTGCCGACAGGTCGTACCGGGGGCCGTTGATCGACAGCGTTATCAGCGTGGCGCCGGCCGCCAGGAGTCCGTCGGCGCGGTGGATGTCCCGCGGATCCTCGACCTCGATCGCCCGCTCCACCTCGGCCGGGTCGCGCCCTGCCTCGCGGCACCACTTGTCAAGGATGCGGTTCTTGCGGGTGAGCGTCTCGGGACCGCCGAAGCCGTGCCAGATGTCGGCGTAAAGACCTGCGAGCCGCAGGGTGTGCTTCTCGCCCATGCCGCCGATCAGCATGGGAATGTCCCGCACCGGGGGAGGGTTGAGGAGCCGGAGGCGCTTGGTGATGCGGTACAGACCGGATTCGAAGTCCCGGAGCCGGGTCCCGCCGGTACCGAACGGGTACTCGTATTCGCTGTAGTCCTTCTCACACCAACCCGCGCCGAGGCCCAGGACGAGGCGACCCTCGCTGATGTGGTCCACGGTGCGGGCCATGTCGGCCAGTAGGTGGGCGTTGCGGTAGGAGTAGCAGGTGACCAGGGCGCCGATCTCGACCCGCTCGGTCACCTCGGCGAACGAGGCGAGCAT
>WTGW01000220.1:0-40742 GCA_011523395.1 Acidimicrobiia bacterium
CGCCACCACCGTGCTTCGGAGCGTGGTCGGCCATACCCGGCCGGCTGCCGGGGATTGGGCGGCTCGCTCAATGAAGCCTTGTATGTTCCCTCCGGGCCGGCCGAACCGATCGACAAGAGCCTTCGGCCGGTGGTGGTGCTTGGCAACAGGCAACCTATAGCAAGGGCGTGACACGCTCAACCGCCTTGCCCGAACCCGTGATCCGACCCCTCGCTTCCAATGTTGAGCGCCCTTAACGTCTACTGCGCACGCCGCTCGGCAGCCGGAAACTTTGGATCCGGCAACTCGTAGACTCTCGGCCATGAAGTTCCGGACGCTCCTGGCGGTGGTCCTGCTGGCGACAGCCGCCGCCGCGGTCACCTCCTGGAGGTTGCGCGCCTCGGCCTACACGAAGCCCCCGGCCACACCCGGCACCTGGCACCCGACGGCGCACCACCAGTGACCCGTCGAATCGCTCTCCATACGGAAGGCGACCGGAGCAACCGGTTGATCCGGGTGCTCCAGGCCGTCCACGGTGTCGAGGTCGGACGGTTGCCAACCGGCCCGGACTCCGTCGGGCCACCGGGGTCGGTGGAGGGCTGGGACGTGCTCGGCGTTGACGCGGTGACCGGCGCATCGCGTCCGGTGATCGCGGAGGCCTGCGCTCTAGGCCTTCCGGTGGTGGTCGCCTCCGACCTACCGGCCCGCCTTGCCACCGGCCCGGATGCGACGATCGTCGGTGGAGCCGCCGGCGGGGCGGGCCTGGCCGCCGCGCTGGCCATGTCGATGCTTCCCCGGTCTGCAGAGCCGCTCCGGGTTCGCCTGGCGTGGACCGTGGCGGGCCGGCCGCTCCGCGCCGGGAGGGCCGTGACGTTCCCCGAGCCGGTCGGGTCGCTGTGGGCCGGCTGGGGGGAGAACCCCTTTCCCTGGCCGGGTGTGGCATGCTGCCCGGCCCCCACAGACTCGGCATGGAAGGCGGTCCGGGTCGATCTCGAGTTCCGCGACGCCGAGGGGCGCGGATCCCTGGTCCACGGCGTCTCGGACGAGGCGAGGTTCCTCGACGCGGTGTGCTTCGGCGCGGCCATCCTGGCCGCCGCGCGCGGTGCCTACCCGAGCGGCGCCGGCGGGCCCGGTGATCCGGACGGGGTCTTCGTGCGGCTGGCCCAGGACGCCGGCATGCAGGTGGCCCGCTTCGACGGCGCCTAGGTCATTGACCCCGCAGCGGTCACTTGGCCAGGGTTGGCATCTCGGCGGAGTCCTCGGGTGACACGTCCGGGTCGGGATCCGGAGGATCGGGCATCGGGGGCGCCGGAACATGCAATGTCTCCTCCAGCATGACCACCTCGACGCCGCCCACCACGTCGGAAGTCAGGTTGTAGAACACGGCCGCCAGCGTGGTCAGCAGGGTCATCGCCGCCCCGAACACCACCGAGAAGAAGATGGCCACCCGGGTGAACCGGCTTCCGTTGTCGAAGAAGACCGAGCCCTCGTCAACCAGGCTGATAGTGATCAGGAACCGGTCGAGCGAGGCGGGAATGCCGGCCCTCTCCACCAGGGACCACATGAGGAGCAGGCCGATCAGGGTGGCGGCGGCGAACACCACGTGCAGCAGGAGCGACACCTTGAACACCGTCCACGGGTCGAACTTGCGGATCACCCGCCGCACCCGCCGCACGGTCGCCATCACATCCCCCCGACGAGTGGTCTTCGCCCGGCGTCGTACCGGGAGGTATCCACCGGCACCTCCTCCAGCACCGTGAACTCGATCCCGCCGACCAGGTCCGCCAGCAGGTTGTACAGCACCGCTCCCACGGTCAGGGTGGCCGTGGTTCCGGCCATCCAGCTGGCCGCCAGCAGGATCATGCCGCGCAGGTACTCGCCGCCCGTCTTGAAGAGCGACTCACCGGGATCGATCAGCGCCACCCGGGCGGCGGCCTCGTCGAAGGCGGAAACCAGGCCGAGCCGGGAGATCGCCGCCCAGAGCATCACCGACAGCAGCACCAGCCCGAGCGCGGCCAGCGCGGACAGGACTGCGGACACCTTCATGACCGTCCAGGGATCGAACTTGCGGAGAATCCGGCGAACCCGGCGTTGCGTGGTGGGCAGGGCGGACCAGGCCCCCAGACGCGCCTCGGTCACTTCGCCTCGGTGGCGAGGCCGGTGTCCATGGGAACGGGGGCGAAGCTGGCGACGCTGGCCCCGTCAGGCAGGTTCATCACCTTGACGCCGCTGGCGATACGGCTCTGGCGGCTGATCGAGTCCGTGGCGGTGCGGATGGCGACGCCACCGGTGGAGACGATCATCACCTGGCTCCCTGGAGTCACCGCCCGGGCGCCCACCATCTCCCCTCGTACCTTCGTGAGCTTCATGGCCTTGACGCCCTTGCCGGCCCTGGCCTGGCGCTTGAACAGCGCCGACCGCACCCGCTTCCCGAAACCCCCCGAGGTCAGCAGCAGGATGTCGTCGCCCTCCAGCGTGGCGGCCGCTCCCACCACCTCATCCCCCGGATTGAGGCGGATCCCGATGACGCCCTGCGTGGCCCTGCCCCGGGCTCGAACATCGTCCTCCGAGAAGCGGATCCCCATTCCCCGGCGCGTGAAGAGGAGCAGGTCGCTCTTGCCGTCGGTGGAGTGAACGGTCACCACCTCGTCGTCATCGGCCAGCCGGATCGCCACCAGCCGGGCGTAGCGGCTGTCGTACTCCCGGAAGGCGGTGCGCTTGACCTTCCCCTTCCTGGTCACCATCACCATGTAGCGGTAGGACTCGTAGTCGCGGGTGTCCACGATCGCCTCGATGCGCTCCTGGGGATCCAGCGGAAGCACGCTGTGGGCAAGGACCCCTCGGGCGGTACGGGCCTTGCGGGGGATCTCGTGCGCCCGGACCCGGTAGACCCGGCCCCGGTTGGTGAAGAACAGGAGGTAGGAGTGAGCGGTGGTGTGGATCACGTGGGTCAGGTAGTCGTCGCCGCGCAGCGCCGCCGCCTTCACGCCCTTTCCGCCCCGGCCCTGCGCCCGGTAGGCGTTCGCCGCCACCGACTTGACGTACCCCGTGGCCGACACCGTGACGATGATCTCCTCGTCAGCGATGAGGTCTTCAAGGGACAGCTCGGACTCGGCCGGCATGACCTGGGTGCGGCGAGCGCCTCCGTGGGTCTCGCGGGTCGCCTGGAGCTCGTCGGCGATGATGGCGCGGCGCCGGACCGGGTCGGCCAGGATGGTGGTCAACTCGTCGATCAGCCGCTGTAGCTCGGCGAGTTCGTCGCGAAGCTTGGCGGTCTCCAGCGAGGTGAGGCGGCGTAGGGCCATGTCCAGAATGGCTCGAGCCTGTATCTCCGACAGCGGGAAGCGGTCCATGAGAGCCGACCGGGCCGAGCTGACGTCCTCGCTCCCCCGGATCACCGCGATCACCTCGTCGATGTTGTCCACCGCCACGATCAGCCCCTCCAGGATGTGGGCGCGGGCCTGCGCCCGCTTCAGCCGGAAGCGGGTCCTCCGCTCGATCACCTCCATCTGGTGGTCGAGGAAGTACTGGACGAGCTCGGCGATGTTGAGGGTGCGCGGCACGCCGTCCACGAGGGCCACCGCGTTGACGCCGAAGTTCTCCTCCAGGTTGGTGTGCTTGAACAGGTTGTTCAGCACCACCTTGGGGTTGACGTCCTTCTTGAGCTCGATGACCAGCCGTACCCCCACGCGGGCGGAGGACTCGTTGCGCAGGTCGGCGATGCCGTCCAGAGTCTTCTGCTGGACGAGGTTGGCTATCCGGGCCATGACCCGATCCTGGCTCACCTGGTAGGGCAGCTCGGTGACCACGATGGCGGTGCGGTTCTTGCGGATCGGCTCGACGTCGGTGACCGCTCGCATCCGGACCGAGCCCCGCCCCGACACCAGCGCGTCCTTCACCCCCTTGGTCCCGATCACGTAGCCGCCCGTCGGGAAGTCGGGGCCCTTGACGATCGACAGGTACTCCTCGGGACCGGCATCCGGGTTGTCCAGCCCGAACAGGCACGCGTCGATGATCTCCCCCAGGTTGTGGGGCGGGATGTTGGTGGCCATGCCGACCGCGATGCCCTGCGAGCCGTTGACCAGCAGGTTGGGGAAGCGGGCGGGCAGCACGACCGGTTCCTGCTCGGATCCGTCGAAGTTGTCGGCGAAGTCCACCGTGTCCTCGTCGATTCCGTCGAGGAGCACCCCTGCCAGCTCGTCCAGCCTGCACTCCGTGTAGCGCATCGCCGCCGGCGGGTCGTCGGTCGTGCCGAAGTTGCCCTGCGGGTGGATCAGGGGGTAGCGGAGGGAGAAGGACTGGCCCATCCTGACGAGGGCGTCATAGATGGCGTCGTTGGAGTGCGGGTGGTACTTGCCGATCACCTCCCCCACCACCGTGGCCGACTTGCGATGGGGGCTCCGCGGCCCCACCCCCATGTCGTCCATGGCGTAGATGATCCGCCTCTGCACCGGCTTGAGCCCGTCCCGCACGTCCGGGAGCGCCCGCGACACGATCACGGACATGGCGTAGTCCACGAAGGACTTCGACATCTCGTCGTTTATGTCGACCGCCAGGTGGGGGGCGGCGCGTCCCGTCTCGAGCTCCGGCACGGTGCGTTCCCTCCCGCTCAGATATCCAGGAACCGGACGTCGCCGGCGTTCTGCTGGATGAACTCCTTGCGAGCGGCCACGTCACCGCCCATCAGGGTCGAGAAGACATGGTCGGCCTCCGTCGCGTCCGCCATGTCCACCTGGACCAGCGTCCGGGATTCCGGATGGAGGGCGGTCTCTCCCAGCTCGGAGTCGTTCATCTCCCCGAGGCCCTTGAACCGCGTAGGCCGGGCCTTCGGATGCGTCTCCTTGAAGGCCGACAGCTCGGCGTCGTCGGCCAGGTACCTGACCCCCCTCCCGACCTTGACCCGGTAGAGGGGCGGCACGGCGACGTACACGTAACCCGCCTCGATCAGGGGCCGCATGTGGCGGAAGAAGAAGGTCAGCAGGAGGGTCCGGATGTGGGCGCCGTCCACGTCGGCGTCCGTCAGCAGGATGACCTTGTGGTACCGCGCCTTGCCGATCTCGAAGTCCTCGCCGATACCCGTTCCGATCGCGGTGATCAGGGCCTGTATCTCCTTGTTGTGGAGGGCCTTGGCCAGCCGGGCCTTCTCCACGTTCAGGATCTTGCCCCTGATCGGCAGCACCGCCTGGAACATGGAGTCGCGCCCGTTCTTCGCCGGGCCCGCCGCCGAGTCCCCCTCCACGATGAACAGCTCGGCGATCTCGGGATTGCCGGATGAGCAGTCCACCAGCTTGCCGGGCAGCCGTGAGGAGGCGAGCAACGACTTGCGCCGTATCACGTCACGGGCCTTGCGGGCCGCCTCGCGGGCGTGCTGCGCCTGGCGGGCCTTCTCCACGATCCGCCGGGCGTCCGGCGAGTAGCGCTCCAACCACTCCGGCAGCATCCGGTTGAGGGACTTCTGCACGTAGCTACGGATCTCGGTATTGCCGAGCTTGGTCTTGGTCTGCCCCTCGAACTGCGGGTTGCGCACCTTCACGGAGACCACCGCGGTCAGTCCTTCCCGCACGTCCTCGCCGGTCAGGTTCGGATCCTTGTCCTTGAGCAGGTTCTTGGAGCGGGCGAACTCGTTCACGGCCTTCGTGAGGGCGGTGCGGAAGCCCTCCTCATGGGTGCCGCCCTCGTGCGTGTTGATGTTGTTGGCGAAGCTGATCAGGTTCTCGCTGAACGCGTTGGTCCATTGGAGGGCGACCTGTAGCTCCGCCTCGGGCGCCTCGTCCTCCAGGTAGAGAATCCGTCCATGGAGAGCGTCGCGGCGGCTGTTGAGGTGGAGGATGAAGTCCCGCAGGCCGCCCTTGTAGCAGAAGGTCTCCGAGCGGCCGCCGTTCCGCTTGTCCGTCAGGCGGACGCTGAGCCCCCTGTTGAGGAAGGCCAGTTCCCGTAGCCGTTGCGCCACGGTGGTGTATTTGAAGTCCACCGTGTCGGTGAACACGTCGGGGTCGGGCCAGAAGGTGATGGTGGTGCCCGTCTTGCGGGCCGGGCGGCCCTTCCTCAGCGGTCCGGTCGGCTTGCCGCGCTCGAAGGACTGCGACCACCGGAAGCCGTCCCGAACCACCTCGGCCACGAACCGGGCGGAGAGGGCGTTCACCACCGATATGCCGACCCCATGGAGGCCACCCGACACGGTGTAGGCGCCCTCCTCGAACTTGCCTCCGGCGTGGAGCGTGGTGAGCACCGTGGTGAGGGCGGACTTCCGGGTCTGGGCGAGCCGCGCCACCGGGATCCCGCGTCCGTCGTCGGAGACGCGACAGCTTCCGTCCGCATCCAGCACCACGTCGATGTTGTCGGCGCACCCGGCCATGGCCTCGTCGACCGAGTTGTCCACCACCTCCCAGACGAGATGATGAAGGCCCCGGGGGCCGGTCGTGCCGATGTACATGCCGGGCCGGCGGCGGACCGCCTCGAGACCCGGCAGCACCTTGATATCGCTCGCGCCATAGCTCGGAGGGCGGTCCAGGGTCACATGCAGTCCTTGGTCGGGCGGGGGGCGGCGCAAGCCGGCCGGTGGGTCTCTTCCACCGTAACCGGATTGTACCCGACCCTCGACTCAAAGCCAACATTCAAGCCACTCAGAAACAGGCCGTGACCTGCGGGTTTACACAAAACAGCTCCCATGGGCGCTCTCGCTCCTCACCACCCCCTCCGCCACGGCGGCCCGACCACCCGGACGGAGGTCACGAACGACCTGCCGAAGCGCTCCGCGATACGTACCACGAGCCGCTCGGCGTCGTGCCGGAGCATGCGAACCAGCCGTGGGTCGGAGGCTTCGACCAACAGCTCCCCTTTAGATACCACCACCGGAACCGAATTGGAACCCCACTGCGGGCCCGCCACCTCCTCCCAGCGCTCGTCGAGCTCCCGGACCCGGTCCAGGTCGGCCATCCCGAGGCCGGCCAGGATCGACTGGAGCATGTCTCCGAAGGACACCATGTCGCCGTCGTGCCTCGCCTTGCGCCTCTGACGGCTGCGCTCGAGCTCCTGGATCTCCCAGAGAATCCGCAAGGCTCGCGACTCGGTCCCGTCGAACGCGGCCAGCGCTTCCTCCACCTGATCCGCCGACCAACGCTCGGTCACCCCAGGATCCCCTCCTTCAGGCGCCAGCGGCGGCCGGCGGGTAGCGGGACCTCCTCGTCCCGAGCTGTCGAGATGAAGGTCTGGGCGGCTGGTAAGGACCGTGCCAGCGCCGCCGAGCGTTCCTCGTCGAGCTCCGAGAAGATGTCGTCCAGCAGGAGCAACGGGGGCTGGCCCACCGCCTGCTCCACCGCCCGGTGGGACGCCAGGCGAAGGGCAAGGGTGAGGGTGCGCTGCTCGCCCTGGCTGGCCTGAACCCGTGAGTCCCGGTCGTCGAGGAGCAGCCTCACATCGTCCCGATGGAGCCCCACCGTGGAGACCCGTCGCTCGAGATCGGCGGGCCGGGCCTTCCTGAGGGCCTCTCTGAGGGCCTCCTCCCAGCCGGGCTGATCGCCCGCGGTCGCGGCGCCCCACCCCGACCGGTAGTCGATCCGCACCCTCGTGGCATCGCCGGCCAGCTCCCGGTAAGCAGAACCGGATCGCTCCTCGATGGCATTCATCACGGCCTGCCGGCGAGCCATGACCCGCGCTCCGGCCCGGCCCAGCCGCTCATCCCAGACGTCCAGCGTGATCGGATCCGTCCGCCGACCCATCTGCTTGAGCAACACGTTCCGCTGCCGGAGGGCCCGCTCGTATTCGAGCTGGTCGCGGTAGGCACCGGGCCACAGCTGGACCGCTACCGAGTCGAGCAGGCCTCGCCGGTGCGAGGGACCCCGCTTGATCAGGTCGAGATCATCGGGGAGGAAGGTGATCGTGCGCACCTCCCCCACCAGGTCCGCCAGGCGCGCCAGCCGGGTTCCGTTGACCTGGGCCCGGCGCCGGCCAGCCCTCGCCAGCTCCACCTCGATCCGGGTGGTCCGGTCCGGCGTCACCACCTCCCCGCGGAGGACCGACCGCTCCGCGTCCCTCCTGATCAGGGCGGCGTCCGGAATCCCGCGGAAGGACTTGAGGGACGCCAGGTACCCCACCGCCTCGAGCAGGTTGGTCTTGCCCGACGCGTTCCGGCCCACCACCACGTTGATGCTCGGATCCGGCGCCCATCGCATCTGCCGGTAACTGCGGAAGTCGGAGACCTCCAGCCAGGCAAGTCTCACCCCGAGGTCCCTAGTCGAGCCGGGGCGCGCTCAGACGCGCACGGGCATCAACAGGTAGCGGAAGCTGTCGTTCCCGTCCGCCCTGATGATGCTGGGACGGTTGCTGTCCTTCACTTCCATCCGGATCCGCGGGCCAGGCACTGCGTTGATCCCGTCCTGGAGATACCGCACGTTGAAGGCGATCTTCAGCTCGTCCAGTTCACCGCTCACGGCGCCATCCAGCGGCTCCACCTCCTCGCCGAGGTCGCTACGGCTCACCGACATCTCCACCCCGTCGCCGGTGATCTGCAACCGCACCGGGACATGCTCGTCAGCGACTACTGCCGCGCGTCCCACTGCCTCCAGCAGCCGGTCCTTGTCGAACTCAACCGCAGCCGGGTAGTCGTCGGGAAGCAGCTGCCGGTAGTTCGGGAAAGTGCCTTCGATCCGGCGAACGCTCAGCGAGCCCCGGTCCGAGGCGACCACGACCTCCCGATCCCGAATCGCGACCCGGACCTGGTCCGCGGCCACGGTGCGCGCCAGCTCCTTGAGGCCCCGCGCCGGTATCAGCGCGGCATCCCCCACCTGCAGCCCTGGGAGGTTCCGGATCGCCAGGCGATAGCTGTCGGTTGCAACCAGGCGCAGGCCCTCCTCGTAGTTCTCTATCAGAACACCGGTCAGGATCGGCCGCGAGGCATCATTGGAGGCGGCCACGAGGACCTGCGAGAGTGCCTCCACCAGCAGGTTCCCGTCGAGTTCGATCGCTCCGGTCAGATCAGGCTCGGGCAGCTTCGGGTAGTCCTCGAGCGACAGCAGCCTGATCGTGAACGTAGGCCCGTTGCCGGACAGCTCGATGGCCCCCTCCTGCGACCGGATGGTCACCGCTCCTTCGGGCATTCTCCGTATGGCATCGGTCATCAGGCGACCCGGGACGAGGAAGGCGCCCTCTTCCATGACCTCCACCTTCGCGGAGGTCCGGATGGTGACCTCCGTATCGCTCCCGGTGATTTCCAGTTGTCCGCCTTCGGCTTGGCAACGAACTCCTTGAAGGGTGGGAAGAGCCGTCTTGACTCCCGCGCCCCGGTTCGCGCGACCGAATGCCTCGGCTAGATCATCCCGATCAGCTCGGATATGCACTGCTAATCCTTCCCGCTCTCGACTACTAGTTTCTTGAATTCTCTACCAGTCGTGGTAGTAGGCCCTGTGGAATGTGGATAGGTATCCGTACAGGCCTGCTCGCCACGGTTGGGGAAGTTACTCGTCGGGCCGACCGCGGCGGCTCATTTCCCAGGTCAGAGGGTCGGCCCCGTGAGTATGGCGTCGTTGATGGGTGGCTGCTCATGGTCGGGCCGGGCCGGTCAGGCGGTCGGTGGATTATCGCCGACGTTATGCCCAGGTCTGCCCGGCACGGGCGAGCGGCTGGGGAAGACCCTCATCTTTTCCACAGGATTCCGGACAGGTGGGAGACCTGCCGTGCCAGCTCCGGATCCTTGGGGAGCAGCTTCTTGATCTTGTTGATGCCATGCATGACCGTGGTGTGGTCGCGCCCGCCGAGGACCTTGCCGATCTTGGGAAGCGATAGGTCGGTGAGATCGCGGCAGAGGTACATGGCCACCTGGCGATGGGTGGCGAGGGGCTGGACGCGGCTGGGGCCCTGGAGGTCGGCGAGGGAGTGGCCATAGGTCGTGGCCGTGACCTCAAGGATCTCCGTGCCGGTCGGTGGCGTGGTGGCCGGGTCGGGTATCAGACCGCGCAACTCGGAGCGGGCGAGGTCGACGGAGATCTGCTGCTCGGTGAGGGCGGCGCAGGCGGTAACCCGGGTGAGCGCTCCTTCTAGTTCCCGGATGTTGTCCGTGACGTGGCGGGCGATGAACTCGAGTACCTCGTCGGGCACTGTGCCCGAGGCGTACTCCGTTGCGTTGCGGCGCAGGATCGCGAGGCGGGTCTCGAGGTCGGGTGGACCGATGTCGGCGAGCAGGCCCCACTGGAAGCGGGACCGGAGCCGGTCCTCGATGCCGAGATCCTTGGGAGGGCGGTCGCAGGAGAGGACCATCTGGTGATCGAGCTCGTGGAGCGTGTTGAAGGTGTGGAACACCTCCTCGAGCACCTGTTCCTTGCCCTCGAAGAACTGGATGTCGTCGAGCAGGAGCACGTCGATGGTCCGGTAGCGATGCTTGAAGGAGCCCATCCGCTTGTTGCGGATGCCGTCCACGAACTCGTTGAAGAAGTTCTCGGAGGTCATGTAACGGACGTTGGCGGAAGGCCGATGGGTCCGGATGTAGTGGCCGATGGCGTGGAGCAGGTGGGTCTTGCCGAGGCCCGCTCCGCCGTAGATGAACAGCGGGTTGTAGTTCTGACCAGGGCCTTCGGAGACCCGTTTGGCCGCGGCCAGGGCCAGTTGGTTGGACTGGCCGGCCACGAATGTGTCGAAGACGTACTTGCTGAGGAACTTGGGGGCCGGAACCGGTGCTCGGTCGGTGGGGGCTAGGGGCGTTTCCTCCGGTGCCGGGTCGCCTGCCAGAGCGGACGCCGGGGTCGGTTCCTCCGTGAGGTCCGGCCGATCGGTGACGAGGTACTCGATAACAGTCTGCGGTCCGAAGGTGGATGCCGCCACCTCATCGATAGTGGTCTGGTAATTGGTCCGGAGCCAACGGATGTGGAAATCGGATGGCGCCACCAGGTAGAGGGTCTCATCGACGACTTCGTGGCGAACGGAGGAGAACCACTTCTTCCAACCCTCCGGCCCGACCCTCGTTCGCAGGGCGGAAGAGAAGTCGGGATCATGCTGCGCGAGTTCGGGCTTAGACAAGTATTCCTCCTCCCGGCGGGCTCTGCGGGTGGGGTTACCCACAGCACTGTCCACAGTTGTGGATAACAAAGCGCAGGCTGGCCACGCCACTCCACCCCGCGCCCGGCAATACTCCACTTGGTCTGGTGGCCGGACTCCATTCGCTGCACACGTATGATCCTGGGGATACGGATCGAGTAAGCCCGGCAGGGGGTAATCCTACGTAGCCGTCGGCGGCGCTGCCACGAGCGGAAATCCATCCACGGCAGGCATGGCGACAGCAGGACGGGCGCCATAACACCACGTCAGGACGGAAGTGGGAGCGTGGGCGGGCGCGAGGAGACCGCCGCAGGGAGATTTTGGCGTTCTGTGCAATTTATTTCGCGGTCTCTTGGCGGGCAGGATGCGGCGAGCGCTACGGCTGTCGCATCTGTTCAGGTACGTAACCAGGCCATCTTTGCAATACGGGCGGGATGTCCGTAATCTTGTCAGACCTCAAGGAAGTGTCGGCAGGCCCCGGCCAGGGCCGGGCCACGCCGCATTCCCCGCACCGGGCACCGTACCCGGGTTGTCCGATAAGGGACCCCTAATGAAGCGCACGTACCAACCGAACAATCGCCGCAGAAAGCGCAAGCACGGGTTCCGGCATCGCATCCGAACGCGCCAGGGTCGCGCCATCCTGAATAGACGGCGCCAGAAGGGCCGCCAACGGCTTTCCGCCTGATTAGGCAGGCGACCCGCCGAGCACGAGTGGGCAGCCGGGGAGCCGCTCGGCCAACGCATTTCCTTGGGTATGGCCCGTAAGGGCGGCACTCCGACCGCGAAGGTCTGTAGGCAGAGGAGAAGAAGCACGATGACGACCGCGCCGAATACGGCTGTCCCCGCATCCGTCGGATCGTCCTTTCCGGATTCCACAGGTCGCCCGGATCGCGTCCGACGCCTGAGCGGCGCCTCCGAGTTCAACGAGGTGCTGAGGAATGGCCGGCGGCTCAGGCGGGGTGGCGTCACCGTGGTTGCCCACCGCCGTCACGGTGGTTTGCCGAGAATTGGTTTGGTGGCGGGCCGCCGGGTGGGTGGCGCGGTGGTGCGTAACCGGGCAAGGCGGCGCCTTCGGGCGGCGTTGCGCGAGGTGACGCTCGCTGAGGCGACCGACTACGTGGTGATAGCCACGCCGGTCGTGGCCACGGCGCCCTTCGAGGAGCTGTGCGGATGGGTTCGCGACGCGATCTCGTCCACCCTCCCCCGAGCGAGCGCAAGGTGAGGCGTTCGAGGCCGACGGGTTCGGCGCTGAGGCTGCCGGCTATGGCGGGTCAGGGCCTCATCCGCGTGTGGCAACACACCATCGGGCCGATGATCCCGAGTTCGTGCCGGTTCCTCCCCTCCTGCTCCCGTTACACCTACGAGGCGCTGGGCGAGCACGGGCTCTGGTGGGGCGCGTGGCTGGGTCTGAAGCGCCTGGGCCGCTGCCACCCCTGGTCGGAGGCGGGGTACGACCCCGTTCCTGATAGAAGGGCGGTCAGCCGGTGAGCGAGATCTGGAACGGCCTGCAGGCCCTGCTCGGCAATATCCTTTCCTTTTTCTACGACCTCGTTCCCAACTATGGCTTTGCCATCATATGCCTTACCATCGTTGTCAATATCTTGGTCTTCCCGCTCACTCTGAAGCAGGTCCGGTCGACCCGCGCCATGCAGGAGATCCAACCGGAGATGGAGCGGCTCCGCAGGGAGTACAAGGGCGACCAGGAGACGATGAACCAGAAGGTCATGGAGCTCTATCGCGAGCGAGGCGTCAGCCCGTTCGGATGCGTGCTTCCCCTGCTGGTGCAGATGCCGGTCTGGTTCGCGCTGTTCCAGGTGCTGCGGAACCCGGCCAACAGCCTGCCGGCGGACTCGAGTCTGCTGGTGGCGGCAGGCGAGGGCGCGCTGCGTTTCCTGACCATGGATCTCGACCTGGCACCGTCCGAGGTGGTGGGCACGGAAGGGCTGTTCGCCGTGGCGACGATCCCCTACCTGCTGCTGGTCGGGTTCGTGATACTCACGGGCTACATGCAACAGAAGCTGTTAAGCCCTCCGAAACAGTCTGGTGCCAGCAATCCACAGGCCGAAGCTGTTCAGCGTATGACGAAGATACTACCGTTGATGTTCGGCGTTATTTCGTATATCTGGCCATCAGGACTTAACCTCTATTTCGCCACCAGCAATGTCTTCCGAACCGGTCAGCAGCTGCTGATCTTCAAGATCGACGGACGTCCCGGCCCTCCGCCGGACGGGGGGAAGCCGGCTACCAAGGAGCCCGATGACGGTGAGCCGGATGACGGCAAGAAGCCGCCCCGCCCGCAGGGCTCGGCCAAGAAACAACGCAGACGGAGGAGAAGGTAAACCGATGGTGGAGTGGGTCGAGGTCAAAGGCGCATCCGTTGAACTGGCCGTCCAGGCTGCTCTCGAGGAGCTGGGCATCGAAGACGCCGACCGGGCGGAGGTCAAGGTGCTGCAGGAACCGAAGCCGGGATTCCTCGGCATCGGGCGGCAGGATGCCATCGTACGGGTCAAGCCGAAGAGCAGAGGGCGAAGGGGCCGGTCCGGTCGTGGCCGCCCGAAGAAGAAGGCGGCGCGTAAGCCGAGTTCCGGCAGGGCCGCCCAGCCGAAGGATCGCAGCAAGGCCAGAGGAGGAGCCGCCAAGGCGAAGAGCCGGCAGGCCGGCGGCAAGGCGGGCGGCGACTCACGGTCGGGTCGCGGTAGGAAACAGCAGGCGCGTCAAGGCCGAAGGGCAGAAGGAGAGGTCGGAGCGGTGACGGGTGATAGTAAGGACGGCGACACCTTGGGCACCGAGCAGGCCGAGGTGGTCCGGGAGTTCCTGGACGGCCTACTGAAAGAGTTCGGGCTGGAAGGGACGGTCGAGTCCGGATTCGACGGAAAGGTCGTGCGCGCCGACATAACGGGCGAGCAGACCCAGGCGCTCATAGGCCCGAAGGCTTCGATCATGCACGCCGTCCACGAACTGACCAGGACGATCGTGCAGCGCAAGACGGCCCGTGGCTGCCGGCTCCGGCTCGACATCGCCGGCTACGGGAAGAAGCGTCGGCAGGCTCTCGGGATCTATGCGGGCCAGCTGGCCGAGCAGGTGATAGATGAGGGGGGAGAGATCATGCTCGAGCCGATGAACGCTGTCGACCGCAAGGTTGTGCACGATGCGGTGGCAGGCATTGATGGCGTCCGCTCCTACTCGGAGGGCACAGAACCCCGGCGTTCCGTGGTTATTTCGCTCGACTGAGCCCCGGAGGACCGGACAACTCTCAACCTCGCCACCTTCATGTTTCACGTGAAACCATCCGGCTAGAGCGAGTAGCCTCCTAGGATAAGGGGGTGCTCAATGGGTCAGAGACTCCACCCGAACCTGCCCGGCGGGGCCTCGTCGTGGCGATCGCCAACCAGAAGGGCGGCGTCGGGAAGACGACCACGGCCATCAACCTCGGCGCTTCGCTGGCTTTGGAAGGACACAGCGTCCTTCTTGTGGACCTGGATCCTCAGGGCAACGCCAGCACGGGTCTCGGCGCGCGGACATCCGATGGCGGCCGGTCTGTCTACAGCGTCCTCATAGGTCATAGCGCGCTGGACGAGGTGGTAGTCCCGACCTCGGTAGACAACTTGGCCCTGGCACCGGCGAGCATCGACCTGGCGGGCGCCGAGTTGGAAATGGTGTCCATGCTGAGCCGGGAGCAGCGTCTGGCAGCGGCGATCGCCCCTGTGGCAGGGGAATACGACACGATCCTGGTCGACTGCGCGCCGAGCCTGGGCCTGCTGACCATCAACGCGCTGGCGGCGGCCCACGAACTGCTCATTCCCGTCCAGTGCGAGTTCTACGCGCTGGAGGGCCTTGGCCAGCTCATGGACAGCATCGATCTGGTACGTGACAGTCTCAATACAGACTTATACATAGGTAACGTACTGTTGACTATGTTTGACGCCCGTACCAAGCTCTCCACCGATGTTGCTGCCCAGATCCGTGACTACTTCGGCGAGCGGGTCTTCCGTACCGTGATCCCGCGATCGATCCGATTGTCAGAAGCACCGTCCTACGGCGAGCCGATCGAGCTTTATGACCGGATGAGCCCCGGGGCGGTTGCCTATCGCTATGTCGCCATGGAGTTCCTTCAGAGACACCGACAACAGGAGCAAGCACGATGACCACCCGCCGATCAGGCCTCGGTAAGGGCCTGGAAGCTCTCATTCCGCCACCCAGGCGCACCGATCTGCGCAGGATCGCGATCAGCCGCATCCGTGCCAATCCGAACCAGCCGCGGCAGGGGTTCGACGCGGACGCGCTGGAGACGCTGGCCGACTCGATCCGTCAGCTGGGCGTTCTCCAGCCTGTGGTGGTCCGGCCCGAGGGCCCCGGTTTCGTGCTGATCGCCGGCGAGCGACGCTGGCGCGCCGCTCAGGAGGCAGGCCTCACCGAGTTACCCGCTCTGATCCGGGAGACGGACGCGGTGGGTACGGTCACGGAGGCCCTGGTCGAGAACCTGCTACGTGAGGACCTCAACCCGTTGGAAGAGGCGGCCGCCTTCCACCAACTCGAGGACGAATTCGGCATGACCCATGCGGAGATCGGGGAGAGGGTGGGCCGGAGCCGGGCCGCTGTCACCAACGCCCTCCGCCTGCTCAATCTCGCCCCGGCGATCCAGGTCCTGGTCGCTTCCCGTGACCTGTCGGCGGGACACGCCCGGGCCCTGCTGGGACTCGATGATCAGGCCCTGGCCCAACACCTGGCCGACCGAGCGGTATCCGAGGGATGGTCGGTCCGCCAACTCGAGGAAGCGGTGCGGCTCGGCAAGGGAATGGTCCGGGACAAGAGGCCGCGCCGCCCGGCCGAGCCGCGTCCGGCGGTGATCATCGAGCTGGAGAACCGCTTGGCCGAACAGCTCGGCACATCGGTGGACATCCGCTACAAGAAGCGCAAGGGCGGAGCGGTCGACGGCCAGGTGGTTCTCAGGTTCAGCGGCCTGGATCAACTCGAGCAGATCTACCGGCGGTTCTTCCCATCACCCTGACCAGTGGCCAGTGGCCAGCCGGCGACCAGGGAGGTAGTCGATTCCGTTAGGCCCTTCTATCTTCGTGGGTTGTGCCTACCGTCTCGGGGTTACGACGTCCACTGACCACTGACCACTGACCACTGACCACTGACCACCGTCCAGTAACCACTGACCACTGACCACTAGTTCACCCACTCCCGAAGCTCGGAGAGGATGGCGGCCTTGGGTCGGGCCCCCACGATCCGCTTCTTCTCCACGCCGTTCTGGAACACCACCATGGTGGGGATGCTCATCACCTGATACTGGAACGGGGTCTGCTGGTTCTCGTCGATGTTGAGCTTGGCGATGGTGATCTGGTCGCCGTGGTCGGCGGCGATCTCCGCCAGCAAGGGCGCCACCAGGCGGCACGGACCGCACCACTCCGCCCAGAAGTCGACCAGCACCGGCTTGTCGCCGGCGACGGCCTGCGTGAACTCGGCGTCGGTGAGTGTTACGACATCAGCCATGTCCTGGATCCTCCTTCGGATATATGGTGTCTTGATTTACTGTAGGTTACCGCACTACAGACATTACTAGCATTAGCACAGATACTGTCCCGATGCTGTGGACCTCATTCCCGGGCCTCGAGCCACCGCTCGGCGTCGATCGCCGCCGCACAGCCGGTTCCGGCGGCCGTCACCGCTTGGCGGTAGACCTTGTCCACCACGTCACCGGAGGCGAACACACCCTCCACGTTCGTCATGGTGCTGCGACCCGGCAGCCGGATGTAGCCCTGCTCGTCCAGGTCGATCTGTCCCCGGAACAGCTCGGTATTGGGAACGTGGCCGATCGCGATGAACACCCCCTCGATGGGGTGCTCACGGGTCTCCCCGCTGATGACGTCCCGCAGCGTCACGCCGGTCACCGTCGACTCGCCCAGGACCTCCTCCACGGTGGTGTTCCACAGGACGTCGATCTTCTCGTGGGCCAGTGCCCGGCCGGCCATGATCCGGGAAGCCCGGAACCGGTCCCGCCGATGCACGATGGTCACGCTCGAGGCGAACTTGGTCAGGAACAGGGCCTCCTCCATCGCCGAGTCACCGCCGCCCACCACCACCAGGTCCTTGTCCCGGAAGAAGAAGCCGTCACAGGTGGCACAGGCGGACACGCCGCGGCCGATGAGCGCCTCCTCGCCGGGCACCCCGAGAAACCGGGCGGTGGCGCCCGTGGCGATGACCACCGCTCTGGCCGAGTGACGGTCCGATCCCACCCGGACCTCGAACGGCTGCCGGGTGAAGTCGACCGACGTGACGTCGGACGTGATCAGGGTGGCGCCGAAGCGCGCGGCCTGCTTGCGGAAGCGTTCCATGAGCTCGGGACCCATGATCCCGTCCGGGAATCCCGGGTAGTTCTCCACGTCGGTGGTGATCATCAACTGTCCACCCGCCGCGCTCCCTTCGAAGACCAGCGGGGAGAGGTCGGCGCGGGCCGCGTACAGGGCAGCGGTGAGCCCGGCGGGACCCGATCCGATGATGACCAGGTTCTCGGTCATTCACTTCCTCCGGGTGGCGGTTCCTCAGGTACTTGTCTTCCCTTCCGCCATGACAACCATCCGGCGACCAGAAATAATCCCCCGAAGGCGCCGTAGGCCCCGGTGGCGCCGGTAGCGATCGCCAGAAGGCGGAATAGGGCCACGCTGATCAGAACGAGCGCTGCCACGATGAGCACCGCGGCGGCCGTGCCGAAGGCCGTCAGGGTGATCCCACGGTCGAGCCGGTCCACTGTCAGCGAACGGACTCTGGCGGCGATCCCTTCCAGCAGGTCGGCAAAGCGAGCGGCGTAGCTCTCCTTCACACGGGGCAGGTTAGCCCCATGAGCGACCACACCCGGATGGCTGGTTCAAGTCGCTGACCACAGACTTGTAGTGGCCAGTGGCCGGTTGCCAGTGGCCAGTGGGCGACCCGGAAGAAATCATGTTCCGTTAGGACCCCAGGCCTGTCGAGTTGTATATGTCGACCCCGTGTTACACGATCCACTGCCCGCTGCCCGCTGCCCGCTGCCCACTACTCGTCCGTGACCGCCGGAAGCGCAACGGCGCGGCAATCCGGGTAGACGAACAGGGCCAGAACTCCGTCCGCCGGTTGGTCGTCCGGGCCGGGTGCGACCAGGTAGGCCTCACCCGCAACGCCGTCCACGAGCCCGGGAGCCATCCAGGTGATCACCCCGCTCGCCCCCGCCAACTCCGCCGCCTCCTGCCAGCAGACCAGGCCCTCCTCGCCGGCCCGGTCGGCAAGCTCTGTAACCGGCACGGGCGTCATCTCGCTGATCGCGGCCAACTCCTCCATCATCTCCAACGCCTCAAGGGCCTCGTCGGGCCGGTCGGTCGCAACCTCGAACGCCACGTAGCCAGGCCCGAAAGCTGCCTCTTCCGCCGCGTCAGCGGCGGCTTGGACGAGCTCGGCAGCGGCTTCGGCAGCGGCTTCGGCTGCCACTTCCGGCTCCGCGGCTTCCGCCGACGCCGCCTCCATCTCGGCCTCGGCGATCTCGGCGGCGGCCTCAGCTTCTGCCATGGCTTCCTCCACCGCCACCTCGGCCTCGGCGAGGTCGGCTTCCACGTCGGCGGCGGGGGCCGCTTCCATCGCCGCCGCGGACTCCGCCGACATGGCGGCCGCGGTGGTCGGCGTCGGTGCCGGAGCCGCTGTGACCGCGGCGGCCTGCGCGGTAACGGCGGATTCGACATCCGCCATGGAGGCCTCCTGGCCGGAATCGGTGTCGACCAGGTTGACGGCGACCGCGATCACGGCCACCACCGTCGCGGCCGCTGCGGCGGACGGAAGGACGCGCACCAGCCACGATCGGCGCTCCTGCCGGCCTGCGGACGGCGCGGGGTCGGCCTCCTCGACCCGGAGTTCGGCTCGGACGGCCGCCCGGAGCCGCCGACGCTCATCGTCGGATAGCTCCGGACCGGGTAGCTGTCCCAAGACCGACCGGACGGCGGCCTGGACGGCCAGCTCCCGGCGGTCACCCTCGTCGAGGGTGGCGTCGAGCCGGGCAGCCTCCTCCTCCGGAAGGTTGCCCTCCACCAGATCCAGGAGCTGGTCGATGGGGATGCGCTCGTCACTCATGCTTCGTCCTCTTTCGGATACCCGGAGGCGGCCATAAGGTTCCCGAGATGTCCGGCCAGCAGCTTCCGGCCCCGGAACACGCGTGACTTCACCGTACCGAGCGGGATCTCGAGGATCTCGGCCACGCTCTGCAGGGGTAGGCCCTCCAGATCGCTCAACAGCACGGCCGGTCCGAACTCCTCCGGCAGGGTTGCCAGGGCTTCTTCGAGCATGGGCCGGAGCTCGGCGGAACGGATGCGATCGGTTGCCGACAGGTCGGGCGGGTCATGGGCGTCCGGCAACGGCGCGGTCGGGCGCCGGCCCTTCTTGCGGAGCATGGTGTAGCAGGTGTTGACCGCCACCCGGTACAGCCAGGTCGAGAACGCCGATCTTCCCTCGAACGAGCCGGCCTTGCGCAGCACGGTGATGAAGGTCTCCTGAGTTGCATCCAGAGCCTCCTCCCGATCCCGCAGGATACGAAGGCTGATGGCGAACACCCGGCCCTCGTGAGCCTCCATGAGATGATCGAAAGCCCGGCTGTCTCCGGCCAGGTATCGCTGGATGAGGACGGAGTCGTCCCGAAGGGCGGAGTCGTCGGGCCTGCTCAACTGCTGAAACTCACTTCGGCCAGCCGGGTGCGGTAGCCGGCTCCCTCGGGAGGCAGGTCGGTCAGCCAGAGCACCCAGATCCCGTTGCGAAGCTCGGGCAACGGTAGGCGGAGGGTTGCGGCGCCGGCCTGTTGTTCGGCGATGACCTCCCAGCCCGGATCGTCGACGCCGAGGAGCGACTCGGCCCACATGAGACGGAAGGCCGTACCCTCGGATAGGCCCGTGAGCTCGAGGAGTGCCGGCGAGCCGCTCACCTCGAAGGCCAAGCCCACGCCCTCTTTCAGCAGAGGCAACGGGTCGAAGTAGCGCTCGGTGCGCCACTCGGTGGTGGGATCTCCGTCGGTCAGCAGCGGCAGCCGGCCGGGATGTTCCTCGCCGTCCCCCAGGGGATCGAAGTCGAGCACGTCTAGCAGGAGGACCGGTTCGCTCTCGAGTGCCACCTCCTCGGACTCCTCGTCCGCGGGGGACGACGCCGGCGTAGGGGGGCGTTCTGCGTCCGGCCTGGGAGCCAGGGTGGGCAGGGGGAGCGCGGCCACCTGTAGGGGAGGAGTCGGGCGGGTGTCCACCGCGCTGCCGGCCCACACGAGCACCGTGGCGGCCAGCGCGAGCAGGGCAACGGGCAGGAGCCGGCGCCAGGACCACCGGAAGGAGACCGGGACGGGAGGGGAATAGGGGACCGCCCGCAGCCGGTCGGCCAGCTGCCGCGCGTCGATCTCGTCGGCGCGGGCGGAGCGGAGGATGTCGTCAACGCTCGGCGACAACGAGTGGATGATCTCCGAGGGAGCCATGGCGCCCGGAGGCTTGCCGGTGAGGGCCGTCTCCAGTGTGCCGGCCAGCGCCCGGACGTCGTCCTCGGGGGAGGTGCCGCGTGGTACCCGGCCGAAGCCGCCCAGCTTGGCCGGCTGCCCTCGGGAGTAGAGGACCGCTCCGGCGTCGATGGCTCCGTGGGTCACGCCTGCGGCGTGGAGCAAGGAGAGGCCTTCGGCGAGACCGCAGGCGTTGGCGAGCAGCTCGGCTAGGGGCGGCCCGTCGCCGGCGCCGGTCCGGTCGGCCAGCGTGGTGCCGCCCACCCACTCGGTGACCGCATAGGTGGAACCGGGCACCTTGTCGGCTGCGAAGACCGCGGCCACGTGCGTGTGGCTGGCGCGAGAGGCACGCTGGACGGCGGCCAGGAACGACCGGCCTCTCGACCTGGTCGCCTCGGGACCGATCACCCGGATCAGTACCGGTCGATCCAGCTCCAGATCGGTGGCGAACCACTCCTCGATGTCCTCGTCACGGCCGAGGCGCACCTCCAGCCGGTAGCGGTCCGGTATCGGTGGAGGCACGGCTAGCGATCAGGGCCGGAGTCGGGACGGCGGACGGCGGCATGTCGGTGCGGCCGGGCGAAGCGCCCGTTGCCGTTCTCCGGGAAAGATGAGCCGTTCATCCCCTGCCGCCCCTCGCGCTGCGGGCCATCAGCCCCGAATCTACCAACCGGGCCGCTCGCGAAAGGACACGGACGGCGCCACGCCAGGACCCGGAAGAACTTTTCGCGTTCTCGCAAAGAAGGGTTGAAAACGTCACAGCCACGCCATATGTTGCTTATCGCCAAGCACCTGTACCGGCCGATGGCACTGGTCCGATCGGCCCGGCCGGCCCGAGGGAACATCAAGGCTTATGGAGCGAACAGCCGATTCCCGGCATCCAGCCGGGCATGGCCGACCACGCTCCAACAGGATGGGTGGTGGCGGGGGAGGGGCCCGGTGCGGGGCGCCGGTTTTTCGCGACTTTGGCGCCTGGCGGTTCTTGAGGCACAGGGCGTCACCCACGGTGCCCTGTTCCTCAGGTTCAGGGCGTCACCCACGGTGTTCTGTTCCTCAGGTTTGTGGTGGTGGGGTTCTTGAGGCGGAGGGCGTCACCTGTGGTGTCCTGAGCCTGAGGTTCGTCACGGCCGCCGACCTGTCGGGTTGTTGGGACTCACAGGGTCCGTACCGGGGTTAGCCTGGCTGTCTATGAGAGTGCTGGCCCTTTCCCACCCGGTCTTCGAGGAACACGATGCCGGGTGGGGTCATCCCGAGCGTCCGGCCCGCTTGGACGCGGCCTTGCGGGGGGTGCGGGCCGCTCCGGTGGAGCTGGCCGAGGAGTTGGCCCCGGAGATCGACCGGAGGCTGCTGGAGCTGGTGCATGAGCCGGGCTACATCGACTACATCCAGCAGGTCTGTGCCTCCGGAGGCGCTCAGCTGGATCCGGACACGGCGGCGGTGCCTGCCTCGTGGGAGGCCGCCGTCCGGGCTGCCGGCGGAGGCCCTCTGGCGGTCCGGCGCCTGGAGGAGGAGGCCGCGGACCTGGCCTTTCTGGCGGTCCGGCCGCCGGGTCATCACGCCCGGTCGTCCGCGGCCATGGGGTTCTGCCTGTTCAACAGCGCCGCGGTCACCGCGGCCATGCTGGTGGAGCGGGGCTGCAAGGTGGCGATCATGGACTGGGATGTCCATCACGGCAACGGCACCGAGGAGATGTTCGAGCACGAGGAGAACGTCCTGTACATCTCGACCCACCAGTATCCGTTCTACCCGGGCACCGGGGGCATCGTCGACATGACGGCCCACCGGGGCGCGGCCACCATCCTGGACCTGCCCCTCCCGCCCGGAACCGCCGGCGACCTCTACCGCCGGGCCTTCGAGGAGTTGATCCTGCCCGTAATCTCGCAGTTCGGCCCCGACTGGCTGCTGGTCAGCGCCGGCTACGACGCCCACGCGGCCGACCCTCTGGCGAGCCTGCGGTTGCTCCCGTCCGACTACTCCTACATGTCCCGAGCCCTCATCGAACTGACCCCCCCGGGCCGCACCATCTGTTTCCTGGAGGGCGGGTACGACCTGGACGCCATCTCGGCTTCGGTCAGCGCCACGCTGGCGGGCGCGGCCGGCATGGTCGTTCCCGATGAGGAGCACCGCTTCCACTCATCCGAGCTTGCCTTCGCCACCCTGGACGCGGTGAAGGCGGAGGCCGCCAAGGTGTGGGACCTCGGCTGATCCGGGCATGGTTCCCGAGCGCCTGAACTGGCTGAACAGCGGCATCAGCCGCGAGCTGGCCGGTCGCTTCACGGCGGCCGGCCACGAGATCCACCTCGTGGGCGGTTCGGTCCGCGACGCCCTGCTGGGTCGCAAGTCGACCGATCTGGACTTCGCCACCAGCGCCCGGCCCGAGCAGATGAAGCCGCTACTCAGGGACTGGGCTGATCAGCTGTTCACCGTGGGCGAACGGTTCGGGACGATCGGCCTGCTCCGCGACGGGGTGCGGTGCGAGATAACCACCTTCCGCGCCGAGACCTACCGGCCCGACAGCCGCCGCCCGGAGGTCGTCTTCGGTGACTCGATCGAGGCCGACCTGGGGCGCCGGGACTTCACGGTCAACGCCATCGCGCTGAGGCTCGGTCTCGATACCCCATTCCTCGTGGATCCGTTCAACGGCGTGGCCGATCTGGCCACCCGGACCCTCCGAACGCCGAGCGGTCCCGACGTGTCGTTCTCGGACGATCCGCTCCGGATGGTCCGGCTGTTCCGGTTCATGGCCCAGCTGGGCTTCTATCCCGACCGGACGGAACTCGAGGCCGTGGCGCGCCTGCGGGAGCGCCTCAGGACGATCAGCGCGGAGCGGATCCGGGACGAGTTCTCCAAGCTGGTGGTGGCCCCCGAGGCGGCGCCCGCCATGTCGGTGATGGTCGAGTCCGGGCTGGCGGCCGAGTTCGTCCCCGAGGTGCCTGCGCTGGCCATGACCGAGGATCCCGACCACCGTCACAAGGACGTGCTGGCCCACTCGCTGGCGGTGATGGCCAAGACGGAGCCCGACCTGGTCCTGCGGCTCGCCGCCCTGTTCCACGACGTCGGGAAGCCGGCCACGCGCCGGTTCGAGGGCCCCAGGGTGACCTTCCACCACCACGAGGTGGTGGGCGCCCGGATGACCCGCCGCCGCCTGCGAAAGCTGCGGTACCCGAACGGGACGGTCAACGACGTGGCCGAACTCGTGTTCCTCCACATGCGTGCCCATACCTTCAAGATGGGTTGGACCGATTCGGCGGTACGCCGCTACGTGCGGGACGCGGGGGAGCTGCTGCCCCGGCTCAACCAGCTGGCGCGGTGCGATGTCACCACCCGTAGCGACCGCCGGGCCCGCCGGATCCAGCAGCAGATCGACGAGCTGGAGGAGCGGATCGAGGTCCTCCGCGCCAAGGAGGAACTGGACGCCATCCGGCCACCCCTCGACGGATTCGACGTCATGGAGTACCTGGGCATCGGCCCCGGCCCGACAGTCGGAGCGGTGCTGAAGGTCCTGCTCGAGAAGCGGATCGACCACGGTCCATACGACCGGGCCGAAGCCTTCTGTGACGTGAGACGGTGGGCCATCGAACAGGGACTGCCCGACCCGGGAGAAACGCCGCCCGAGGCCGCCCCGGGACGCTCGTAACCCCGCACCCCTAGCGCCAGGCGGCCAACCAGGGGTCGATTGTCTCAGCGGGTCAGGGACCCAGGACGCAGAACTCGTTGCCCTCGGGATCGGCCATCAACACCCACCTCCCGGCCCGCTCGTCGAAGCGCCCAATCTCGGTGGCGCCTCTGGCCACCAAGGCCGCGATCTTGGCCTCCCGGTCGTCGTCGTGCCGGTCCTCGGGAAGGGATGGGTCAACAACGTCGATGTCCAGGTGCCACCGGTTCTTCACGGCCTTGCCCTCCGGCACCTTCTGGAACAGGATCCGGGGGCCGATCCCGTGGGGGTCGACGACCGCGCCGTATCGCTCCCTCTCCTCGGTGGACAGGTTCAGAGCGTCGGCGAAGGCCTCCCAGGTCTCGAAGCCCGGGGGCGGGGGCTGGATGACATATCCCAGCGCGAAGGCCCAGAACTCGGCCAGCCGGTTGGGATCGCCTGCGTCCACTGTGACATTCTTGATCGGAGCTGTGCGGGGCGGGCGCTGATTCATGGATGTGGAAGATTAGGGGAATGCCTACCGGGTTCGCGGGGGATCCTGCACCGCTCATCGGGTGCACTTCTATGGACATGCTTCTGCAGATGACATCAACTCGGTGCCCCGTACCGCGCCGTAGCCGGTGGGCGAGAGAGGACTCGAACCTCCACGAGCGCAATGCCCACTGGGTCCTGAACCCAGCGCGTCTACCAATTCCGCCACTCGCCCGGCGTGCCGACAGTTTACCCCGGCAGACATGCGTATCTCGCTGGAGACGCCCGGGAGCGACCGGCACCGGATGAACCCCCTTTACCTCGGGCATCTTCATAGGCTGGGTCCCGGATCCGGCTTGGAGGCGACGCTGAAGCGCTTTACCAACCTGGCCCTGGCCGCCCTCCTGATCGGGGCGATTGCCTCGGGGCTCATCTCCCAGGGACTCGGCACGGAGTGGTCCCGGGTCGCGACGATTGCCCACGGCGTGCTCGGGTTGTCCTTCCTGCTGCTGGTGCCATGGAAGTCGGGGGTGGCTCGAACCGGGTTCCGCAGGCGCCGCAAGGGAGCGATCTGGTCGGTCGCCCTGGTGGTGACGGTGGTGATCACCATCGGTTCCGGCCTGCTCCAGGTGGTGGGCACGACATCGCGGATCGGCCCGCTCACGACCATGCAGGTCCACATAGGGGCCGCCGTTCTCTCCGTGTTGCTGGTGGGCTGGCACTACGTCCGGCATCCCGTCCGGCCCCGCACCACCGACCTGAGCCGGCGCAACCTGCTGAGGACCGGCGGCCTGGCCGCGGGGGCCGGGGTGGCGCTGGCCGGATGGGAGAGCGCCCTGGGCGTGTTCGACCTGCCCGGCTCCGAGCGGAGGTTCACCGGGTCGCACGAGCGGGGGAGCGGGAACCCGGCCCGGATGCCCGTCACGCAGTGGTTCACCGACAAGGTGCAGCGGCTCGACCGATTGGAAACCGAGGTAGGGGGCCGGGTGCTCGGACCGGACGACGTGAGCTCGTTACCGCTGGAGACGTTGGAAGCTACCCTCGACTGCACCGGTGGATGGCACTCGACCCAGCAATGGACGGGCGTCCGGTTGGATCGGCTTCTCGGAGAGGTGGATGGGGTGAGCATTCGCGTGCGTTCGGTCACCGGATACGAGCGCCGCTTCCCGGCCCGGGACGCGGACAGTATCTGGCTGGCGTTCGAGGTGGGCGGCCAACCGCTGAGCGCGGGCCACGGCTACCCGGCTCGGATCGTGGCGCCGGGCCGGCGCGGCTTCTGGTGGGTCAAGTGGGTGGACTCCGTGACGGTTTCGGATGTTCCCTCCTGGTTCCAACCCCCGTTCCCGCTCACCTGACCCGATGACGAAGCCGCGATCGTGACCAGCCGGTACCGGCCGCCGAACGCCTTCGGCCGGCGGCGCCGGAGGGTCTGGTGGTGGCTGGCGCTGTTGCTGCTCGTCCTCATCGGGGGAGCGGTCCTGGTCAACAGCCGGGGCGTGGTCGTCCGACAGGAGACGGCCTTCTTCGACAGCGCCCGGATCGCCACGCAGGAGGTGGAGCAGGTAGCGGCCGGCTTCCGGCGGCTGGTGAGCACCGAGCTGCGGACCATCAACCGGGACGACTTCGACGTGCTGATGGACCGGCTGTCGGGGGAGATGGCGGACCAGGCGGAGATGTTCCAGTCGGTGGAGGCGCCGGAGTCGGCCTTCGCGGTCCGGGAGATGCTGGATCTGGCGTTCGCCGCGTGGGCGGCGGGCCTGGTCGAGTTCCGGGTGGCCGTCACCGCGGTCACCGATGACCCGACCGGTTCGGTGCCGGTGGACCAGCTGGGCGGCGCCATCGCCCGGATCCGGGTGGGCGATCTGGTGTACGCCCGGTTCCTGGCTCGGGCGACCGGCATGCTGGACGAGCTGGGCATAGTCAACGAGATCCCGGCCGTCTCCTTCATCGTCGATCAGAGGCCGCTGCTTAACGGCGAGAGGCTGGCGCGGACCATCCGGAGCAGCACCGACATGGGGGTGCGCCGGGACGTGACCATCCTCCAGGTGGTATTCGAGCCGCTACCGGCCGGGGGACTGGGTGAAGAGGGAGAGATCCTGTTCCCAGCCACCCAACGCCTGCAGTTCAGCACGGTGATCGGCAACCGGGGGAACGTGGACCAGAAGGGCCTGATCGTCAACGCCAGCATCCGCTCGGAGGCGGGCGAGTCGCTGACCACCGTCGACAGCCACGCGCTGGACCTGGCGCCGGGAGAGATCGGATCGGTGCTGTTCGGGACCGAGTTGGTGGAGCCGGGCGCCGAGTACCTGCTGACCTTCAAACTGACCGTGGTGGAGGACGACCTGAACCCCGAGGACAACGTGTGGGAGTCGCTCATCCGGATCAACCCGCCCGGCTAGGCGTCCGCTCCGGGGCCGGGTCGCCTCCCCGGGCTCAGTCGGTAGCCGGCAGCCGGCGCTCGGCGGCCAGCGGTCTATAATCCAATATAAAGCGACAATGACCAACGAATACCTGTCAACTAGCGACTACCAACCAGCAACTACCAGCTAGATCAGGGATATCATCACGGGATGATCGACATAACGCTGCTGCGCGAGCAACCGGATGCCCTCAAGGCGTCGCTGGCCCGCCGCGGCCTGGATCTGGACGTCGACCTGATGGCGCAGATCGACCGGGCGCGGCGGAGGACCAGGGCGGAGGCCGAGTCGATGCGCGCCGAGCAGAAGAGCCTCAGCCGCAGCATTCCCCGTCTGGAGGGCGAGGCGAGGCAGGGCGCCATCGCCCAGGCCGGTGAGCTGGCCGCGAAATACCGCGCCGCCCTCGCCGAGGCCGATCACCTGGACGAGCAATTCCAGGCGCTCTGGATCAGGGTGCCCAACCCCGCCCATCCGTCGGCCGCGGACGGGTTGGTAGAGGAGGACGCGGTCGAGATCAAGCGGTGGGGGAGGGTTCGGGACTTCGACTTCCCGGTCAAGGACCACCGCGATCTAGGCACCGGGTTGGGGATGATCGACATCGAGCGGGCCGCCAAGGTGTCCGGCAGCCGCTTCGGGTACCTGACCGGGCCAGCGGTGATGCTCGAGTTCGCGCTGGTGAGGATGGCGCTCGAGCTGCTGGGCGGCAAGGGATTCACGCCCGTGGTCCCGCCGGTGCTGGTGCGCGAGGAGGCGCTGTTCGGCACCGGGTTCTTCCCGGATGACGATCAGCAGGTCTACGAGGTGGGCGTGGATTCGGGTGACGGACTGCGCTCCGACAACCTCTACCTGGTCGGTACCTCCGAGGTGTCCCTGGCCGCCTATCACGCCGGCGAGGTGCTCAACGAGGACGCCCTGCCGCTCCGTTACGCCGGCTTCTCCAGCTGCTTCCGCCGGGAGGCGGGGGCGCACGGCAAGGACACGGCGGGCATCTTCCGGGTTCACCAGTTCGACAAGGTGGAGATGTTCTCGTTCTGCCACCCCGAGCAATCCTGGGACGAGCACGAGAGGTTGCTGGCGATCGAGGAGCAGATCGTCCAGAGCCTCGAGATCCCCTACCGGGTGGTGAACGTGGCGGCGGGAGACCTCGGTTCATCGGCCGCGAAGAAGTACGACATCGAAGCCTGGATCCCCTCCCAGGGACGCTACCGGGAGATCACATCCTGCTCCAACACCACCGACTTCCAGAGTCGGCGGATGCGGATCCGGTACCGGACGGACCGGGGTAACCGGCTGGTGCATACGCTGAACGGGACGGCGGTGGCCGTGGGCCGGTTGCTGATCGCCCTGATGGAGAACCACCAGCAGGCCGACGGGTCTGTGGTGGTGCCGGAAGCCCTACGTGCCTACGCCGGATTCGACCGCATCGGCTGAGCCTCCGGGCGCGCCGGTGGAGCGGCCGACGGATGCGATCTTCGCCAGGATCGCCCGGCGTTACGACCTGATCAACCGGTTGCTGGCAGCCGGAAGGGACCAGGCATGGCGCCGGTCGGTTATAGAGCGCCTGCCTCCGGGAAGGCTGCTGGATCTCGGCGCCGGCACCGGGGCGGCCGTGCCCCTGTTCGGCAGCCGGCAGGTGGTCGCCCTCGATCCGGTAACGCAGATGCTGGACCTCAACCCCACCGCCGCCCGCGTGGTGGGCAAGGGGGAGGACCTTCCGTTCCGAGACGGCGCCTTCGACGCCGTGTTCTCGGCGTTCGTCTTCCGCAACCTGGACTCGGTGGAGGCCACGCTGGACGAGATCGCCCGGGTGCTACGTCCGGGAGGTTCGGCGGGTGTGGTGGGCCTCACCCGGCCCAAGGGCAAGGTGGCCGCCTCCCTCCATCGGGCTGGCTCGGCCGTCGTGGTTCCGATGGCAGGCGCCCTGATCAATGCCGTCGACGAGTACCGGTACCTCCACCGGTCGCTCGACAAGCTCCCCCCACCCGAGCAAATGTTCGCCGACCCACCCCTCCGCGTCGACCGGATGTGGCGGATGGGCCCCCTCGGCTTCGTCTACGGAGTGATCCTCACCAAGTAGACCTGTTTCATCAATGATTGAATCGCCACTCCGGGTTGGCAGAATTGCGGTGAGCCAACTTTTCGCGACTCGCCAACAGGGGTATCAAACAACTCACAGCTATGTGATTCTACGTCTAAGCTTATGACCGAAGGCCTTGCGGAAGGAGTGAAATGATGCCAGAGCTAAGCGCGTCGACATCATGGCAACAGGCTATGAGCCACCTGACCTCCTTCAGAAACCACCAACTCCCCGACCTCTTGGATGACTACTACGGGGAATGGGCAGTGCTCGACGCCGTCAGTGGCGAACTCCTCGGCATTCACCCTGCCCCTAAGGCTTTCGCCCTCGCCCGCGAGCGGCCGAGCGGCGAAGTTCTCCTCGAGCAAGTGTGCGAGCAGGGACCCATGGTCGTGGGAAGCGCCGCCCTTGTTGACCTTTGAAGGTCCGTTCAGCTACGAACACCCGCCCGTCATCGAAGCGACCATTAGAGCACCCTTCCTGGAGAGTGCCCCTCAGAAGAGGGTCCGGGCGATGCTGGATACCGGATCAAATGTCTGCGTTGTCTCGTCGACCGTCCTCGCAGACCCTCCACTATCTTGGCTGGGCCCGGTCAATCTCATCACGTCGTCTGGTTCGAAGGACACGGTTTCCTACGGTGCAGCAGTAATCCTGCAAGACGGTGCAGATACCGCAGTGATCGAGCCAGCGAAGGTCGTCTATGGCGAACCCGTCGGTCATTACGAACTGATAATCGGGCGAGATGTTCTCAACCTTGGCACGCTAACAGTGGGCCACGGGAAGTTCGCGTTCCAGATCAACTCCGGACACCACGAACCCACCCATCATCCGTAGTTATCCCACCGACTACGGCACACAGCAGCCAGCGAGACACACGTCCTGTCCTCCCTGCTTTGCGGAAGTGTCGGAGCAACCTACGGCGACGAATACGCTGCCAGACTCGGCCGAATCCTCGACCGTCTTCCAACCCAACACATGACCGCCACACGCCGCAGCTAATGGGCATACCGACGCCGGTCGTCCGTCACGCCACGCCTGCATCCCAGCGTTCACACGGCTTGCCCTCTCCTGATCGCCTGGTCAGAAGGTCAGGGAGAAGTCTCGTCCGGTTCTGCCGGGTTCGGGGCGGGGATGTGGAAGGGTGTGTCGAGCAGGGTTGCATACGTGATCACGAGTTGTTCGAGGGCGTTGGATTGGAGTACGGCTGTGGCGGGTCGGAGATCGACGATGGTGTATGTATCGGTTCCCAGCCGGATCTGTTGGCCTTCCTGGAGGTGTGAGGACAGGACTCGCCCGGCGGCGATCGACTCGGCGACCGCGCGGCCGCCCAGCCCCGCGAGGAGGGCCGCCGCCAGCGCTGCCGAGAGGACCACCCCGGCGGTGAGCACGATGAGGATGGTGGTCTCGACGCCGAGTTGGCCTAGCGCCAGGACGGTGGAGCCGGCGATGATGGTTGCTCGGAGGGTGCGCTCCGCCAGCCGGCTCTGGTTGCCGGTGGCGCGCTCGAACGCTCGGGCGATGGAGCGTGATGCGGCTGCTGCGACTGCGTAGCCCACGAGCAGGACAAGACCCGCGGCGATGACGTTTGGGAGCCAGCCGAGAACCTGGCTCGGTAGCGGTCTTAACGTGTCCGGGCTGAGGGTGGCCGTGGCGATGATGACACCGGTGGCGGTTGCCAGCCAGAAGAGGAAGAGGCTGGCCGGCACGGCGATCTCGCGTAGGGCGGTGCGGTTGGTTTCCCGCTGTAGGGAGCGGCGCAGCCAGGCGCCTCCGACCGCGCCCACCGATAGGCCGACCCCGACGGCTATTGCGGCGATCAGCCAATGGTTGTCAGGCACGGGGACTCCCTTGGTCGGGTTCGATGATCACTCTGGCGGTGCTGAACGGGAGCCCGATGAGGTCGGCGACCATCCAGGCTGTCTGCCTGTTCCGGAGCCGTTGCCTCACTCCCCGAGCGATGCGGTCCTCTAGGTCGGGGGGCACCTGCCAGAGAGCCTCCAGTCCGGTGCCGGTCCGTTCCGCACGCTCGAGTTCTTGGTCCAGGGCGCTCATCTCGAGGCCGAGGTCGTCCAAAGCAGAGGCCATGTCGAGGTCGTCGACGATCCGGCTCGGGGGTGCATTCGGCTGGGCTGCCTTCATGGTTCACCTCGTTCGACAGCAGCGGCCAGGCGGCGGCGGGCACGGAGCAGCCGGATCTTGACCTGGCCGATCGTCACTCCAAGCACCTCGGCGATCTCATCGTATGTAAGACCTTCCCCTTCGCGCAATGCCATGATCGTGCGGGACAAGGGATCGAGCCGGGCGAAGGTGCGGATCGCAGCGTCCAGTTCGATGGCGGCAACGACTTGCCGTTCCGCACTCGGGGCGGTTCCTGGCGGTATCCATTCGGGATCCCATGGTCGCTCGCGGCTGGACCGGACCATCGAGACAGCGGTGTTGTGGACGATGCGCAGCAGCCAGCCCCGGAAGGAGCCGTCGCCGCGGAACGAGTCGAGTTTCAGCCAGGCCGTGATGGTTGCCTCCTGCACCACGTCCTCCGCCAGAGCGCTATCGCGCACTACGGCTATCGCGACCCTGTACATGGCTCGCCCATGTTCGTTGACGATCTCTGCAACGGCATCCGCTCCGGGGTCTAGCGGGGCCACCTTGGCGGCTTGGTCTCTGGTCAACGCCGAACCTTGCACCTAATGGATGTAACCCGACGCAGAAAGTTACACAGGAAATCCGGCGTAACTTTCGGCTCTTCGATGCGTCCTTGTAATGAACCACCCACGGAGGAGGGCAGTGCTTCCCGCCCGACTGAAAGCTTCCAGCAGGCACGGCCGTAGGCGGCCTGGACCGCCCCGGTCTGCGAGAGGCGCCCCAGGCGGCTCGACCCGGATCGGTCGGCTGTTCCGGAATGTCTTGGAGGCCTGCGCGGGTTCTGCATCCAGGTGCGGCGGTTGGTCGGCAACCGTCAGCATCCGGGTTCAGTGCCCGCCAAGGCGAAGAACCACTTCCCAAACAACTGGACCGACGAAATGGAGGTAATAGATGTCAGACCTGATTGATGGTCTCTCGAGTGGTCTAGAGAACGCAGGCGAGAACATACTCTCGTTCCTACCACGGCTGATCGGGGCCCTCATAATCCTGGTGGTCGGCTGGCTGGTGGCCCGGCTGGTCCACCGGGCGTTCCAGCGCCTCTTCAAAGCAGTCGGCCTCGACGGCCTCCTGGAACGGGCCGGTCTGGCGGATCGCCTGCAGGCGGCCGGATACACCGCCACCGACCTGGCGGCGCGTGTGATCTACTGGATTGCCCTGCTGGTGGTGTTCCTGCTCACGGCGGAGGCTCTGGACGTCGAGTATCTCAGCGACATCCTGACCGACCTGATCGGATATCTGCCGCTGGTGGTGGTGGCGATTGTCGTCGTCATCGTGGCCGCCGCGTTGGGCGCCTTCCTGGCGGAGTTGGCCACTCCATGGTCGCAGGAGCGGCACATCCGGTGGCTGCCCGCCGCGGCGCGGTGGTCGGTGATCGCGCTGGGCGTCTTCGTCGCTCTCAACACGCTGAACATCGCAGAGGAGATAGTCAACACCCTGTTCATAGCCGTGGTCGGGACCGTGGGTGCCATCCTGGTGATCGCCTTCGGTGTGGGGGGAATCTCCGCGGCCAAGGAATGGTGGAGCAGGGTCCTACCCGACCGCGACTGACCGACGTGCGGCCGTTCCCCCAGGGCCTCCACACTTCCCGGGGAACGGCCGCCGTTCGGGTTGCGCTGCCGTTGGTGGGTCTCGGGGTAGCCGCATTCGTGCTGATGCGGTCATGGGACCGCTGTCGAGTCCCATGACCGGCATAAGGTATCGGCCATGACCAGCGGCGTCTCGATCGGTGATTCATCGGGCGAACCTCCTGGCGCAGCTCGAACCCAGCACGTCCTGTCCCGGCCATGAACCAGCTCTTGGAGTTCTCGTCGGATCACGTCGTAAACCTGGTCCTGAGCACCCTCGTCCTGGTGATCATCTTCGCCTTGCGCTACCTGGTGCTGCGGGCTGTGGTTCCCCGACTGGCGGATACCGAGGTCGTATACCGAGCCCGAAAGCTCTCCTTCTACGTGGCGGTGGGGCTGGTGCTGTTCTTCCTCGGCTGGATCTGGACACGACAGTTGGCCAACGTAGGGTCGTTCATCGGTCTCCTGTCGGCGGGTATCGCCATCGCCCTGTCCGACGTGTTGAAGAACGTGGCCGGCTGGGTGTTGATCGTGTTCCGCAGGCCCTTCAAGGTGGGGGACCGCATCGAGGTGGGTGCCGACGCGGGGGACGTGATCGACATCGGGGTGTTCCGATTCACCCTCATGGAGATCCGCAACTGGGTGGACGCCGATCAGACGACCGGACGGATCCTCCATATCCCGAACGCGACGGTGTTCTCGGAACCGTTGGCCAACTACAACGAGGGCTTCCCGTACATCTGGGTGGAAATCCCGGTAACGGTCACCTTCGAAAGCGATTGGCAACATGCCCGGGACATGGTCGCCCGGACCATCCAGCGCCACACCCTGGATCCCGACCAGGTGGCCGCCGGCAGCCACGATCGGTACGTCAGCCTGCACCGCAACCTGGCGTCGGCGGTATACGTTGATGTCATCGACTACGGCGTCACCGTCACGGGACGCCTCCTCGTTCCACCCCGCGGCCGCCGGCTCGTCACGTCCAAGATATGGCAGGACCTGCTGCACGCAATCAACGGAGCACCGGACGTGGAACTGGCCTACCCGACCACTCGCTTCTTCCGGGCCGACCTCGAAGGAACCGCCCACGACAACCCCGACCGTGATGACACCAAGTCACATGGGGATTGATCAAGCAGTTGTCCGCACGATCCAGCCACCTGGGCAGGTATGCGGATGCGGGCGGAGGGAGTGGGATTCGAACCCACGAGGCGCGGTATGCGCCAACACGCTTTCCAGGCGTGCGCACTAGGCCAGACTATGCGATCCCTCCCAGGCCGACTGATTCTAGGAGTGTCCTGAACAATGTCCCGTTGGCGCCATGGCGGGAACGGAAACCCAGGTCGAGGCGTGGCGGGCCAACCCATCCCCGTCTTTTCAGCATGCTCCTAGGAGGGTTCGGTGTGTCCGGAGCGCGAGGCCAGGGCTACACTCGCCGGACAGCCGTGCTACGCGGGACGCTAGGGGTGTCCTGTAGCCCGAAACCCTCTACAGGCGGGGCGGAATGCCCGTCGAAGGGTGTTGGGATGGCGGGGCTCTCGGTCGGCACGTGGTGTTGAGAGTCGGGTCCTACGCAGCGGAACCCTCGTGAACCGGGTCAGGTCCGGGAGGAAGCAGCCCTAAGCGGGCGGTTCCGGGTGCCGTGGGGGTGCCGGGCTGGAGCCGGCGACCGGTCGGGGCCTCGGGATCCGCATTCGACGGCGGGCTGCACGGCTCTTTGTCCTTCGTATGGCTTCGCCGGGGTTGGTGTATGTCTTCCTGGATTCCTTGGATGGAGGCGGCTCTGGCCGAGGCCGGTAGAGCCCCCGCCCACCGTGACGTACCGGTGGGTGCGGTGCTGGTCGACCCGGATGGGCAGGCCGTGGCGGCGGACCACAACCGCCGCGAGGAACTTCAGGATCCCACCGCCCACGCCGAGGTGCTGGTGCTGTCGGCCGCGGCCCGCAGAGCCGGGAGGTGGCGGTTGGGCGGGCACACGCTGGTGGTCACGCTGGAGCCCTGCGCTATGTGTGCCGGGGCCGCGGTGGCGGCCCGGCTGGAACGGATCGTGTACGGGGCGCCCGACCTCAAGGCTGGAGCGGCCTGGAGCCTCTACAACATCCCCCAAGACCGGCGCTTGAACCACAGGATGGATCTGGTGGCGGGAGTAATGGAGGAAGAGTGCGCCGCCATCCTGGCCGGCTTCTTCGGACGGCTACGGTCACGAGCCGAATAGCGCCTGCCACCGGATCAGGCATGGCCTGGTTAGGGCCGACCGTCGGTAGCCGGGTACAATCCAAGGCCCTCCGGAGGGGTCGCATAGTCTGGCCTAGTGCGCGGCACTCGAAATGCCGTAGGGGGTTGCTCCTCCTCGTGGGTTCGAATCCCACCCCCTCCGCCCCGAGTCGAAGATCCCCACGACCCGCGGGCTCCTGGATGTGATCCGGTCGTTACACGTCCCTTGGGCGCGGCTCGTCGGGTCCAAGGCGGCTCCCGCCAGGGCCTAGTCATCTCTACTCTAACAATGTTATAGTAGTGGAATGCGTGCAGCCACGATGGATCAGGCGCTCGCCCAGTCGCCGGACAAGCGCGGTGACGCGCTGCTAGGCCTGGCCGAGGACCAATGGTTCGACCGGAAGAGTGCCCGTGTCAAACCCCGGAAGCTGGCCGAGGCACTGGTCGGATTCGCCAACGCTGAAGGCGGCGCTGTCGTCGTGGGGCTATCCGAGGGCCGGGTAGAGGGAATCGACGCCACCGGATCGGCGCACCTCTCTGCTCTACAGCAAGCCGCTCTCGACTTCACCCGTCCCGCAGTGCGATGCGAGACCAGGCTTGTTAAGTGCCGCAACGCAGCCGGCAAGGCGGACCGGCTGCTTGTTATCACCGTAGCCTCCTCCGAACAGGTCCACGCCGACCATCGGGATCAGGTGTTTCTGCGCGTAGGTGACGAGACCCGCAGGCTTGACTTTTTCCAGCGCCAGAACCTCACATACGACAAGGGCCAGGCTTCATATGAAGTAACGCCGCTGACGGACGCAGGCTTCGACGATCTCGACACGGATCTTCTGGCGGAATACGCCGGAGCCACTTCCCACCCGGATCCGCTGCGACTGCTCAAGGCTCGCAATCTCATAACCAGTGGCGGGGAAATCACCGCCGCCGCCGTGCTGCTATTCGGAACGAATCCCCAGCGATGGTTCCCCGAGGCCCGCGTTCGTGTGCTGCGGTACCAGGGCACCGAGCGTGGCACCGGCGCTCGGCAGCGTTTAATAGATGATATCGATGTCGAAGGACCAATTCCCCACCAAATTGTCCGTGCTCGCCAGGTCATCTTCGACCACATACCCACCCGTCGAGCTCTCGTCCGGGGCCGCTTCGAGCAGGTGTTACTGGTTCCCGAAGACGCGTGGCTCGAGGGCCTCGTCAACGCGGTGGTACATCGGTCATACAACATTGGGAGCGACCACATCCGAGTCGAGATTCTCGACGACCGGGTGGAGATCGAGAGCCCTGGACGGTTTCCCGGCATCGTAAGTCTGAACCGGCCTCGTGACATCACCCGGTTCGCCCGCAACCCCAGAATCACACGTGTCTGTGCCGACCTTCGCTTCGGTCAGGAATTGGGCGAGGGTATCCGGCGAATATTCGATGAAATGCAACTGGCCGGGCTCTCAGACCCCGTGTACAGGCAGACAGCGGGCAGCGTGCGTCTACAGCTTTCTTACCGACCGGCGGACCGGGAACTCGAACAGCGGCTGCCGCCAGGGGCTCGGGATGTCCTGCGCGCCATCAATGAGGCAGGCCGTCTCAGCACAGGCGATACGATGCGCGTCACCCGCCAGGCCCGGCCCACGGTGCTCCGGCATCTTCGGGCGCTCGAGGCCGAGGGTTTGATCGAGTGGGTAGGTCAGTCGACAAAGGACCCGCGAGCCTACTGGACCCGTAGGGTCGAATAACTCTAACGAAATTACATCGCCATACTTTCCAGTCTGCTGTGAGACAGACTCGGCTACCCGCGGCCTCGCATGGCCGGCGCCCGTGGCGTACCACCGGATGGAGAGGCTCAGGCGCAGATCGGCAACCGGGCGTTGGCGTCCCATCTGGTGTTGAACTGCCACGGGACCTCCCCGCTGACGATGCGGTCTCTGGCCTGCCACCACAGGTTCGCCCACTCGACCGAGTCGGTGAGGACCTGCTCGGGGTAGGCCTCGCTGCGGGCTATGAATCCGGGGAAGACCGAGCGGCCGGTGGGCTGGCCGATCGGTTGGTAGCGGAGGTCGAAGCTCCAGCGTATGGCATCGCTGTGGTTCTCCAGCGAGGCGTGCTCTGTCAGCTTGTGCAACAACACCACCCCTCCCGCTCCCACCACCAGAGGCACCACCCGGTCCCGGTCGATGATCACCTCGGGTATGTACGTGGTAGCGGAGGCGGCGGTTCCGGGACAATGCATGGTCAGGTCGTCGCGGTGGCTGCCGCGTTCCGCAACCAGGCACCCGTTGTCGACCGTGGAGTCGGTGACGGCCACCCAGACGGTGAGCATGTCGGTGCCGTCGGCCTCGGGTTCGATGACCCCGCTGTCCTGGTGCCACTCCGTGGCGGCGATGTTGGAGTCGGTGACTGCGGTCGGAAGGTAGCGGGCGGGTGGCTTGATCCGGGTGTGCTGTACCGGGTTGGAGTAGATCTCGGGCCCGATGACCGATTCGGCGATATCGAGCAGGCGCGGGTTGGTGAGGAGGTCGAACACGGCGGATCCGGTGTTCATGGTGTGGCTGTGGTCGAGCTCCTTGACCATCGGCAGGCAGATGTCGAGGTGCTGGTAGAGCGTGTACACGTCGTCGATGTGGTGCATCGCCTCGATGTAGCGCTCGGAGAAGTTCGTGCCACGCCGCGGCGGGATCCGTCCCTGAGACACCAGGCCGGCGGTCACCCGGTCGAGTATCTCCCGGTACTCCTGCTCGATCGCCGCCAGGTCTTCCTCGCCGAGGACGCCCTCGACCACGAGGTACCCGTCTCGGTCGAACTGCTCGAGTTGCTCGACAGTGAGGCCCGACATCCGTCACCTCCACGCCGCAGTGTTGAACCGCCAGGCTATACGCGCCGCAGGCCGGCCGCGCGGGACTTCGAGCCCGTAGGGCTAGCCGAACCTGGTCGGACCGGCTCGTTCGGGCGATATCCGGATTAGGACGCGGCGCTCCTCATGCATGGCGGCGCGGTATTCGTCCCAGTCGGGGTGCTCGCCCGAGAGCAGCCGGTAGTAGTCGATCAGGGCATCCATCGCCTCGGGCAGGCTGATGATCTCGGCAGCACCGTCGATCTGCACCCACTGGCCGTAGAAGCCGTCGGTGAACATGCACACCGACGCCCTCGGATCCCGTCTCAGGTTCTTGACCTTGTAGGCGGTCTCCCGGCTCGACACAACCACGTAACCGTCGGAGTCCACTCCGGCCACGATCGGTGACATCTGCGGTCCGCCATCCGAGCGGTGGGTGAGCAGGATGCCGCGATGGTTCGCCTCGATGAAGTCACGGGACTGGTCGATGTCCATGGGCCCCGACATTACCTTCGGTTGGATGTCTATTTCGCGACGCGTCCGAAGCCAAGGCGAGGAACCTACGATATGGCACGGAGGGATGGCCGAGCGGACGAAGGCGTCGGTCTTGAAAACCGATGGACCCGGCGACGGGTCTCGTGGGTTCGAATCCCACTCCCTCCGCTCAGATAGGTAGGGGGCTCGGGTAGACAGCAGTTACGGGTCGCTATGACCTTTGGAGGGCCGGCGCCCTCACCAAACGGGTAACGGCTTCATCCGCTGCTTCGCCGAAGTACTTGTCCGTATACACGCTGTGTATGGGTACGTGGAAGCGTCTGGTCTCCACGTGGAAATGTATGCCCAGGATCAGGTCCAGGACGCTGCCGGTGCAGACTCCGTCGGTCCGCTCACACCACGACCCTATCCGGGACTCGATATCGGACGGTGCGTAGGGTGTGTGCGGACCGATCCTGAGGAACGTCAACCCATCGAGGTTCAGGAGCCCGTTGCTGGTCGAGCATCTGACGGTTCCACGCCTCCAGGGTGACATCGTTCCCGCGATTCCCTGCCGGCAGTTCTCGATCGACTCTGTGCTTTCCCCCTCAGGGAGATGAAGGGTCGGGTCGCTGAACAGGGCGACGTGGGCGATCCGATCCCTTGTTGCCTTGCCGAGCAGGAACAGGCTCCGTCTGATGACCTGGGCACCCTGGGAGAACCCGCCGACCAGGAACACCTCGTCAGGGCACTCGGTCCCTCGATCCTCGAGGTACGCGGTGAGCTCGCCGATGCCCTCGATGACGGAGTTGCGGTATTCCAGTGCCCCCAGACCGTCGATCTCGAGCAGATCGCTTCCCGAGGGCGGCTGGCTTGCGTCCTGGCGGGAGATCCGCCTGATCAAGGACACGATGACCCTGATGAAGTTGGTGCGGTACAGGTCGAGGATCGCTGAGATCCCGACGGCCCGGTAGCGGTAACCGCCGTAGTCTCGGGTTCCCAGCTCGTACTTGTTGATCGAATAGCCCGGCAGGCGGGTCTCTACATGATCGAAGAAGGCCCGGGCCATACCCCCGTGACCGCTGCTGGTCGCTAGTTCCTGATCGGAACCGCGGGCGAACACGACCGTGAGGTCGGAGCATGGCGGTTCCACGACATCGTCGGCTCTTGCGGGCGACATGCCCACCCCGGAACCCGAAGCAGCTATCAGGACCACCAGCACGCCCGCCAGCAACCTGCGCGCCGATCCCGGCGCTTCCCGCAGAGGCGACGAAGAGTTACGCGTAGCCGACCAGAGAGGGTTTTCCACGCCAGGTCACTCTAGGTCGGACCGGGGTCTAACAACTGTCGGGTTGCGGCTGGCGCCCGGCGCGAAAGGCGTGTTCCGCACCGCAGGTGCTACCGGTACGAGTCGGATCCGTGGGTGCGGCCGGGTGGTTCGCGTCCCAGGAGGTCGAGCATGCCGGCGCCGGCCTCCTTGAACCAGTCGAAGAGGATCCGCACGTCGGTGCCGACGCAGAAGTGCTTGACGCCCAGGTCGAGGTACCGCTCGGCGCCGTCGCGGTCCCTCAACTCGGCTCTCGGAGCGATTCCCATCCGGAGCGCGGTGGAGATCACATGTTCCTCCGCCTCCCTGACCCGGGGGTGGCTCAGCTGTCCTGCCAGGCCGATGCTCATCGCGTAGTCCGCCGGGCCGAACTGGACCATGTCCACCCCGTCCACCGAGAGGAGATCCTCCAGGTTCTCCACCGCCGGGTCCTTCTCGATCATCAGCGCTACCACGGCCCGGTCGAGGGCCTCCACGAAGGCCGGGGTTCCCGCCTCGAGCACCAGCCCCACATCGCGGCGGAGGCCGACGCCGTGGCGGCCGCCGGAGCCCGGGGCCTCGGCCCGGACCGCGCTGACGCACTCCTCGACGTCTTCGACGGTGCGGGGGTCGGAGAACAGGACGTTCTGGATGCCCGAGCCGATCGCCCGGACCGCCAAGTAGGTACGCGGCTCCTGCTCGATCTTCATCATGGCCGACATGTGGTCGAACAGCTCGACCGCCCGGCCCAGATTCTCCAGGGCGTAGAGGTCGTACGGCCCGTACTCGGCCACGAACTCCACGTAGTCGAACATCCCCGACAGGCCGACCAGCTCCACGACCGAGGGCCAGGAGCTGATGAGATGGGTGCCCAGGGTGGCCTGGTCGGCATCCAGCAGTTCCCGTAGCCGGTTACGTCGCAACTCGGTCATCTCCCCGGATGGTCGGACTTGTCGGGACGCAGCCCGACTGGACGGACGGCGGATGAGGCCGGCACACCAGCCGGCCCGACCACACGCATGGCGGAGAGGGAGGGATTTGAACCCTCGAGGGGGGTTTACCCCCTACTCGCTTAGCAGGCGAGCGCCTTCGACCGCTCGGCCACCTCTCCGTGC
>WTGW01000220.1:40842-44554 GCA_011523395.1 Acidimicrobiia bacterium
CCCCCTACTCGCTTAGCAGGCGAGCGCCTTCGACCGCTCGGCCACCTCTCCGTGCGACCCGGGCCCTCGCTGATCGGGGCCTGAGTCAGCCTGAGCGCCCATGATACCTGCGCCTCGAGCCTGACGGCCTTGGCGGTCGGACGGCTTCCGGTACAGGATCAACCGCGACTATCGTTAGAGGGCAGCAACCGGTGTCGTCTTCCACCGCGACGCCGAGTTTCCGGCAGACAACCCGTGCGGCCGTAGCTCAAATGGACAGAGCGTCTGACTACGGATCAGAAGGTTGGGGGTTCGAGTCCTCCCGGCCGCGCTTCCCAGCCTCCCGACCGTCGCGCTTCCGAGCAGAGCCCCGTCCTCCCCCTCGTTGACGCTAGCCGGGAGATCGCATATACTGACGACCGTGCACGAGCACGTCCGTATCCCCGTGTCCTGACGGGCTACCCGGTGTGACCCCATGCCGGCTTTAAGCCTCGGTCCGGCATGGAGCAGACACAAGTAAGGGTTCGGTGAGCCGAGAGCCGCCCGGCGGCTAATGACGGCGAGCGCGAGCCGGTAGAAAGGGACGCTTCCCCACTCGGTCGCCCCCTGAACTGAAGAGCGAGCGACCGCGCGGTCACTCGCCTCCTGTAGGAGCGTAATTTGCCCACCATCCAGCAGTTGGTGCGCCAGGGCCGGAAGCCCAAGGCGCGTAAGGAGAAGACTCCGGGCCTGGCCGGGTCGCCGCAGCGGCGCGGTGTCTGTACTCGCGTCTACACCATCACACCGAAGAAGCCCAATTCCGCGATGCGCAAGGTGTGCCGGGTCCGCCTGACCTCGGGGATCGAGGTCACCGCCTACATCCCGGGGGAGGGGCACAACCTCCAGGAGCACTCGATCGTCCTGGTGCGCGGGGGAAGGGTCAAGGACCTGCCGGGAGTTCGCTACAAGGTCATTAGGGGCACGCTCGACGCGGCCGGGGTCGATGACCGCCGCCAGGCCCGCTCCCGCTACGGAACCAAGAAAGGCCGCTGAACATGCGACGAGCACCGGCCGAGAAGCGGACCATCGAGCCCGACCCCGTATTCAGGGACGTCCTGGTGAGCCAGATCATCAACCAGGTCCTGCTCAAGGGCAAGAAGGAGAAGGCGCGCAAGATCGTCTACCAGGCCATGGAGATCGTCTCGCGACGGAGCGGCCAGGACTCGCTGATGGTGCTCAAGCGGGCGGTGGACAACCTCCGGCCCCAAGTCGAGGTCCGATCCCGACGGGTGGGCGGGAGTTCCTACCAGGTACCCGTGGACGTCCGGCCCAGGCGGGCCTCCACGCTGGCCGTGCGCTGGTTGGTCGGGTTTGCCAGGCGGCGGAGGGAGCACACCATGGCCCAGAGGCTCGCCAACGAGATCCTCGACGCCTCCAAGCACACCGGCTTGGCGATCAAGCGCAAGGAAGACCTCCACAAGATGGCGGAATCCAACAAGGCCTTCGCCCACTACCGCTGGTAGGGGCGAGAGGCGGAGTAAGGGACAGAGAACGATCGGTTGCGAGAGAAGAAATCGTGAGCAGTCCGGACGCTTTGATACGTCTTCGCCAGTACCCGCTGAGTCGTACGCGGAACATCGGGATCATGGCGCATATCGACGCGGGCAAGACCACCCTCACCGAGCGCATCCTGTACTACACCGGTCGCACCTACAAGCTGGGTGAAGTCCACGAAGGTGCCGCGGTCATGGACTGGATGGAACAGGAGCAGGAGCGCGGCATCACGATCACGTCCGCTGCCACCACCTGCGAGTGGCATGAGCACTGGATCAACATCATCGACACGCCGGGCCACGTCGACTTCACGGTCGAGGTGGAGCGATCCCTGCGGGTGCTGGACGGTGCGGTAGCCGTATTCGACGGGGTGGCCGGCGTGGAGCCGCAGACCGAGACGGTATGGCGCCAGGCGGACCGGTACCACGTGCCCCGGATCTGTTTCATCAACAAGATGGACCGGATCGGGGCCGATTTCTTTGTAGCGGTGGAGTCGATCGAGGAGCGGCTGGGAGCCGTCCCGCTCGTCATGCAGATCCCGATCGGCGAGGAGGGCGACTTCACCGGCGTGGTCGACCTGGTCGAGATGGAAGCCCACATGTGGTCCGGCGACGACGGTCGCACCTGGACCACCGGGCCGATCCCGGTCGAGTATGAGGCTTCGGCCGAGGAGTACCGCGGCCGGATGCTCGAGCAGGTGGCCGACATAGACGAGAAGCTGCTGGAAAAGTACCTAGAGGATGTGGTCATCTCGCCCGGTGAGATAACCACCGCAGTCCGCACCGGGACCCTTCAACACCTCTTCACGCCCGTGTTCTGCGGGTCGGCCTTCCGCAACAAGGGAGTCCAACTCCTGCTGGACGCGGTGGTGGACTACCTCCCGAGCCCCACCGATATGCCTGCCGTCCAGGGCTTTCTCCCCGGTTCGGAGATGCGCGACTCACGCGCCCCGGAGGATGCCGAACCCTTCGCGGCCCTGGCCTTCAAGATCGTCAGCGACCCTCACGTCGGCAAGCTCACCTACTTCCGGGTGTACTCGGGGCACGCTTCCAAGGGGGGCGCGGTCCTCAACAGCACCAAGGGACGCAAGGAGCGCCTGGGACGGTTGCTGCGGATGCATGCCAACCATCGCGAGGATCGCGAGGACGTCTTCACAGGGGACATCGTGGCGGCGGTGGGTCTGAAGCACACCGCCACGGGTGACACCCTCACCGCAGCCGCGCACCCGCTCCTGCTGGAGGCGATGTCTTTCCCGGCGCCGGTGATCTCGGTGGCCATCGAGCCACGGTCGAAGGTCGATCAGGAGAAGCTGACCGACTCCCTGGATCGTCTTGCCGAGGAGGACCCCACCTTCCTCGTGCGGACCGATCAGGAGACCGGACAGCGGATCATCTCGGGGATGGGCGAGCTCCACCTGGACATCCTGGTGGACCGGCTGGTGCGGGAGTTCGGAGTGGACGCCAACGTGGGCCGTCCTCAGGTGGCCTACCGCGAGACGATCAAGGGTCCCGTGACCGGCGTCGAGTTGCGCTACATCAAGCAGACCGGCGGGCGGGGACAGTATGCGGTGGTGAAGATCGACCTGGAGCCGACCGGGCCCGGTGGCGGCTACGAGTTCATCGACGAGATCAAGGGCGGCAGGGTCCCCCGTGAGTTCATCCCGTCGGTGGACGCCGGCATCGAGGGCGCCCTGGAACAGGGCGTTCTGGCCGGCTATCCGCTGGTGGACGTGCGCGCCCGGCTGGTGGATGGGCGATCGCACGATACGGACTCTTCCGAGATGGCCTTCCGCATCGCGGGCTCGATGGCTTTCCAGAAGGCGGCCCGGAGGGCGGGGATCAAGCTGCTCGAGCCTCTGATGGAGGTCGAGATAGTCACCCCCGAGGAGTACCTGGGTGAGGTGATGGGCGATCTGTCGTCACGCCGGGGCCGTATCGAAGAGACGGGGCAGCGTGGCCGGGCCCGTGTGGTCATGGCCAGGGTTCCCTTGTCGGAGATGTTCGGTTACGTGACCGACCTCCGGTCCAAGACCCAGGGTCGCGCCACGTCAACCATGCAGTTCCACTCTTATGGAGACGTACCCGATAACATCGCCCGCCGGATTGTCGGCGCGGCGCGTGGAGAACTAGTAGGAGGTTAGTGAGTATGGGTAAGGAGCGTTTTGTGCGGGATAAGCCGCATGTGAATGTTGGGACTATGG
>WTGW01000090.1 GCA_011523395.1 Acidimicrobiia bacterium
CAGTGGTCAGTGGTCAGTGGTCAGTGGTCAGTGGTCAGTGGTCAGTGGTCAGTGGATGTTGTAACACGGGACTGTTGGGACGCGAACACCAGGCTGGTGGGCCCGAGGAACTTCCTCACCCATAGGTCGCAAACTGGCCACTGGAAACCGGCCACTGGCCACTTGTCTAATACGTGATGGGCTCCGGCGTCCCGTAATCCGGGAGGGGGAACCCGGTCCAGGAGGTTGCCTCGAACGTGTCCAGGTCCGAGCCCAGCAGGCCGCCTTCCGACACGGTGAAGAGCGTGTCGCCCACCACCAGGGAGCGGAGGATCGGCCAGGGACCCCAGAACCGGAGCTCGTCCTCGGGAACGCCGGGCACCTTGGGCTCGTGCTCGACAGTGGCCAGTTGCCGGATGCCTCCGGCGCCGACCGAGAGCACGAAGGCGCCCGCGAAGTAGTCCCAATAGTCCGACTGGTCGTCGTACTTCCACCAGCCCACCGGCATCACGGCCATGTCCTTCGGCGCCCAGTACAGGAAGGCGCGGTGGTCCCACTCCACGTCCGAATAGGAGTCCTCCACGGTGAACTGATGGATGCGAAGCGGGTTGGACAGATCGGAGACATCGAACACCGATACCTGAGTGCCCAGCGTCCATCCCCGTTCATCGGCATCCTGACCGATTCCCAGCAGGAGCCCGTCACCGATCGGATGCAGGTAGGCGGAGTAGCCGAGGATCTTGAGCTCGCCCACCACCCGGGGGTTCTCGGGGTCGGACAGGTCGACGGTGTAGAGCGGATCGGTCTGGCGGAAGGTGACTATGTAGCCGATATCGCCGATGAACCGGACGGCGAAGATGCGCTCGCCCTGCCCGAGACCTCCCACGGATCCGACGATCCGTAGCTGCCGGTCATCCCTGGCCAGGACGTCCACCCGGCTCACCGAGGGCTGATCTCCACGAGACCACCACCCCCATGACGGATCGTTGGTGGACGCCACCCGCAGGTGTCCGTCGTGCTCCGACATGGCGAACTGGTTCAGGAGGAACCCGTCCACCGATCCGCTCGCCAGGTATTCGGCGCCGCCCGCGCCGCCTATGTCGAACTGATGGATGTGCGTGCTGACAGTCTCCGCCTCCCTGGTCGCCTGGTCCTCGTCCAACGCCGCCCAGTCGGCCCAGCGCTGGGTGGCGACGTAGAGGTTGGTCGAGGACGCGTAGACCGTGTCGCCTCCCGACACCACCGTGGAAACCGCCTCGGTTCCGATCCCGCCGGCGAGGTCGAAGCTCAGCACGGACAGGAAGTCGAACCCCGAGAACTCGTCGGGTGCGTATGACGAGCCACAATCGATGAACAGGCCCCGCGACGTGCCGCCCGCACCCTCGAGGACGTAGCCGGGCGCCCAGTCCTCCAGGGTCGAGTCCTCGATGGTCATCCGGTTGGCCATCTCAGCCCGGGCCTCGGCCGACCTGGATGCGGGATAGACGAACGGGAGCCGTTCGTGGGGCCGGGAGGAGAGGACCAGGCTGACCCGCTCGCCCACCAGCCGGGCCGACACGTACCTACCCTCCACCGTGAGGGTGCCGGTCACGGTCAGGCCCTCGGGGTCGGACAGATCGACCTGCACCACCTGGGTGAGGTCGCCCTCAGGCCCGTAGCCGCCCGCCATCAGGAGAGCGGTGCCTTCGCCGAGGAACATCCGGAAACTGTGGAAACGGCCGAGACTCTCGTCCTTGCCCTCCTGGGACTCCCAGGACCAGAGATCGAGCGTCCCCACCAGTTCGGGACTACCCGACGACACGTCGATGTAGTGGAGAATGCCATGGGCCACCACGAGGATCCGGTTCCCATCGGTCTTGACGAGGTCCGGCTCGTCGACGCCGATCTCCTGGACGTTGGTGGTCGAGTAGTCGACGCCCGCTTGCGGGGCCGCGGCGACGCTGTCGGTAGCGGCGGCCGCAGCGCTTTCCTCCATGATCTCGAAATCCGCCTCTTCCACGATGAGGGGTTCGGGGTAGCGGCCGCCGTCGAGTCCGTAGGGCCCCACCCGTTCCAGCGCTTCCGCCTTGACGTGGCCGATGAACGCATCGCACGAATCGAACTCCACCAGCGCCGACGCAAAGAGACCGACCACGGGGTCGGGACCGGTGGTGGAGACCGTGAGGCCCGTGGTGGAGACTGCGGGTCCGGTGGTGGGGGTCGTGGCACCGGTGATCGCCGGTATGGTCTCTACGGTCGAGGTGACGGCATCCGGTCGGGTGGTGGTCACGGCCGGGTCCGGCGCGCAGGCGCCGACCAAGAGTGCCATGGCGACCAACCAGCATGCGTGCTTTCTCATCTCCGGCTCCTTCCAGGAATGATTCTCATGGACGATTCGTCCCTATGACGTCCCGGGGCCGCCCTTCGGTTCCCGACCCCGCAGCCGGGCGGGTACCCTGGGGTCCGCACCGCTACCTCATCAGGAGATCCACCCATTGACCGACCCCGGCCCCCTGCTGGCCGTCGAAGACCTGCATGCGTCTGTAGACGGACAACCCATCCTGTCCGGCGTCAACCTCACTGCCCGTAGGGGCGAGATCCACGCCATCATGGGTCCTAACGGATCCGGGAAGTCCACCCTGGCCAAGGTCTTGATGGGACATCCGAGCTACGAGGTCACGTCGGGGACGGTCTCCTTCAAGGGGGAGGACATAACGGAGGCCGATCCCCCCACCCGGGCCAACATGGGAATGTTTCTCGCCTTCCAGTATCCGGAGGAGATTCCGGGCGTGTCGGTCGTCAACTTCCTCCGCACCGCGCTCAGCAACCGGACCGGGGTCGACTACACCGTCCTCGAGTTGCGGTTGCGGGTCATGGACGCCATGGAGTCGCTCGGCATGGACGCCTCCTTCGCCGACCGCTACGTGAACCAGGGCTTCTCCGGCGGCGAGCGCAAGCGCAACGAGGTGCTGCAGATGGCGGTGCTCGAGCCGGAGCTGGCCATCATGGACGAGACCGACTCCGGACTCGACATCGATGCCCTCCAGGTCGTGGCCGAAGGGGTGAACCGCCTGGCCGGGCCCGAGCGCGGGTTTGTCGTCATAACCCATTACCAGCGGCTCCTCGACTATGTCACCCCCGACCATGTCCACGTACTGGTTGATGGCCGGATCGTGAGATCCGGTGGCGCCGAGTTGGCCCATCAACTGGAGGAGGAAGGATACGAAGCCTTCCGAGCCGTCGCGGCGCCATGATCGACACCGACGCCGTACGCGGTGACTTCCCCATCCTGGAGCGCAGGATCAACGGCCGCAGGTTGGCCTTTCTCGACTCCGCGGCGAGCTCGCAGAAGCCGGTACAGGTGCTCGACGCGATGGCGGACATCTACCGCAACTCCTACGCCAACGTCCATCGCGGCGCCTATACCCTCTCGCACGAGGCCACAGAGGCCTACGAGGAGGCCCGCCACAAGGTGGCCGTCTTCCTGAACGCCGCTTCCGACGAGGAGATCGTCTTCACCCGAAGCGCCACCGCGGCGATGAACCTCTTCGCGTACGGATGGGGCCTCAACAACCTAAAGCCGGGTGACCGGATCCTGACCAGCGTTATGGAGCATCACGCCAACATCGTGCCCTGGCACATCATCGCCCGCCATACCGGGGCGGAACTCCGCTACATGGAGTTGAACGACGGTTTCCGGCTCGACATGGAGGGCGCTCGCGACCGATTCGACGAGCGGGTCAAGGTGGTGGCGGTATCGGGGATGTCCAACGTGCTGGGCACCATGCCACCGGTGAACGAGATCGCCCGCCTCGCTCACGAGGTGGGTGCGGTGCTCCTGGTCGACGGCGCCCAGTTGGTTCCTCACGCGCCGGTTGACGTCCAGACCCTCGGCGCCGACTTCCTGGGGTTCTCGGGCCACAAGATGCTCGGGCCGACCGGCATCGGGGTCTTGTGGGGTCGGAGGGCGCTGCTGGAGAGCATGGAGCCGGCCGAGGGCGGGGGCGAGATGATCCGGGATGTCCGATTGTACGAATCGGATTGGGCGGAGGTGCCCCACAAGTTCGAGGCCGGTACCCCGCCGTTCGTGGAGGCCATCGGGTTGGGCGCGGCGGTGGACTACCTGTCCGCCATCGGGATGGACAACGTTCTCCAGCACGACCGGGAACTCACCGGCTACGCCCTGGAGCGGCTCGCCGGAGTCCCCGGCCTCTCCATTCAGGGCCCGGCGGACACCGTTGACCGGGGTGGTGCGATCAGCTTCGACCTGGAGGGCATCCACGCCCACGACGTCGCCACCATCCTCGACCAGGAGGGAGTGGCGGTGCGGGCCGGGCACCACTGCGCCAAGCCGTTGCTCCGGAGCCTGGGCCTGACCGCCTCGACCCGGGCTTCGTTCTACGTCTACAACGTGCCCGCGGAGGTGGACGCGCTGGTGGACGCCCTCGGCGTGGCCCGGCGCATATTCGGACTCGACGGCGCTTGAGGGACCGGGATTGCCTGCGGTGAGCAATCGGGTAACGGCAACGCACCGGCTGCGCTCCCCAGGAGGGTACTGAGAATGTCCAGTCGCCAGTCATCGGACAGTGAAACCCCAGGTCAATGCTTCGCAGGCCAACCCATCCCCGACTCTTCCCGCACCCTCCTATGGTGGGACGCTCATGGCGCTTGAAGATCTCTACCGCGAGGTGATCCTCGACCATTACCGGAATCCCCGTAACCGGCAGGCCCTCGGGCGGGCCAACGCGGTCGCCGACGGCAGCAATCCGCTGTGCGGCGACGAGGTCCGGGTCGAATTGCTGATCGAGGGGGGCGAGGTCACCGCGATCGGGGTGACCGGTCACGGATGCTCGATATCGCAAGCCTCGGGCTCGATGATGGGCGACGCGGTGAAGGGGCGGAGCATCGAGACGATCCGGACGCTCACCGGCCGGTTCAAGGGCATGATGAGCATTGACGGCGCCGATGAGCCCGGGCTCGACCCGAGCCGGCCGGGTGCGGTCCTGGGTGATCTGGAGGCGCTCCAGGGAGTCCGCAAGTTCCCGGTCCGGATCAAGTGCGCCAACCTGCCCTGGACCACCCTCGAAGAAGCCATCAACAACTTCAAGGCTGATTAGTGGCCAGTGGCCGGTGACCAGTAGCCAGTTTGCGACCTATGGGCGAGCAAGGTCCTCGGGCCCACCAGCCTGGTGTTCGCCTCCCAACAGTCCCGTGTTACAACATTCACTGACCACTGACCACTGACCACTGACCACTGACCACTGACTCGTCAGAGGATTCCGCCCTCGGTCATCCGCTTGATGTCCAGCACCCGATCCAACTCCTCCGCCTCCATCAGACCCATGTCGAGCACCACCTCGCGGATGGTGCGGCCCGTGGCGTAGGCCTCCTTGGCCACCCGTGCGCCCATGTCGTAGCCGATCCGGGGGTTGAGGGCGGTGACCACCGCCAGGTTGCTCTCCGCCAGCCGGCGAGCCCGCACCGCATCCGCCTCGATCCCGTCGACGCAGCGTTCCCGCAGGGTGGACGAGGCGCTGGCCAGGAGGCCGATCGACTCCAGGAGGTTGTGGGCCATCATCGGCATCATCACGTTGAGCTCGAAGTTGCCGTTGGCGCCGCCCCAGGAGATGGCCGAGTCGTTTCCGATCACCTGCGCGGCAACCTGGCACACCATCTCGGGAATGACCGGATTGACCTTTCCGGGCATGATCGAGGATCCCGGCTGGAGGGCGGGAAGCCTGATCTCCCCCAGGCCCGTACGGGGTCCCGACGCCAGCCAGCGCAGATCGTTGGCGATCTTGAACAGGGACACCGCAACGGTCTTCAGGGCTCCAGAAGCCATCACGACCGCATCCTTCCCGGCCTGGGCCTCGAAGTGGTTGGCGGCCTCCCTGAGCGGATAGCCGGTCCTCCTGGCCATCAGGCCGATGACCGAAGCCGCGAACCCGGGCGGCGCGTTGATTCCCGTTCCGACGGCGGTGCCTCCCAGGGCGAGCTCGTCGAGGTCCGGCAACACCGCCAGCAGGCGTTCGACGCCCTTCGCGACCTGCGCCGCGTACGAGGAGAACTCCTGGCCCAGCGTCACGGGCGTGGCGTCCATCAGGTGGGTGCGGCCGGACTTCACCACGTCCCCGAAGTCGGCCGACCTCGCCTGGAGCGATCGGGCCAGCGCCTCCAGCGCCGGCATCAGGTCCTCTCTGGTGGCGGAGGCGGCCGCCACGTGCATGGCGGTGGGGATCACATCGTTCGAGGACTGGCCGAAGTTGACGTGATCGTTGGGATGGACGGACCGGTCCCCGATCGAACCTCCGAGCAACTGGGCGGCCCGGTTGGCGATGACCTCGTTGGCGTTGGTATTGGTGGAGGTACCCGACCCGGTCTGGAAGACGTCGAGCACGAAGTGGTCGTCCCAGAGACCGGCCATAACCTCGTCCGCCGCCAGCGACACCGCCGAGGCGACCTCGGCCGGCAGATGACGCTCCTCGCCCGCCACCTGCGCTGCCGAGCCCTTGATCAGGCCGAGCGACCAGATGAACCAGCGGCCGAACCTACGGTCGGAGATGGGGAAGTTCTCGACTGCCCTCCCGGTCGAGGCGCCGTAGAGAGCATCCGATGGGATCTCCACCTCCCCCATGGAGTCCTTCTCGATCCGGAACCGCACCAACCCCTCACCTTCGTGACCTCGACCGCGCCCTTCATGGCCGGGCATAGCGAGTGTACCCGGCCGGGCACATCCGGCAGCACACCTCGCCACCACGCTCCTAGAGGCCGAGGCGCTCCATCCGGTCGGGATAGCGCTGCCAGTCCTTCTCGACCTTCACGCGGAGATCCAGAAAGATCCGCCGGCCCAGCGCCTCCTCCAGCTCGCGCCGCGCCCGGGTGCCGGCATCGCGCAGGTTGGCCCCTCCCGCACCCACCACGATCCCCTTCTGGGACTCCCGCTCCACGTAGATGACTGCTTCGATCCGGGTCAGGCCGTCCTCCCGGACCTCGATGCCCTCGGTCTTGACGGCTACCGAGTGGGGTAACTCCTGCCAGAGCCCGGGTAGCAACTTCTCCCTGACGGTCTCGGCGATCAATACCTCGTCCGGCCGGTCGCTCACCACACCGGGCGGATACAGGGCCGGACCTTCCGGCAGGCGGGGGACCAGCTCGGCGACCACCCTCTCCAGGCCGTCGCCCTCGAGAGCCGAGACCGGGATGTAGGCGCCGAAGTCCCACAGCGCCGCCTCGCTCAACCGTTCCGCCACGCGACCCTTGCGCGCCGCGTCCACCTTGTTGACGATCAGGACCACCTGCTCCGGTTCCATCGAGTCGAGGAGGTGTTCCGCTATACGGCGGTCTCCGGGCCCCACCCGGGCGGTGGCGTCTATGACGAACACCGTACAGTCGGCGTCGGTCACGGTCCGGTATGCGGTCGAGTTGAGGCGCTCGCCCAGGGCCGTCCGGGGGCGGTGGAGCCCGGGCGTATCCACGAACACGATCTGGGCGGCGGGGTCTTCCACCGTCAGAACGCCCCGGACGTTCAATCGGGTGGTCTGCGGCCGCCGGGAGGTGATGGTCACCTTCTGCCCGACCAGGCTGTTGATCAACGTCGACTTGCCTACGTTGGGCCGCCCCACGACCGCCACGAATCCGGAACGCACGAGGTCCTCAGCCCCCATTATTCATGGATGGGGGTTTGTCGGGTGACGATGAAGGCCGCTCCGTGCCCCTGATCCGGGGTTATGGCCTTTTGGCGGCCCCATCCTCTGGCCGAATGTGCATCAACCGCCGGGAGAAGGGTGGCCCCTTCAGAAATGATGTGGTTGAAATGGCCTGATCCGGGTCGGTGTGCTGGGGACATGAATAATGGGGGCTAGCGATCTGTGTTACCCACCCGGTGGACCAGCACGCGTTCCACCCGCCGGCCCTGCACCCGGTCGGCGACCAGCACGGCCTCACCCATCTCGAAGCGCTCCCCCACCATCGGAACCCGCCCTGCCAGCCCGAGCACCAGGCCGCCCACGGTATCCCATTCGTCATCGGGCAGATCGGCGCCCAAGACCTGGTTGAGGTCGTCCACCGACAATCGAGCAGCCACCAGGAACCCTCCGTCATCCAGAGGCTGCACCATGGGGGCCTCGGTGTCGTACTCGTCGACTATCTCACCCACCAACTCCTCGATCAGGTCCTCGATGGTGACCAGCCCGGCTGTCCCGCCGAACTCGTCTACCGCAATGGCGATGTGGATCTGCGTGGACTGCATCTCCCGGAGCAGGTCGCGCACGGGCTTGGACTCGGGAACGAAGTGGGGCTCGCGAGATATCCGGGTGACGGGCTCGGGATCCCTTGATGCCGCCACCCGGCCCAACAAGTCCTTGGCGTACACCATTCCCACTATGTCGTCGGTCCCCTTGCCGGTGACCGGCACCCGCGAGTAGCCGCAGTCCAGGATGAGATCCAGGGCCTCCGTGGTGGTGCTGGCGGCGCCCAGCGTCACCATGTCCGTGCGCGGCACCATCACCTCGCGCACGATGGCATCGGAGAACTCCAGCACCGAGGAGATCATGCGGATCTCCTCTCGATCCGACGGATCGTGATCGCCGTTGGCCACGGCCGGGGCCGGGACGATGTCCTCCTCGTCCTCGATCAGGTCTCCCGCCCGGCTGCCGATCGAAATGGCCAGGCGCAACAGCCTGGCCAGCCGGTATGCGATGCGGTGGGGCCGCTTCCGGCCGACCGAGCGGGGCCACAGGTCTCCCAGCAGCACGATCATGGCGGCCGTCATCGCCAGCGCCATCGCCAGCCGTGACCCGCTCAGCGTGGCCCCGGTAGCCCAGGCGGCCGAAAGGGCGACGGTCACCAGGAGGGTGGCATGTATCAAGGAGATGGCCGGCCGGATACGGGTGCGCTCCTCCAGCAGCTCCGCGACGATCCCGGCGCCCTCACTGCCGTCCGCGGCGTCGTGCAGGGCATCGGCTCGGGGCGTGCGGACCAGCGACTCCCCGGCCGCCCGGAGCGCGGCCGCCAGCGAGAGCACCGCCACCGCCGCCGCCCAGGCCAGCCAGTTCATCGCCGCTCCATCCCGATCGCGGCCAGGAGGTGGCGCTCCCTCGACTCCATTTGTTCGGCCTCCGAGTCCGACTCATGGTCATAACCGATCAGGTGCAGCAGGCCGTGGGTGACCATGAGCGCCATCTCATGCTCATACGCAGTGCCGAGGCGCCGCGCCTGGTCTTCGACGTAGCCGGGCGCGATGATCACGTCGCCGAGCGCGTACGGAACCCCGGCCCCGCTCCGGGCGGCGCTCTCCCGATGCCCCACACCGCGCGGCGCAAGAGGTAGCGCCAACACGTCGGTCGGCCCTTCCCGGCCCAGGAACCGCTGATTGTGTACCGCCATGTCATCGTCGGTTACCAGCATGATCCCCACCTCGGTGGACGATGGCATGTCCTCCTTCTCCAGCACGACCGCCGCCAGGGCGCGGAGGCCATCCCCGTCGACCGGCAGGTCCTGGTGGTTCGATAAGAGAATCTCCACGGGCTACGCATCCAACCGCGGGCGGTCAACCCGGTTCTCCGCCGGGGAAGTCCGGGTACGGGATGCGCTGGTGGTAGTGCCCCACCAGAGCCTCGACCATGGCTTCCTTCACCCTGCTGAGATCCCCCAGCGTCACATCCGAAGCCGACAACTGGCCGTCGGCCACCTTCTCCCCAACCACTTTCTCCACCAACTGCTCGATGCGTTCGGGCGTGGGCTCCTCCACCTGGAAGACCGCCCGGCAGGCGCCCTCGACCGAGTCGGCCAGCATGACGATGGCCATTTCCTTCTTGACCGGTTTGCGCCCCGCGTGGCGGTAGTCCTCCCTGTCCACGGCATCGTCTCCGTACTGCTTGCGGGCCTTGTTGTAGAAGAAATGCATGATGCCGTCGCCATGGTGGGTGATGACGGCTTCGGCTACATCTCCGGGGATCCGGAACTTGCGCGCCAGGCTCAGCCCGTCCAGCACGTGGCGGCGCAGCACCTCGGCGGACTGCAGGGGAGGCATCTCGTCGTGGGGGTTTTGGATGCCGAACTGGTTCTCGATGAAGAACTGCGGATGCTCCGTCTTGCCGAGATCGTGGTAGTAGGCGCCCGCCCGGGCCAGCAACGGGTTCGCACCCACCGCTCGGGCCGCCCGATCCGCCAGTGTCCCCACCATCAGGGAGTGGTTGAAGGAGCCGATGGCCTTCTCCTCCAGCAGGCGGAGGGCAGGATGGTTGCGATCGGTCAGGTCCAGGAGTCGTAGCGAGGTGGTGATGTCGAACACGATCTCCAGAACCGAGAGCAGTGAGCTTCCGACCAGCCAGGAGATGGCGCCACCGCCGACCGCGAACGCCGCCGACCGGAGAATGCTGATGTCCTGGGGGAAGAACCAGGCGATCAGCGCCGCGACGCCGCCGCACATCGCCATGATGTACAAGCCCGCCCTGCGCAGGTCGCGCCGGGCTGAGATAGCCGATACGAACGGGATCGGTACGAGCACCGACAGGCCTGCGTACAGCGTGAAGCCCGGGTCGGTAGTGGCAATGGACGTCATGGATCCCACCACCACAGCCATGAGCACCGCCGTGCGGGCGTCGAACAGGATGGCGGTCATCAGGCCGAAGGCGGCCGCCGGCATCAGGAAGCCGATCGCGCCGTCTCCCCCGGCCGCGAACACGGCCGCCCCACGGGCCGACACCGCGGCGAGCACCACCAGCAGGCCGAACAGGGACATGCGGCGCATCGAGTTCCAGACGTTCCGTTGGAACCTGTACAGGTAGAGCGCAGGCAACCCGACCACGATGGCCACCGCCGCCGCCAGCGCTACGTATCGGGGCGCCGCCCGCCCGAGTAACCCCGCATCGGACAGCGCCGCCTCGATCTCCTCGGTTACCTCCTGGCCCTCCTCCACGATCACTTCACCGGCTTCATACCGGATGGTCAGGGGGACGACCTCGGCGGCCTCCTCCTCCCGCTGACCCTCCGTAGCCACGGCGTCGACCGTCTTGTTGGCCGCTAGGAACACGGTGGCCACTTCCGGGACCACCTGGGAGACCTGCTGCCATATCGCCGAGTCGGCATCCGGAAGCTGCACGAACCTGGGCGTGGAGCGGATCTGTATCTGGACCTCGCGCAGGTCCTCGCTGAGGATCCCGCCGTCGGTATTGAGAGCCTCGGTCGCCAGCAGGAGGGTCTCGCGTTCGATCGAGAGCAGCCACGGCTCCTGGCCCCGGATCTCGCGCAGGACGTCCCCCGTGGCGATGTCCACAAGGAGGGAGACCGCACTGTCCGACAGCAGCAGGCCGCGCGCCTGGAGGCTGGCCAACTGGGTGTCCTTGGAGGTCACGGCGGGGCGCAGGGGGATGTGGATCGTAACCGTCTCCTGGCCGTCCACGAGCTCAACTTCCTGGGAGAGGAGCTGCTCGGGGCCGGTCAACCTGTCAGGAACGGAGTCGGTATCGATGAGAACGGCCGCGGGCCCCGGCGCCATCCGTCCGACCGAGTAACGACCGTCCGAGAACGTGACCGTCTCGAAGCGGGTCCCGGTCGCGTCGTAGGCCACCACCCTCACGTCTCCGAGGCCGTAGTCCACCGCGAGGTTGAAGAACCCGTTGGCATCGGTATCGATGAACACCCGCCCGTTGACACCGGCCGTCGCGGCCACGGCGGCGGGCAGGGTGGTGGGCGTGGGCGCCTCCTGGGTATCCGTGGCTGGTTCCTGCCCCGGCTCCGCACCTGGATCGACAGTCGTGGCGACGGTCGTCGCGACGGTGGTCGTGGGTACCGTCTGGCGGACCACGGTGCTCGTCGTGGTGACCACCGGCAACGGGCGGGCGCCCTGATCGACGGTGGCGGCCCGCAGCGACTGGAAGAAGGCCCGGATGTCGTTGATCACGATGGCGTCGATTTCCTCGTGCCGCCCGTACACCGGGTCCACCGCATCCCGCGCCGCCTGGCGGGCGACCTCGGTGGCAGCGGAGTCCTGGATCTCGATCGGGGACTCGGCCACGAAGGACTGGGGCGCCGGCTCCCCCACCACCACCTGGACGGTGGTGAACTCCTGGTTGATCAGCATGCCGGCCCAGGAGAGTGCAGCGGTAGCCACCAGGATCAGCCCGGTGATCACGGCCCTGACGCGGGGTGTCATCGGCCGGTCGGCCCCTTGTCCGCCGCCTCGTAGGCTTCCACGATCTCTGCCACCAGACGGTGGCGAACGACATCGGCGGCGTCCAGGTGGACCACCGCGACGTCCCGCACCTGCCCCAGGATTCCCCGGGCGTGGGCCAGCCCCGACAGGCGATCCGGCGGCAGATCGACCTGGGTGGCGTCGCCGGTGATGATCATCTTCGAGTTGAACCCCAGCCTGGTCAAGAACATCTTCATCTGAGCGCGGGACGTGTTCTGCGCCTCGTCCAGTACCACGATCGAGTCGTTGAGCGTGCGGCCCCGCATGTAGGCCAGGGGGGCGATCTCGATCGTTCCCCTCTCTATGTAGCCCATGACGTCGTCGGGCCCGAGCATTTCGTACAAGGCGTCGTACAGCGGTCGGAGATAGGGGTTGAACTTGGCCTCCAGGTCGCCGGGCAGGAAGCCGAGCCTCTCCCCTGCCTCGACCGCCGGCCTGGTGAGGACTATCCGCTTGACCTTCCCCGTGATCAAGGACTCCGTGGCGGCCGCCATGGCCAGATAGGTCTTGCCGGTCCCGGCCGGTCCGATCCCGAAGACGAGAGTCGACCGACGGATCGCCTCGACATAGCGGAGCTGGCCTACCGTCTTGGGCCGGATGATCTTGCCGCGGGCCACTTCGATGGTCTCCCCGAGGACACCACTGGGAGAGGGCACCGAGTCATTGACCATCTGTATCACCCGATTCACACCTTCCGGCTCCAGACTCATGCCCCGCTGCACGAGCATCAGCAACTCCTCCACCACTTTGTGGGCACGGCGGGCCGCCCGTTCGTCGCCCTGGAACACGATCTCGTCACCACGCGCCACGATCACAGCTTCGGGATATGCCGTTTCCACCATCCGGAGGTGGGAATCCCGTTCGCCGAGCAGGTCCAGCATCAGGCTGATGCCGGGGACATGCAGAGTGAGGGCAGGCGGCGCGGAGGGAAGCATTAACGAAGCAGGGCGATGGTGCGGAGCTCCAAAGGCCCGTTCAGGATACCACGAGAGCCTGGACTATCGATGACCACCATTAGTTTGATTCTCGCCGCGGATGGCAGGCCGGGCCCGCGCATCGGCGCCTCACAGGAGCTCTTCACCACCGGCATCGGCGAACTGGCGCAGTAGCTTGCGCTGGGTCCGGCTGAGCTTGGTGGGCACCACCACCTTGACGCGCAGGTATAGATCACCTCGACGAGATGTGCGCAGGCGGGTGATCCCCTTTCCGGCCACCCGGATAACTTCCCCGTGCTGGGATCCGGCCGGCACCCTGATCCGATGGGTCCCGCCATCGAGGAGAGGCACGTCCACATGGGTTCCCAGCGCCGCGGCGGCGACGCCCACCGAGACCTCGCTGATCAGGTCGTCCCCATCGCGCTCGAAGACAGGATGGGGCTCGATCACCAGATCGACGTAGAGGTCGCCGGCGACGGCCCCGCGGCGACCGGCTTCCCCCCGGGTCGGGAGGCGGAGGCGGTTGCCCGCCTCCACGCCGGCAGGAATGTCGACCTGCACGGTCTTCTCACCCTCCCGGATTCCCTCTCCGCGGCAGGACCGGCACGGATTGGCCAGCACCGAGCCGTCGCCCTGGCAGGACCGGCAGGTGGTCAGGGTCATCAACGAGCCGAACACGCTCCGCCGGGCCATCCTCACCTGGCCGCTCCCTCCGCAGATCCGGCAGGCCTGGAGACCGGCGCCGTCTCCGGAACCCGAGCCTTCACACGACCCGCAGGCCAGGGCGGTCCGGAACACGACCGACTTCTCGACCCCGAAGGCCGCCTCCTCCAGAGTCAGCACCAGATTGACCCGTACGTCCCGACCCCGATTGACCCGTGGCTCCCGGGAAGCCGCTCCGAAGATGCTGCCGTCACCGAATACGGAGCGCAGCAGGTCGTCAAGAGAGCCCGGGCCCTGGAAGAACGCACCCGGATCCAGCGTCTCCCCACGGTCGTACCGGGCGCGCCGCTCGGGATCGGACAGGACCTCGTATGCCTCCGCAACCTGGCGGAAACGGGCCTCGGCCGTAGGATCGTCGGGATTGGCGTCGGGGTGGGACTCCCGAGCCAGCCGCCGGAAGGCGCGCTTGATGTCGTCTCGGGACGCGTCGCGCTCAACATCCAGGATGCGGTAATAATCGGCCATCTCGGTCTCTCTGCCGTCGGTGTATCAGTTCTCGCCAAGGCTCTCGTCGAGACCGACCCCGATGTCCTCCAGGACCCGGATGGTCCGGCCGTAGTCCATTCTCATCGGTCCCAGCACCCCGAGCCGGCCGCCGGGACCGGAAGACTCCTCGCCATAGGTGGTGGTCACGAGTGAGATGTCCGTGGCGGAGTCGATGCCCAGTTCGGAGCCGATCCGCACCTCTGTCCCGGCAGGGAGGTGCCCCAGTACCTCGAGCAGGGACGCCTCCCGCTCCAGGATGTCGAGGACGCCCTGGACCTTGGACAACTCTCCCCAGGCAGCCGTCAAATGGGGCGCCGAACCCATGTACAGCTCGTGGTCCGGTGCGGCGGTGCACTCGAAGGCCGCGGCTGCCTGCCGCAGGATCGATGCGGCCCCCTCGGTGGGACCTGCAAGGGACATCGCCTCCAGGTCAAAGCTGTCGGACATCGGGGTCCCGACCTGGAAGCGACGGATCAGCGTCTCGGCCTCCCGCACCTCGGATCCGCCCACGGGTTCAGGCAGATGCAGGAGCGTCTGGGATACCCGTCCGGCCAGCGTTACCAACACCATGAGGACCGTATCGCCGGTGGTACGGACCAGGTGCACCCCGCGGATGACCTCGTTTACCATGCTGGGGCCGGTCACGACTGACGGGAAATGCGTGATCTCGCTGAGCAGGGCGGACGTGGCCTTGAGCAGGCGGCCCAACTCCGTCTGGACGGATGCGAAGAACTCGGCCACCCGGGCGGAGGCAACCGGCGTCTCCCGTGGACGCATCAGGCTGTCCACGTAGTAGCGATAGGCCTGCGGCGTCGGGACCCGCCCGGCGGATGTGTGAGGTTGGAACGCGTAGCCGGCGGCCTGGAGCGCCACCAGTTCTGTCCGGATCGTGGCGCTGGAAACCGGCAGGTTGCCGGCCTCGAGAATGGCGCGGGAACTTACCGGCGCACCCGTGCGGATGTGCTCCTCGACCATGGTGCGCAGGATCCGGGCCCGCCGACCGTCCAACATGGCCGGATATGATACCCGCGCCCACCGGCGCTGCCGGGGGACGATGCCGGGGGACGATGCCGGGAGATGGCGCCGTTGGAATGGCCGGTCGGGCCTGCTAGCCTCACGGCTCTCGCATACCCCACCCTTCGAAGATATGCCACACACCAAGTCACAGGAAAAGCGCGACCGGCAGGCCATCGCCAACCGGGGCCGCAACCGGGCTATCCGTTCCGAGTTGAAGACCCGGACACGTCACGTGGAGGAAGCCGCCGCGAGCGGCGACCGTGAGGCAGCCGAGCAGGCTCTGCGAATCGCACAGAAGCGCACCGATCAGGCTGTGGCCAAGGGTGTCCTCAAGAAGAACACCGCCAACCGCCGTAAGGCCAAGCTGGAGCGCCTCGTTTCCAGTTCCTAGTTCTTTGGTCTCTCGTTTCTAGCTGATAGTTACGGCTGCTAGCGACTAACAACTAGCCTCGATACCAGTAGCAGAGGGCAGCCACCAACCGCTCCAGGGTCGGCAGGTGGGTCTCCTCCGGCATGCTCTTGAGCGTGGCATCGGTCCTGCGAACCGCGTCCACGGCTCTGTTCAGGTCCTCTCTCGACATGGCCCGTCCCGCCTGCCACGCCTTCCGGGTCGGGTAGGCGCCGGGCTTGGCGCGGATCCACTCTGCGAACGTAGCCATGTCGGGAGCGGCCGCCGCCAGCGCCCTCTTCCGGAGGTCGTTCTCGATTGCCGCCACGATGACGAGAGGGTGCCCGTGGGTGAGGAGGTCATGCAGCCGTCGGATGGCGTCGTCCACCACTCCCTTGGCCAGGGCGTCGGTCAGCTTCCAGAGGGGCTGATCCGGCCGGTTACGGAACCGCTCCAGGACGATCTGATCCGTTACCGGGCCGTCGACGGTGCTCAACTGGTCGAGAGCCTGGTCGATGGCGCCCACGTCGGACCCGAAGCGTTGGATGAGCGCTTGAGCAGCATCCGAACCGAGGCGGAGCCCGCGCCCGCGAGCGGCGTTGCGGACCCACCCCGCAACATCCCCGTCGGCCAGCTTGCGGACGGCTATCACCTCGGCATTCCTCTTCACGTGGGCGGCGAGCGGGGTCGGGAGCTTCCCGGTCGTGACCAGCACCACCGGCCGGCTTTCGTCAGCATGGTTGGCAAGCAACTCGGCCACCACGGCCGCCTCATCGGCCTGGAGTCGATGGGCGTCCATCAGCATGACGCCCGTGCGCCCGCCGAACAGGGACCCGGACTGCAGGGCGGGCACGATCGGCTCGACCTCGGGACGCAGCATTCCCTCTCCCCCTACCGACTGGCCCCGGCCCGGCACGTCGATCCGGATGACCTCGGATGGTTCGAATCCGGCGCCGGCCAACAGCTCGCCGGCGCGGTCGAGCAGGCCCCGCCGGTCGCCCGGACCGGGATTCGTCGGACCCCTCAGGTGGGTGAGCGTCTTCACTAGTGGTCCGTCTGCGAGGGGACCACTAGAGGTTCCAACCCCCGCCGACCTGGATGAAGGCCCCGGTTACGTAGCCCGCCTCCTCGCTCATGAGGAAGGTGACCGCTTCCAGGACGTCGTCAGCGGTGCCGTGGCGTCCTGCCGGTATGCGGTCCCGATCCGGGAGCGGATCGGAGTTTTCCAGGACGCCCGGGAGGATGGCGTTGACCGTGACGCCGCGGCCGGCTTCCGCCCTGGCCATGGTCCGGGTGATCATCAGCACTCCCATCTTGCCGATGTGGTACGGGAGGGTACGGGGCCGGGCGGTGATCCGATCGGCGCCCGCGTCGGAAATGTTGATGATCCGGCCCGCCTGCTCGCGAAGGAGGGGCAGTACCGCCCTGGACACGTAATAAGTGGCCGTAGCCGTCGACGCGATCTGGGACTCCCACTCTTCGGCGCTCAGGTCTTCGTAGTCCTTGAGCAGGAAGAGGCCGGCATTGTTGATCAGCACGTCGAGTCCTCCCAACTCCCGGGAGATGGAGCCGGCCATCCTCTCGACGTGCTCCGGGTCGGTTACGTCCGCCCGGAGGGCGAGGGCCCGTCCCGGCCCGCTCCGGATCGCCTTGACCAGCCGCTCGGCCGCCTCATCGCTGGAGCGGTGGTTGATGACGACGGTGTGTCCGCGCCCGGCGAGCCGGATCGCCAGCGCCGCCCCCAGACCCCCCTCGTCCCCTCCGGACCACCGGCCGGCGCCGGTGATCAGGATCCGCTTGGGCTGCTTCGTCATGGCCATCGATCCGGATCGTAGCGATGGGGTCTGCTCGAGCCGAGCCGGATCGTCACGGCCGTAGGCCGACGACCACGTCACCCTCCCGGTCGGTACGACGCACCTCCATTCCGGCCCGCTCCAGCGCGGCCAGTAACTCCTCGGAGGGGTGCCCGAACCGGTTGGGTCCGACGCTGACCACGGCCACGGAGGCGCCTGTCCGTACCAGCCACTCCTCATCGGAGGTGGCGGCGCCCTGGTGGGGAACCTTCAGCACATCCACCCGGGGAGGATCGAGATCGGCCTGGGAGACGGTCTCTATGTCCCCGGTCAGCAGAACCGTGCCGCCACCGAGCGTGGCCCGGATCACGATCGACTGGTCGTTGAGAGACTCATACCTGCGGACCGGACCCAGGACCTCAAGCCGGATTGAGCCGATCCGGTGAAGGCCCAGGCTCGGGATCGCGACTCTGGTCACCTGCCCGGCCCTCTCCACCAGGCTCGTGTACCCGTCCGGCTGGCCGGGGAAGGGTGCGTACCACAGCTGCCCGACCGGAATAGATCCGATGACGTCCCCCAGGCCGCCATAGTGGTCGTCATGGGCATGCGACAGGACCAGCAGGTCCACGGCTCCGACACCGAACCGGGCCAGTCCGGCCCGGACCCTGGCGCCGTCGCTTCCCCCGTCGACCAGCACCGTCTCACCCTGGCGGCCCAGCAGCAACAGCGCATCGCCCTGGCCCACGTCGAGAGCCACGAAGGCCGGCCGGGCCGGAGAACCCGCCAACGTGAGCGGACCGGCGAAGGCCGTCAACGAGCAGGCGAGCAGGCTGGCGGCCAGCACCGCCGCCGGGCGGAGGCGGCGGGACACCGCCACCAACCCACACCCGGCGAACAGCAGGGCCGCCATCCACCCGATCTGCGGAAGGGCTGACGACAGATCGGCGATTCCCAGGACCGCCCGAGCCAGCAGCGCGCCTGCCTCCACCAACCAGTCCAGACCCACGACGACCCCGGCCCCTCCCAGCCCGGTCGCCGCCACCACGAGCGGAGCGGCCGCCACGTTGGCCACCGGCGACCACAGGGAGAGCTGCCCGATCGCGAGCAGGAGGATCGGGGCCACTGCCAGCTGAGCGCCGCAGGCTGCTCCGAGCGACGTTGCGAGCCACCGGGGGCGAAGGCTGCGAAACCATCCGGCTCCGACCACCACCCCGGCCGTGGCGGCGACCGAGAGCTGGAATCCGAGGCTGAAGGCCAGCTCCGGGGAGACCAGGAGGAGCAGCCCCACCCCGACCCCTATCACCCTCCAGATGTCCGGGCGCAAGCCGAAGGGGCGCGCAATGAGGACCAGCGCCGCCATGGTCGCGGCCCGCACCACCGACGGGTCCGGCCCGATCAGGAGGACGAAGAAGGCCAGGCCGGCCAGACCCAGGATTGCCCGGCGGACGGAACTCCAGCCCAGCGGGCCCGCCACCAGGAACAGGGCGCCCAGGAAGAGCGCCACGTTGCTCCCGGAAACGGCCACGAAGTGCGACAGCCCGGCACGGCGCATCGCCTCCTCCTCCCACGGTCGCAGGTGCGAGACATCCCCCAGCAGGAATCCGGCCAGGAGCGCCCTCCCCCGGTCGCTATCCGGTCGGAGACGATCGATGATGAGGGAGCGAACCCGGGCGGCCTGTCCGGCCACCCACCCGACCTGTCCAGGGGCGGAACGGGCGCCGGCCAGCCTGCCGTGCCAGACCACGGGGTCCCTGGCAGGGCTCCTGATGACCGGATCCGCCGCGCGATGCATGGTCGTCTCGACCCACCACCGGCTGGCCCGGGTCCAGCCTGCCACGTCACCCCGGAGCCGGCCGGCGGGACCGTCCCAGGTGACCGGCCCCGCTGCTCCCTCGATACCCAGCACCCGGACGAGGACTCGGTCCCGGTCCGGACGACCCGAAGCGTCGGTCAGAGCCTCGACGAGGACGGTCACCTCGCCCGGGGGGAGAGGTGTGTTCGCCATCGCCTGCTGGCGAGCGCCCAGGAACAAGCCACCGACGACCCCCAAGGCCATCAGGCCTGCCACCACGGCGGCGCCCCATCTCTGCCAGAGGCCGGCCACGGCTGCGGCGCCCAATGCCACGACCGCCAGCCACGGCACCCGGAGCCCGGCGACCACTCCGATCCAGATGGCGCCGGCGCCGGCCAGGAACCATCTGGCCTGCGGGTCGGGCAGGCGGCCTATCTACGCACCTCTACGTAGTCACGCATTCCGGCCAGCCTGCCTTCGCCGATGCCCGGAACGTCGAGCAGATCCTCCAGCGTCATGAAGGGGCCGTGGGACTCCCGGTAGGCGACGATGCGCAACGCCAGAACCTCCCCCACCCCGGGGATACCCGTGAGGGCCTCATGATCCGCCCGGTTCAGATCGACCGGATAGCCCGATCCCGCGCCGGACCCGTGTGATAGCACCGCGCCCGGATCATCGCCGGCCCAGGGGATGTCGAGGTGCATACCGTCCGTCACCGGCGCAGCCAGGTTCACCACGCGAAGCTCCGAGCCCGGCAGCGCGCCGCCCACGCCCGCGATCGCATCGGCCACCCGGCTTCCTTCCGGTAACACCACCAAGCCGGGCGCCGCAACCGCACCCGAGACGTAAACGGTTGCCACAGGCGGAGCGGCGCCGACCGCGGACCCGGGTACTGCCACTACCTCCGGGGACGGTCGGGACTCCGGCGGAGGGGCCGTGGGCCGGTTCCAGAGGGCGAAACCGATCACGACCACCAGCGCGCCGCCGAGGGCCAGGTAGGCGCCCCGGCGCGATACCGGCACACCCGGTGCCGCAGCCGGTACGCCGCTACCGGACGGCGTCTCCGACATGGGCAGCCTCCTTCATCCACGACGCCGCGGTACTTGTACCGGCAAGGAAAGTGATTGAGAAGCCCCCTGTGGCATCGGGGCGGTGAGGGTCGGGGAGGATACGAGCCGGTGGTGATTACCCTCCGAACAGCCACATGGCAGGTGTCCCGTGCTCGAACTTGACGGCTTGACCAAGCGCTACGGTGAGGTGGTCGCCCTGGACGACTGCGGTTTCTCGGTCAGGCCCGGGCGGATCGTCGGCTTCCTGGGCCCCAACGGCGCCGGTAAGACCAGTGCCATGCGCGCCGTCTTCGGCCTGCTGCGCCTCGATGGGGGCACCGTGACCTGGATGGGTCGACCCGTCACCCATGACGCTCGCCGGCAGTTCGGATACATGCCGGAGATGCGCGGCCTCTACCCCCGAATGCCGGTGCGCCGCCAGGTGATCTACTTCGCCCGGCTCCACGGGCTCGACAAGACGACCGCCGCCCACGCCGCCGACCGGTGGATCGCCCGGATCGGGCTCGAAGAACGCGCAGGTTCCCGGGTAGACGACCTCTCGCACGGAAACCAGCAACGGGTACAGCTCGTGACCGCGCTGGTACACGATCCCGAACTCCTGGTCCTGGATGAACCCTTCAGCGGCCTCGATCCGCTGGGCGTGGAGGAGATGTCCCGGATACTGCAGGAGAGGGCGGAACAAGGATCGGCGGTGCTCTTCTCGAGCCATCAGCTTGATCTTGTGGAGCACCTGTGCGATGACGTCGCCATCATCAACCAGGGCCGCGTGGCCCTGTCCGGACCGGTCAGGACGCTGAAGGACCGAGCGACCCACCGGCGAGTCGAGGTGGATCTGGACTCGTGGACGGCCCTCACCCCCGCCATTCCCGGTGTCCGGCTGGTGGAGTCGCGAGGCAATCGTCACGTTCTCAGGGTGCCTGCGCAGATAGGCATGGACGAGATAATGGCCGCGCTAGCGGACGGCCGGACGATCCGGGAGTTCTCCTACGGTCCGCCCACCCTGTCGGACCTCTTCAGGGAAGCGGTCGCATCGTGACCACCTACCGGGCGATCGGCCTCGTGATGTGGCGCGAACTCCTGGAGCGCGGCCTGAGCAAGTCCTACGCGCTGAGCTGGCTCTTTCTGGCCATCCTTGTCGGCGCGGGTATAGCCATTCCGGGGTTCTTCGGAGATGACGGATCGGTCCGCACCTACCGGGTCGCCACCGTCGGCGCCGAGAACGTGGGCCAGGGCGAGCTGGCGAGGTCGCGGGCGCCGGGAGAGCCGGGCTCCTACCGGATCGATCTCACCAAGTCCGCCGACAGCGACGCGGCGGCAGCGGCCGTGGCGGCTGGATCCGTGGATGCGGCCCTGGTCGGGGGCGGCAGCAATGTAGAGGTACTGGTAAGCAGGGACACGCCCTCCGAGCTCGAGTCCGCGCTGCGACAAGCCGTCCTGTCGTACCAGGTGCAGCGCATGGTGGCTAGCGGCGACGTGTCCGAGCGGGCGGTGCCGATCATCAGCGGCGAGACGGTGAGGGCCGTGAACGTCGAACCCGAATACGACGCCGATGCCGCCGCCGAGGATCGACAGTTCGTGATCTCCCAGGTGGCGCTGGTGCTCCTGTTCATGGCCGTCATGACGACCGGATCATGGGTGCTGCTGGGTGTAACCGAGGAGAAGACCAACCGGGTGTCAGAAGTGTTGCTCGCCTCGCTACGTCCGTGGCAGCTCCTGGCGGGCAAGATCATCGGGGTGGGACTACTCGGCCTCTTGCAGTTCGGATCGATCGCAGCAAGCCTGATCGTGGCCGTCCGCTTGGTCCTCGACATCACCCTGCCCGAAGTCGACGCCGGGTTCCTGGCCATCGCGCTGGTCTGGTTCGTGCTCGGCTACCTCGTCTACGCCACCGGTTATGCGGCGGTGGGGGCCATAGCCCATCGTCCGGAGGATGCCCAGAACGCCGCCTTCCCCCTGATGATCGTCACCGTGGCCGGCTACATGATCGGCATCCTCTACGTCTCCGGCAACCCGGACACGGTGTGGTCGACGGTTCTCACGCTGGTTCCGGTGACCGCCCCCTTCGTGCTCCCCGTTCGAGCCGTGTCCGACTCGGTGGCCCTCTGGGAGCAACTGGCCGCGTTCGTGCTGATGATCGGGTTCATCGTCCTGCTGATCAGGGTGGCCGGGCGGGTATACGCGGGCGGGGTGTTCAACTACCGGACCCGGATCAAGGCCCGGCAGGCCTACCGCTCCGCCGAGTTCTGAGACAGCCGCCATCCACCGGCCTCGGCAGCCGGCCGGGGGGATGCTGAACAACGGGATCCGGTTAACCGCGATGGTTCTAACCGGGGTGTCGTTTCCGGCTATCGGGCCAACGGGACGTTTCTCAGAACCCTTCTAACACCACGATGCCGGGCGGAAGGTGCTCCGGTTATAGGGGAGTTTCCTGGTGGGAAGGGGTATCGTGACAGGATGCTGCTGGCTCTCTCGGTCCCTCCGCTCTTGGAGGAACTCGCGATCCTGCTGGTGGCGGGAACGCTGATCGCGCTGGGGTCGGCGCGCCTGGGAACGGTGCCGATAGTCGGTTTCCTGGCGGCGGGCGCGGTGATCGGACCGGGCGGCATCGGCCTCGTCGGTGACATCGATCTGGTGAACCAGACGGCGGACATCGGCGTGGTCCTGCTGCTGTTCACCCTCGGTATCGAGTTCAGTCTCGAGCGGGTGCGAAGGCTGGCATCCCTGTTCCTTGTCGGTGGCTCGATCCAGGTCGCGATTACGACCGCCGTGGTGACTCTGCTGGTGTCGGCCTTCGGCGCGGGCTGGCGCACTTCGCTGTTCACCGGGTTGCTGGTGTCCCTGAGCAGCACGGCCATCGTGCTCAAGATGCTGTCGGAACGCCGTGCGACCACGTCTCCCACCGGCAACGTGGCGGTCTCGTTGCTGATCTTCCAGGATCTCGCCATCGTAGGGATGGTGTTGCTGGTGCCTTTCCTGGGGAACCAGCCAGCGGCGCCGGTTGATGTGTTCATAGCTATCGGTAAGGCCTTGGGCATAGTTGCCGTGGTGGTGATCCTGGCACGCACTGTGGTTCCGAGGCTGATGCGTTGGGTGGCTCGCCACCAGTCGGGCGAGGTGTTCCTGCTGACCGTGCTCGCAATCTGCTTCGGCACCGCATACCTCACCAGCCTCCTCGACATCTCGATCTCGCTCGGCGCGTTCCTCGCCGGGTTGATGGTCAGCGAGAGCCGCCTGGCGGCGCGTGCGATGGGAGAGGTGATGCCGCTGCAGATCCTTTTCTCGGCAACCTTCTTCGTATCGATCGGCATGTTGTTCGATCCGGCATACCTGGCCCGTAACGCGCTGCTCGTCATCGGCCTCGCCATCGGCGTGGTCGTGGTGAAGCTGCTGTCGACCGCGGCTGCCGCCGCCGCGCTACGGCAACCGCGGACCGTTGTGGTGTCCTCGGCGCTGATTCTCGCCCAGATCGGCGAGTTCTCTTTCGTGCTCGAACGAGCAGGCGAGGAGTTCGGGCTCGTTCCGGCCGGCCTGGACGGTGGCACCGATGCCTTCATCGCCGTGACGGTGTTGTTGATGGCTCTGAGTCCCTACGCCCTGCGGCTGGGCGACCGGATGGCTGCCCGCATGGCCAAGGCGAGCGGCCCGAGTTCGGAGACACAGGTCATGGGCGGCCCTGACGCCTTCGCCCACCACGGCAGCGATCTCCGGGATCATGTGGTGGTGACCGGATACGGGCCGCGCGCTCATCGCATCCTCGACGCTCTCGAAGAGGTGTCGGTCCCGTACACGATCGTCTCGCTGGACCCCCAGGCCGAGCGGCAAGCAGCGGAGTGCGGCCGCGCCCTTCTGGTCGGTGACGTGTCACGCCATCTCATAGCGGAACGGGCCGGTCTCGGCGAAGCCCGTATCGTCCTGGCGGTCGACAGCCCACCGGCAACCGTCGAACAGTTCGCCCGCGTCGCCCGCGAACACAACCCCCATGTGGTGGTTCTGGCCTGGGCCGAGGATGTGGACGACGCCGCCGACCTGCAGCGGAACGGCCTGGTCGATCACGTGGTAGCGGAACGCCAGGCCGCCCTCGATGCCCTGATCGCGCATACCCTCGGACACTTCGAGGTGCCCGAAACCGACGCCGAAGCCATCCTGCATACCGTGCTGGGACCCGAGAGTGACGAGACGGACGGCGGCGCCACGAGCCCCCCGCAAGACGACCAGCCGGCCGGCTCAGAACATCTCTAAGCTATGATACCTATTGCTAGCAACTAGCAACTAGCAACTAGCAACTAAATCGTCATACCACGATGTTGAGCAGCCGCGGCCTCCGGTCGATAACCCTCCGCACCTCGCTCCCGGCCACATGGCGAGCCACGTTGTGGTGGCCTAGGGCCAGATCCAACGCCGCGCTCTCGGAGATCCCAACGGGTACCTCGATCCGGGCTCTGACCCGGCCGTTGACCTGAACCACCATCGTCACCGACTCATCGGCGGCGGCCCCCATGTCTGCCTCCGGCCAGGGCTCGAGGTGGATGCTGGCCTCGTTGCCTAGAAGGCTCCAGACCTCCTCGGTGACATGGGGAGCGATCGGCGCCAGCAATAGGGCGAGGATGGAGAGCGTCTCCCGCCAGACCTCCGGGGTGACGTTCCGGGCGGCCAGAGCGTCGTTCATCGAGTTGCGCAGCTTCATCAATTCGGCCACCGCGGTGTTCCAGGAGAACGACTCGAGATCCTGTCCCACCTTGATGATCGCCTGGTGGGCGCGACGCCGGAGCGCGGCGGTGGCGGGGTCATCCACCTGCCCGGCCCGGTATTCCGCCCTGCCGAGGCGCCAGACATCCACGATGAAGCGCTGCGCACCCTTCATCCCCCGGCTGTCCCAGGGGCCGCCCTTCTCCCATTCGAAGGCGAACATGAGGTAGGTCCGGACGGTGTCGGCGCCGAACCGTTCCACCAGGTCGTCGGGATTGACCACGTTGCCGCGGGACTTCGACATGCGCTGGACGTCCAGCCGGTGGCGCAGTTGGGTGACGCTGTTGGCTCCCGGGATGGTCGGGATCTCGATCGTCGCGCTCTCGGCTATCTCGACCGTCACGGGCTCGGCGCCATCCGGCGGTTGGACCACCAGCATGCGCTCGGTGCGGCTGACGATCTCGCCCACGAGACGGTCTCCGTCCGCCTCCTCCGGCGATGCGTCGGGACCGGTCACCACCAGCACCGAGTCGGCCACCAGCCGGTCCTCTTCCCGACTGCCGAGCACCAGCACCCGGTCACCCCGGCGCTCCTCTCCGAGCACCTGACCCTGGTTCCGGAGCATGACCATCGGCTCGTCGAACATGCCCTCCGGATCACGACCTTGAGCCCTCATCGCGGCGGCCGTGTCCGTGAAGCATCCCATGTCGCGAAGCGCCTTGGTGAAGAACCGGGTGTACATGAGATGCATCACGGCGTGCTCCGAGCCACCGGTGTAAGTGTCGACAGGCAGCCAGTAGGCCGCCTCTTCGGGATCGAAGGGAGCGAGGTCGTACGCCGGGCTCAGGTAGCGGAGCTGGTACCAGGACGAGCACATGAAGGTGTCCATCGTGTCGGTCTCGCGGGTCGCCGGCTCCCCCTCCGAGTCGACCGCCCTCAGGAACGGCTCATGGGAGACGAGCGGGCTCCGTCCGGTCGGCATGAACTCCACGTCCTCGGGCAACTCCACCGGCAGGGCGTCATCGGGTACCAGTTCCACGGTCCCGTCCTCGCGGTAGACCACCGGAATCGGCGAGCCCCAGTAGCGCTGGCGGCTTATCAGCCAGTCCCGCAGCCGGTACTGGACGGCCCCCTCGCCGTGTCCCCTCGCCTCGAGCCAATCGATCATGGCCACCTTGGCCTCGGCTATGTAGAGGCCATCGAGAAAGTCGGAATTGATCGATGGGCCATCCCCTTCGTAGGCGTCCCCATCGAAGTGATCGGGCGGCCGGACGGTGCGCACCACGGGCAACCCGTACCTGACGGCGAACTCCCAGTCCCGGCTGTCCTCGCCCGGAACGGCCATGATCGCTCCGGTTCCGTAGCTCATCAGCACGTAGTCGGCTATCCAGACCGGGATGTCGCCGCCGGTGACGGGATTGGTCGCATAGCCACCCGTGAACACCCCGTGCTTGTCCCGAGTCAGGTCGGTTCGCTGCAGCTCCGAACGGCGAGCGGCGCCGTCCCGGTACCCCTCCACCTCTTCCCTCCGGTCCGCGGTGGTGAGAACCTCCACCAGAGGATGCTCCGGGGCGAGCACCATGAAGGTGGCGCCGTGGAGGGTGTCCGGGCGGGTGGTGAACACCTCGATCGGATCGGCGCCTTCCACCGGGAACCGGACCCGCGCCCCCACGGAGCGTCCGATCCAGTTGGTCTGCATCGCCTTGATGGGCTCGGGCCAGTCGAGACCACCGAAGTCAAGGAGTTCCTCCGCGTAGCGGGTGATACGGAAGAACCACTGCTCCATCATGCGCTGGACCACCGGCTGGCCGGTCCGCTCGTCCCTCCCGTCGATGACCTGCTCGTTGGCCAGCACGGTCTGGAGGGTCGGGGACCAGTTGACCAGGGCCTCGCCGCGGTAGGCCAGGCCGGCCTCATAGAGCCGCGCGAAGAACCATTCCGTCCAGCGGTAGTACTCCGGCGTGCAGGACACCGCCTCGCGCTCCCAGTCGATCATGGTTCCCATCGACCGGAGTTGGCGGCGCATGCGCTCGATGTTGGCGTAGGTCCATCTCCAGGGGTGGATGTTGGCCTGCACCGCGGCGTTCTCCGCCGGCAGCCCGAACGCGTCGAACCCCATCGGGAAGAGGACGTTGTAGCCCTTCATCCGCATGTAGCGGGCCCGGGCGTCCGAGGGAGTCATGGCGTACCAATGCCCGATGTGGAGATCACCGCTCGGGTAGGGCAACATGGTCAGCGCGTAGTGCTTGGGACGCTCCCAGTCCACCACCGTGCGGTAGATGCCGTCTCTCTCCCAGACCTCCTGCCAGCGCGCCTCGACCCGGCCGTGGTCGTATCTCTCGGTCCGTTTGGTCACGCCGGTGATTCTAGGAGAGTGCCGGGGCAGGAATATCACGGGCGGGATGGCGGGGGGCGGATGAGGTGGAGCTGACGGGATTTGAACCCGTGACCTCTTGCATGCCATGCAAGCGCTCTGCCAGCTGAGCTACAGCCCCGTGGTCGGTCCGTCGACCGGGATGGGGGATCCCCACCAGCTTACCAAGTTTCCTCCGCCGGCCCTGCGGCCGGATCAGTCCGGTGAGTCCGGCTCCCAGAGGAGGCGCGGCGCATCACCCCATAGCCGGTCCAGGGCGTAGAAGTCCCTTGCCTCGGTCTGGAATATATGGACCACCACGTCTCCGTAGTCCGCCAGCACCCACTCACCGGTGTCGAGGCCTTCGGTGCGCAGTGGCTTACGACCGCACCGGCCGAGCCGCAGATCGACCTCCTCGAGCATGGTGCGGACCTGACGCTTGGAGGTTCCGGTGCCGATCACGAAGATGTCCACGATTCCCAGCAGATCGCCCATGTCGAGGACCACGATGTCGCTTCCCTGCTTGGCGTCGATGGCATCAGCCGCGAAGGCGGCGAGTTCTGCCGACGTGATCTCGATGGCTGTTACCTGCTGGTTCTCTATGGCCGGCTATCCCGGACTGGCGACACCTCCTCGGGGCAACCCGGAGTATAGGGTGCCGGGAACGGCGAGGACAGGCTGGACCACAAAGCCTTGAGCCGGGGTTCTATCGTCGACGGTCGGGCCGAACGGACATTGTGCGGGACTCTCGGCGGCCCGGAGGCGCCTCGGTGTCTCAGCGGTAGAGGCCGCGCGCGTCGATATAGCGCCATACGCCCTCCGGCACCAGGAAACGCAGGCTCCGACCGGCCATGGCGCGCTCGCGCAGGTCCGTGCCCGAGATGTCGAGCTGCGGGACATCGAGCCACTTCACGCGGGTGATCACGGCCTCCTCCACCGTATCCGGATCGACACCGGGCCGGGGCGCCACGGCGATGCTCACCATTTCCTGGAGTTCGGCGCTCCGATGCCACGAGGCGATCCGGGAGGCGGCGTCGGCCCCCAGGATCAGCGTCACCTCGTGATCGGCGAGGCCCGACACGGTATCGAAGGTATAGGTCGGGCCGGGCCGGACCACCTCGCGGTCGTCGCCCTCCATGTACGGTATCCCCTCAACCGCCGCGAGGGTCATGCCCCACCGGTCCTGGGCCGGTGTCACCACCGTACCCTCCTTCTGCCAGGGCGACCCCGCCGGTACCAGCCAGACGGCTTCCAGGCCCAACTGCCGGAAGGCCGCCTCGGCCACCGCCAGGTGAGCGACGTGCGGAGGATCGAAAGTTCCGCCCAGGAGGCCGATGCGCATCCCGTGAGGCTACCTCCCGGACTCTTCAGGACCGTCCCACCAGGCGGAGACCGGCGGACGGCGCCCTGGCCTGGCAACCCATCACCCTCAGCGGATCCATGTACTCGCCATCGATCCGGACCGACAGATGGACGTCGCCATGGCCGGTATCGCCTCCCACGGTGCCGACCACCGTTCCGCGCTCGACATCCTCGCCGGTCAGCACCGTGATATGTCCCAGGTAGGAGTAGCTGGTCCACAGGCCGCCCCCGTGGTCGATGGTGACCACCGGGTTGTCTACCACCCGGCCGGAGAAGATGACGGTCCCTCCGGCCGCCGCCTGGACCAGGCCGTCGCGGTCTCCTTCGTAGTCGGTTCCCCAGTGGCCCTCGTAGCCCGGACCGGGATCGAAGGGCACGGTGATGACCCCGTCGACGGGCGGGCTCAGGCCCACGCACGACCGACCATCCGCAGAGGTGCTCCGTGCCGACGCGGCCGGGCCGACTAGCGCCACGGCAACAACCAACACGATGAACAGGCGACAAGCAATCACAGCAGGACTTCCTGCCTCCCGTCGCGCTCCGGCCGCCGCGCCAGGCGGGCTGCCCGAGCCGCGCGCATGGTCGGGCGCCCCACCAGGCCGGAACGTAGGCCGATCCGGGACCGCCTTCAAGCCCCTTCACGGTCGGTTCGAGGCATCAGGCCCATACCTCCGGGGAAGGGGCGCTGCCAAACCAATCCGACGGGCTTCGCCCGCGGCAAACCAACGGCGTGGGAATCGCCGGCGACTGCTGGGCTTGTTGCGTGGAATCTCCCCAGAGCCCCCTACAATGGGGCGCCGACCGATGGGAAGAGTACGGCTGTAGCCCCAATTCTTCATGGATCGGGGGTCTGTACGGTGACAGGAGCGCGAGTTCTGGGCTTTTGCCCTGGGGTTATCGCTACTGGTAGTTGCTTCTTGGCCTGGTGCGACCTTCACCTGCCTGGTGTTGGAGTAGCAGGCATCAGTTCATGAGGTTGACGTGCCTAATGTACGTCGGTGTGACGGGAAACATGAAGAATCAGGGCTAGATGCGCATCGTGGTGGTGGGTGCGGGGGCGGTAGGGGGATACATAGCCGAACGCCTATCCCTAGAGGGTCAGGACGTGGTGGTGATCGACATCGATCCTCGCCGGGCCGCCGAACTCAAGGACCGTCTCGACGCTCTGGTGATCACGGGTAACGGCGCCAGCGCCGCTACGCTCGAGCAAGCCGGAATCGGTCAGGCCGGCCTACTGCTCGCGGTGACCGCCAGCGACGGCGCCAACATCCTCGCCTGCCACACGGCCAAGAAGATGGGCGTGGAACGCACCGTCGCCCGGGTGCAGGAACCGGATCTCAGGGACGGCCTCGACGGTATCGACGTAGATGTGGTGATCGATCCCGTCGAGGCGGCAGCCGCGGAAATCGCTGCGCTGGTGGTGGAGTCCGGGCTGAGCGAGCTCATCGAGTTCGGTGAAGGGCAACTGTCCCTCGTCGGCGGCACCGTTACCGCCGGCTCGCCGCTGGTGGGAATACCGCTGATGGATATTCCTCGCAACGAGAGCTTCAGCTGGCTGGCCATCGCCGCGGTCCGGAACGGCTCCACCATCGTGGCGCGGGGAGACACGACCGTGGAAGAGGGTGACCACCTGCTGCTGATGGTCAAGAGCAGGAACGTCGACCGAGCCAGGTCGCTGATCGGCATCCACGACCGCGACATCCGCCGGGTATTGATCATCGGAACGACCCGCGTGGCCCGGCTTACCACCGCCCTGCTGGTCGAGGCGGGCATGGAGGTCGTGGTGATCGACCCCGACGAGGCCCGGTGCGGCGCCGTGGCCGAGGAGGTCCCGTCCGCGCTCGTAATCGCCGCCGATCCCACCGATCCCAGGGTGTTCGGGGAGCTCGATACCAACCTTCACGACGCCGTGGTCGCCCTCACCGGTGTCGATTCCATGAACCTGATCCCCTGCCTGGTAGCCAAGGCGATGGGTGCCGCCACCACCATCAGCCGGGTGACGCGCATGAGCTACGTGGATCTGCTGGCGGGCATCGGGGTGGATACCACCGTGTCCACCCGCCTGACCGCCGCCGCGTCGATCCTCCGGTTCGTGCGCCGAGGCACCGTCTATTCGGTAGTGACCTTCTCCGACACCGACGCCGAGGTGATCGAGTTGGAGGCTGTTCCGGGCTCCGAGGCGGTGGGGCACTCGCTCCTGGAACTAACCCTGCCCTATGGCATGGTGGTGGGAGGAATGGTGCGCGGTGACATCGCCTTCGTCCCCTCGGGCGCCACGACCATCGAGGAGCACGATCACCTGATCATCTTCACCGTACCCGACGCCATGGCTGCCGTCGAGTCGATGTTCTCGGCGTGAGCCCGCCCGGCGGCCCTCGGCGCCACCACCACCGGCGGACATGACCTCACCCGGACGATCCTTCCGGCTTCGCCGTCCGGGATCCATCTTCGGTCGCCTGTCCTACGTGATCGGCGCCGTGGTGGTGGCGGCCGGGACCGCCATGTTTCCGGCGGCCGTCACCGCGCTCATCTACCGGGAACAGGAGGTTGCCGGCTGGATCACCTTGTCGGCGGTGCTCACCATCCTGGCCGGACTGTTCGGCTGGCGGGTGATCGGGAGTCCCGGGACCCTCACCACCAAGGAGGGGTTCGCCACGGTAGGCCTCGCCTGGTTCGCCATGGCCTGCTTCGGGGTGCTTCCGTACCTGCTGACCGGAACCATCGACAACCTCACCGACGCATTCTTCGAGACCGTGTCCGGCTTCACCACCACCGGCGCCACCTTGATCCCCGATCCGGCCGCTATGCCCCGCGGCATTCTCATGTGGAGGTCCACCACCCAGTGGCTGGGCGGCATGGGCGTGATCGTCCTGTCGCTGGCCGTCCTCCCCCTGCTCGGAACCGGCGGGGTACAGCTGGCTCGGGCCGAGTCGCCCGGGCCCGAACCCGATCGTCTAACGCCTCGATTCCGGGAAACCGCCAAGAGGCTGTGGTACATCTACGCCTTGTTGACGCTGGTGGAGATGCTGCTCCTATGGGCGGGGGACATGACGCTCTTCCAGGCCATCAACCACTCCTTCACCAACATGGCCACCGGCGGGTTCAGCACCGAAGCCACCTCCATCGACGGTTTCAGCCCCTACGTGCAGTGGGTGGTGATCGTCTTCATGTTGATTTCCGGAACCTCGTTCGCGCTGCACTTCCGAGCCCTGCGGGATCCCGGCCGGTACCTCAGGAACGCCGAGTTCAGGTTGTTCACGGGGATCGTGGCGGTCGCCAGCCTGGTCATGATCCTGAGCCTGTGGGGGCAGGCGCCTGCAGCCGACGTCATCCGCGACTCGGTCTTCACATCTATGTCCCTGGTCACCGGCACCGGATACGCAACCGCCGACTTCGGCGCTTGGATACCGGCTCTCCAGCTGTTCGTGGTCGGCCTGATGTTCCTGGGCGGTATGGCGGGATCGACCACCGGCGGTATCAAGATCTACCGCATGGGTGTACTGGTCAGGGCGGCCGCGGCCGACCTGAGACGGCTCATCCACCCTCGCGGGATCTTCCTGATCAGGTTCGGCTCGAAGCGGGTGAACGAGCCCGTCGTGGAAAGTGTCCAGTCGTTCTTCCTCTTCTTCATGTTCCTTTTCATGACCGGTACTTTCCTGCTGGGCTTCCTGGGCGCCATATTCGGGCCCGAACTCGGCCTCGTGGAAGCCGCATCGGCCACCGCCAGCGCGCTCAGCAACTTCGGCCCGGCGCTCGGCGAGTTCGGCCCGACCGGTAACTACTCCGCCCTGACGTGGCCGGGCAAGTGGTTGCTCTCGCTGTTGATGATCGCCGGCCGCCTCGAACTCTTCCCGGTGCTGCTGCTGTTCACCCGGTCGCTCTGGCGCCGGTAGGAGGGCCCGCGGCGGGCTCAGGGGGTCAGCCGTCCAGCAGGACGACCAACCGATCGCGATGGATCACCTCGGACGGGACTCCGGTATCCGTGGTGCGCTTACCCATCCGATCCCTGATCTGATCCGAGTCGGTCGTCACCAGCCCCTTCCCCACCAGGACACCCGTGGGGCCCCGAACCTCCACGGATGCGCCGGCCGGGAACTCCCCCTCCATTCCGGTGATCCCCACCGGCAGCAACGAGCCGCCCCGGCGCGCGAGCGCCCGTACCGCGCCGTCATCGATCCGGAGGGTGCCGCTCGGTTGCTGCCCGAACGCCAACCACAGCTTCCAGGCCGACAGCTTGGTGTCACCGGGTACCACGTACGTACCCGCCGCCCCGCCCCGGATGATGGTGTCCACGACACCCGGACGATCCGAGCGGGCGATGACGGTCGGGATGCCTGACCAGGCCGCCATCCGCACCGCCTCCACCTTGGTTCCCACCCCTCCCGATCCAACCGGTCCGGGCGCCCCCGCGGCCACCCGGTCCAGGATGGGATCCCGGTGCCGGACGGTCAGGATGGGTTCACCCTCTCCCGTACGAGGATCGGCCGAGTAGAGGCCGTCCGTGTCGGTCATGAGCACCAGCATCCCGGCGCTCACCAGGTGCGACACGATGGCGGCGAGCCGGTCGTTGTCGCCCATCTTCCATCCATGGATGGCAACCGTGTCGTTCTCGTTGACGATCGGGACTATGCCCCGCTCGAGCATGCGGGTCAGTGTCCCCCGAGCGTGGAGATACTGGGCTCTCATCTGCAGCACATCCACGGTCAGCAACACCTGGCCCACCGTCCGGCCGATGCTGGGGAACACCCGGCTGTAGTGGGACATCAGCAGCGTCTGGCCGACCGCGGCCGCCACCTGCAGGCCGGTCGTGTCCGAAGGACGCCCACCCACAGCCGAGGATCCGGCCGCTACGGCACCCGAGGAGACCAGGACAGTCGGATGGCCGGCTTCCCAGAAGGTGCTCACCTGCCACATCACCCGCTCGATGGACCGCTCGTCCACCGCGCCGTCGGCACGGGTGAGGCTCGACGAGCCGACCTTCAGGACTACAGGACTCCCCGGCGGCGGGGGTGCGCGGCGCCTGCCGGCATCCTCATCCAAGGTCGGGCTCCGAGTACTCGAAGACCAGATCGCCGATCCGCACCTCGTCACCCTCCCGGGCGCCTGCTCGGCGCAGGGACTCGTCCACCCCGAGGCGGGAGAGTCGGCGGGAAGCGAGAAGGGCGGCATCGGACAGGGTCAGGTCGTTGAGAGCCACTGCCCGTTCCGCGGCGCGACCGTTCACCACCCATACACCGTCCACGCGATCCACCTCGAAGGTGGCGCCGAGCGGGCGATGCAGTACATAGCCCTCGCCCGGGTCGCTCGTCCTGGCAGCCAGGTCGACGGCGTCGGCAATCCGATGGACCAGATCGTCGAGGCCCTGTCCTGCCACCGAGCTGATCTCGATCAGGTCCGGGGCGACTTGGAGCAGGGCCCCGGTGACCGGACTCTCTACGAAGAGGTCACGCTTGGTGACGGCCACCAACCGAGGCCGGTCGGCCAGACCCGGGTCATGCATGCGAAGCTCGCGTTCCAGTACCTCGTACTGGCGTTCCAGGGAGAGCTCTTGCAGCGGCGACGGATCGAGGAGGAACACCAACACCAGGGCTCGCTCACAGTGGCGGAGGAACTCGTGGCCGAGCCCCCTACCCTCCGCAGCCCCCTCCACCAGGCCGGGCACGTCGGCCATGACGAAGGACCGGTCGTCGATCATCACCACGCCCAGATTGGGGACCAGCGTGGTGAAGGGATAGTCGGCGATCTTGGGGCGGGCCGCCGACACCCGCGAGATCAAGGTGGACTTGCCGGCGTTGGGGAATCCGATGAGGGCCGCGTCGGCGACCAGCTTCATCTCCAGGGTGAACCAGGCCTCAGTCCCGTACTCGCCCTGCTCGCAGAAGGTGGGCGCCCGGTTGGCGGGCGAGATCAACGCCGCGTTGCCGCGGCCGCCCCGGCCACCCTCCAGCACCGTGACCTGCTGGCCTGTGGCTACCAGGTCGGCGATGATCCGATCGTCCTCGTCGATCACCACCGTGCCGGGGGGTACCGGTACGACCAGGTCCTCGCCCTGGCGCCCGTTACGGAGGTCCGACGCCCCATGGGTCCCGTGGCCTGCCGCCCGATGGGGCCTCCGGCGGAAGTCCTGGAGGGTGGACATTCCCTCGTCCACGGCTAGGAGCACGCTCCCGCCCCGCCCGATCCGCCGGCGGGCCTTCCCTTGGGGCGGCGCCCGACCTGACGGAACGAGACCGCGCCGGCCCCGCCGTTACCGGATCGAAGATGGACGCGGACCTGGTCGATGAACACGATTCCACCGTCCCACGGTCAGGGACGTTCCTTACCGGACGTCCCGACGATCAGTGAAGGTCGGTCAGGACACTCACCCGGCGGCGCCCACCCTGCCGGTGGTACTTCACCGTGCCCGGCGCGATCGCGAAGAGCGTGTCATCGCCCCCACGGCGTACGTTGACTCCCGGATGGATGCGGGTGCCCCTCTGGCGGACCAGGATGGTCCCCGCCTTGATCTCCTGACCATCGAAGACCTTCGGGCCGAGCCGCTTGGCGTGCGAATCACGGCCGTTCTTGGTGGACCCTCCACCCTTGGTCTTGGACATACACGCCTCCTGTTGCCGCGATTCTCTATGAGTCTGGTTTCGTACGGGTGAATGGAGCAGAATCTCGTGCCCCGGACCTGGGATTATAGCCCGTGGGCGTCAGTGGTCAGTGGGCAGTGGGCAGTGGGCAGTGGGCAGTGGGCAGTGGGCAGTGGACAGTGGGCAATAGTCAGTGGACAGTGGGCAATAGTCAGTGGTCAGTGGGCAGTGAATGTTGTGACACGGGACTGTTGGGAGGGGAACATCAGGCTGGTGGGCCGAGAAACTTGATTACCCCCGGGTCGCTTACTGGCCACTGGCAACCGGCCACTGACCACTATCAAGGTCAGCTGATGGCGCCCACGTGGGTTATCTCGAGGCGGGTGTGCCGCTGGCGATGACCCTTCCGGCGCCGGTACCCGGACTTGTTCTTGTACTTGAACACCTCGACCTTGCGGCCCTTGACGTTCCCGAGCACCCGGGCCTTGACCTGCATTCCGGCGAGATCCTCCCGGCTGGTGATCACAGCGCCCTCGTTGTCGACCACCAGCAAAGGGGTGAAGGTGACCTCATCCCCGGCGTCCTTCAACAACTCCACGTCTATCACGTAGCCCTTGGACACCCTGGTCTGCTTGCCACCCGAGCGGATGATCGCGTACATGTCGGAATACAACCTTTCGACCGTAACCCAGCCGGACACTCTCCAGAGCCCGGCCCCCCGGTTCACATCGCTACCTTGTCGCCCACCGGACTGATCGGAACCCCCGAGGTGGCCGCCTTCTCGTGGAGCACGAGGCCGCGCCCGTCACAGGAGGGACAAGGATCGGAGAAGGATTCTATCAGACCGCTGGACACGTTCTTGCGCGTCATCTCGACGAGACCGAGACTCGACACGGAATGCACCTGGGTGGTGGTCTTGTCCGAAGCGAGCGCCGCCCGGAGCCGTTCCAGAACCGCCTCGCGGTTCTTCTTGACCTCCATGTCTATGAAGTCGATGACGATGATCCCGCCGATGTCTCGCAGGCGAAGCTGGCGCCCGATCTCCTCGGCGGCCTCGAGGTTGTTGTGGAGAACGGTGTCCTCGAGGTTCGCCTCGCCCACGTACTTGCCGGTGTTCACGTCAACGACCGTAAGCGCCTCGGTCCGGTCGATCACCAGGTGTCCCCCTGACGGCAGCCATACCTTGCGGTCCAGCGCCCGGCGGAGCTGGTCGTCCACCCGGAAGCGGCTGAACAGGCTCGGATTGCGGTCCTGGCTGAGATGCACCCGGTCGACGAGTTCAGGGGAGACCTCCTTCAGATACTTCAGGACCGCCTCGTGAGCCCGGCGATCATCTATCAGCAGGCGCCGGAAGTCCCCGGTGAAGTGTTCGCGGATCACCCGGATCAGGAGGCTGGGCTCCTCGTGGATCAGCCGGGGCGCGGACGCGCCCTTGGCGGATTCCTCGACCTCCGCCCACTTGGCCTTGAGGCGGGCGATATCAGCCACGATCTCCCGCCTGGACGAACCGGCAGCCGCCGTGCGCACGATGAGACCGAAGCCGGGTGGCCGCTCTGCCTGGAGCAGCAGTCGCAGCCGGTTGCGCTCCGCCTCGGGGAGGCGACGGGATATACCCAGCATGGAGTTCTTGGGTGACAGCACCAAGTGCCGACCGGGCAAGGTCATCTGGCTCGTGAGCCGCGGTCCCTTACTGCCCATCGGGTCCTTGTCCACCTGGACCATGATGTGGTCGCCCTGCTTGAGCTGGCGCTCGATGCGCGGTCCTCGCCCGTGCGTGCGCCGGGACGAATTGAGGTCGCCGGCGTATATAACGCCGTTCTTCTCCGTACCGATGTCCACGAAGGCCGCTTCCAGACCCGGTAGCACGCTGCGGACGACACCGTTGTAGATGTTGCCGACCAGCGACTCGTTCTCGGACCGGTGGACGTAGTGCTCCACCAGGAGCGAGCCCTCCAGCACCACTATCTGGGTCTGGTGGGGTAAGACACGGACCAGCATCTGGCGGCGTCCGGCCGCCGGAAGCGGAACGGTTCCCTCTGTGTGGGAATGCGAACGACCCCGCTGGCGGCTCCCGGACCGGGCCGACCCCTGCTTGGTCTGTCTCTTCTTCCGCTTGGCGGCGGTCCTGGAGGCCTGTTTGGGCCTGGCAGGCAGTTCTCGTACCCGCCGGACCTTTACTGTCTTACCGCTGATCTTTCTGGTTGTTCGTTCTTCGGTCGATTCGTCGCCGACTCCGCGGCGAACTATTTCGGCTGTCTTGCGCCGAAAGAAAGGCATTACGGATGTCTCCTTGATCTGAAAGGACGCACGCGACTGCAAGGGCAGAAACCAAGATCCATCGGACGGCGGCGCAACCAGAGCGGGCAGGGCCTCTGGTCTGCTGCTCCGTCACGGTCTCCGGTCCCTTCTACTGTCGGTGCGACTACTGCTTCTACGTATGCCGGTGGATTCCGGCCTGCGCGGGCCCTCCCCGCGGGTCCGCGGTCGACACGGGAGGCAAACGATTCCCGTGCCGGCGACGTCTCGTTCGTTTCCGTGACTTACCGAACCACTCGAGGGCGAGCGGATTGGTGCTCGCTCCGGATACGCCTGGTCGAAGGTCCACAAGTCCTAGCGCCATTGCGGCTTTCCCGCAATCATCCCGGAGAGAATGCTGCCCACGAGGAACGGTCTTCCGGGCTCGGTAGGGAGCGACTGGATGTCAGGCTCGGTCGAGCCGCCACCCACCGCCGAGGATACTAACACCCGGTTCAGAGATCGCGTGCCTCCGGTCGGTCGCTGACCGGCGATCTGGACCTCCAGACCGAGTTCACTATCCCCAGCCCGCCCGCCATGGCGATCATGGCCGAACCACCGGCGCTCATGAACGGCAGCGGGAGTCCGGTGACCGGAACCAAGCCGACCGTCATGCCGATGTTGACGAATATGTGGAAGGAGAGGAGCGCTGCCATGCCCACCGCGATCATGGACCCGAACGCGTTGGGCGCTCCAGCGGCCACGATCAGCACGCGCCATATCAGGATGGCGTAGGCGAGAATCACCGCCGAACCGCCGATGAAGCCGAACTGCTCCCCCACCGCCGTGAAGATGAAGTCGGTGGTCTGGGAGGGAATGAAGCTCAGACGGGTCTGCGTGCCCTGGAACAAGCCCCTTCCCACCAACTGGCCCGAGCCGATGGCGATCTGGCTCTGGTAGAGATTCCAGTTGACGCCCTGCAGGTCAGATGCCTGATCGAAGAAGCCGGCAAGCCGGGCGATCTGGTAGGACTTGAGGATGTCGAGTTGGAACACCGCGATCACGCCAACGACCCCGGAAGCCCCCAGGACCAGCATCTGGCGAATACTGGAGCCGGCTACGAACAGCATGCCCACGGTGATGAAGCCCACCACCAGCATGGTGCCGAGATCGGGCTGGAGGAAGATGAGGAAGCTGGGCGCGGCCGCCATCAGGAGGGCGGTCCCGAGGGACCTCCACGACAGACGTCGCCTGGCCCCCCTGGTCAGCAAGCTCGCCAGCGCGACTATCAGGGCGACCTTGGCGAACTCGGACGGCTGGAACTGGAAGGCGCCCACCGGGATCCACCGGGTAGCGCCTTTCTGGGGAGGGGCGAACAGGACGCCGATCAGGGCGATCATCATGATGCCGTAGATGAGGTACGGAAAGCGCCGGTACAGGCGGTAGTCGATCATCGAGGCCGCCACGTAGGTGACCAGCGCCACGCCCGCGAAGATCATCTGCCTCCGCATGGCCGACGTGGGATCGCCCGTCTCCTCTTCAAGCCGGACGAACGTGGACGAGTAGACCATCACGCTGCCCAGGGCCATGAGAGCGGCCATCAACACGAACACGATGACGTCCGGAGTGGGCCTGGGACGGTCCTCGAAAATCCCGCCCACGCCGTCCAGGGAAGGCCCCAACACCGCCATGGCTACCGCTCCGTGTCCTCGCCGGCGACCAGGGGTGTGACCCCGGCACCCAGCAGGTACTGGAATATGGCTCGGGCCGCCGGCGCCGCCACTGCTCCTCCCGAGCCGCCCTCGTCCACCATCACGGCGACGACCCACCTCGGAGCATCGATCGGCGCCACGCCGACGAACCATGCCGTCGAGTCGTGGAAGACCCCTTCCTGGTCGGTGAACGACTGCGCGGTGCCGGTCTTGCCCCCGACCACCTCCACCAGCCCGCCCAGATCCTCGAATGCGCGCTTGGCGGTGCCGGAACGGACCACGGAGGTCAGGTCCGTCCTCAGGGACGCCACGGTCTCCGGGCTGATGTCCACCGACCGGAGCACGCGGGGCTCGAGGGTTCGCAGGCGCTCCCCGTCGGCCGTCTCTATGGCGTCCGCCACCCTGGGCTGGTAGACGGTGCCCCCGTTGAGCATCGAGGCGTAGGCAACCGCCATCTGGAGGGGCGTGGCAACGATGGGGCCCTGGCCGACCACGATGTTCATGAGGTCGCCGCCGAGCCAGCCCTCCGCCCGTACCCGCCACGGCTGCCGTTCCCGCCATTCCTCGAAGAGCTGGCGATCGCCCAGGATTCCCTCGTGCTCGAACGGGAGGTCGACCTGGGTGGGGCGACCTATCCCGACCGCCCGGGCCCATTCCTGCACTATCCCCTCCCGGTCGGTCCGGGCGTAGGCCCTCCAGATCGACAGGGCCACCTCCCAGAAGTAGATGTTGCAGGATCGCCGCAGGGCATCGTGGAGGTTCTGCAGCCCGTCCGACTCCGGATAGGTCCAGTTCCTCCACAGGTGCTGCGAGTCGTCGCCGAAGTCATGCGCCAGCTGCGAGGAGCACTCGATGGTCTCCTCCGGGGTGGACACTCCGTCCGGGAATATGTTCTCCTCCATGGCGGTCACGTAGGTGATGGACTTGAAGGTGGACGCGGGCGGCTTCACACCCTGGATGGCCAGGTTGTTGAAGGCCTGACGTTCCGCCAACTCTTCGAAGGAATCGACATCGATGCCGCCCACGAAGGCCTGCGGCTCGAAGGTGGGATAGGAGGCCATGGCCAGAATGGCGCCCGTGTTCACCTCCATCACCACGGCTGTGGCTCGCTCTGTAGGCTGCGGCGTCTCGGCCGGATCCTCCTCTTCCTGGGTCTCCTTCAGGGCGTTGGACAGCTCGATGGCCTCGACCAGGATCCTCTCGACCTCCGCCTGGGCCTCGACGTCAAGGGTCAGCCGGACCGTGGCGCCGGGAATCGGATCGACAGTCCCGATCTCCTCGAGAATGGCGCCTTCGGGGTTTATCCGGTACACGTGCTTCCCGGGTGCCCCTCGCAGGAACTCCTCGTACTCCCGCTCCACCCCGAGCTTCCCGATCGGCGTGTTGGTGTCGGCTATGGGTAGTCGCTCGAGATCGCCCGGGGATGGCAACCCCATGTGACCCAGTACATGACCCATCAACGACCCCTGCGTGTACCCGCGAACGGGCAGGGCGCGCACCGTGACACCGGGAAGGGTGGCTCGCTGCTCCATTATCAGATAGGCCGTGTCGGGGTCGATCTCGAACTCGGGCAGGGCGGCCACCTCGCCTGACCCGGTTCGCTCCACCGCCTGGCGCACCTCGACAGGCGACAGCTCGAGGATGGCCGCCAGTCGCTGGAGTACGTCGTCCTCGACCTCGATCGGGAGGAGCGACCGATCGATCTCGATGATGAGACCCGGTACGGAAGTGGCCAGCACCATGCCGTTCCGGTCGACTATGTCACCCCGTGGCGCCGCGATCGCCTCGCTGCTGACGATGTTCTGGTCGGCCTCCACGAGCCACTCCGGGCCTGCGGCCAGCTGCACGAACCACAGCCGGAAGAACAGGATCGACAACGCCCCCGTGAACAGCAGGGCCAGGATGCCCACCCGCCAACTGTTCGTCACCTGCTCGCGGCCGTCGGGCCGCCTTCTGTCGCTCATATACGGCGTCGCATCCGGCTACGGCGCGGTCCGGCGACCCACGAGAACAACCTGTCGGCCAGCGGAAGAACGCCCAGCGCGAACACCATGTTGTAGATCGGCACCAGCAGCAGAGTCCTGATGATGTCGGGGTTGGCCAGCGTGCCCTCTCCGAACAGGGTGCCTATGAGGGCGTTGGTGACCAGCGTGACCAGCGTGATCCCGCCGACGGTCATCACACCGACCGGGAGCCCGTAGTCGAAGCGATCCCGGCTCCGCACCGTGATGTAGGAGCCGACCGTGAACGCAAGCCCACTCAGACCCAGGGGCGCCGATCCGAGCACGTCCAGGAGCAGCCCGCCCAGGAAACCCAGCAGGACGGCCGCCTCGGGCTTGAGCCATATCGCGCCCACCACCACGACCAACAGGACTACGTCGGGGCTGGCACCAAGGGGCCTGATGCTGTGGAACACGCTGGTCTGGACGAGGGCCGCCGCCATCACCAGCAGCAGGGAGAGCAAGAACCGCAGACCCTCCATTCACGCTCCCCCATCCGCTTCGCCGTCCCGGAATTGGGGCGCGGGAGGCCACGGGATAACCGCCACGTACTCGAGGCGTTCGATATCACCCATCGGCTCCACCCGGACCCCGATGGTCCCGAACTGCGGGTCCGCCGCCTCGGCCACGATGCCGACATCCAGGTCCTTCGGGTAGGCGTTGGAGTCTCCGTAGGGCCCGAAGGTCACCAGCAGCTCGCCACCCTCCAGCGGACCGGATGCCTCGAGGATGGAGAGTTCCAGCGCTCCGGCGCCCTGTCCCGTCACCACGCCACGCTGTCCGTCGGGTAGGCGCACGGTGACCGCAGGCGCCCGGCGCGACGTGATCGGAATGACACTGGCCCCGGCCTCACCCGCCTCTGACACCAGGCCGATCAACGCTCCCTGCCCGTCCACCACCGGCTGGCCGGTATGGACCCCGTCACCGGTACCACGGTCGATGGTCAGGGTCGGGTCGAGGGTCCCCCCGCGGGCCGTGACCTCGGCCGAGACCGAGAGTTGGTACAGGTCCTCGCCGAGCCGCAGCGCCAGCAGCGTCTCCAACTCGGACACCTGGGACTCGAGATGACCGACCTGAGCCGCTTCCCGCTCCAGGGACTCGATCCGGTCCCGGAGGCGCTGGTTCTCCTCGCGGAGCCCGGCCAGGTTGGACAGGCCGTCGGAGAAGCTCACCACCGGCGTCACCACTGCGTTCACAGCCGCTTGGAGCGGCGCCATCACCACTTGTACGGTGCTGCGAAGGTCGGCCCCGAAACCACCTCTCGACGCCCGGATGTCAAGAGTCATGAGGGTCAGGGAGACTACGAGTAGGGCGATCGCGACGTAGGCGGACCGATCGGTCGGGGCGACCCTCCTCCCTCTGCCTCCGGCGCGCTGGCGGTGTTGTCTACCGGCACTCGAGAGTCTTGGCGGAGCGGAGATTTCCCTGACCCTTCATTTCATCATCCGGCGGATCCGGCTCCCGGACCTGGAACCACTCAGAATCGGCCGGATGACTCGAGGACTCCCTGCAGGACGTCGAACTGTTCCAGGCATCGACCGGATCCGACCACCACCGACTGGAGGGGCCGTTCGGCGATCTCGACCCGCAAGCCGGTCTCGAACGCCAACCGGTGATGCAGTACCTTGAGCAGGGCTCCGCCGCCCGTGATCGTGATGCCCACGTTCATCAGGTCGGCGGCCAACTCCGGCGGGGTGTTGTCCAGCGTGTACCGGACCGCATCGATCATTATGGACAGTGGCTCCTGGATGGCCGCCCTTACCTCGGAGGCGGTGAGCAGCACGGTCTTGGGCAAACCGGCCACCAAGTCCCGGCCCTTCACCTCGGCGCTCGGCTCGTTGTGATACGGATAGGCCGATCCGATCGCCATCTTGATCTGCTCCGCGGTGCGCAGGCCCAGCAGGAGGTTGTGCTCCTTCTTCACCCATTCGACGATCCGCTCGTCCATGTCGTCGCCACCGACGCGGACGCTCCTCGACACCACGATGCCGCCCATGGCGATGACCGCCACCTCGGTGGTCCCTCCCCCGATGTCGACCACCATCGACCCGGTGGGCTCGTTGACGGGCAATCCGCATCCGATGGCCGCCGCCATCGGCTCATCGATGGTGAAGGCGTTGCGGGCGCCGGCGTGGTAGGCCGCCTCTTCCACAGCCCGCCGCTCCACCCCGGTGATGCCGGACGGGACGCAGATCACGATCCTCGGCTTGGCCCAGCGGCGGCGATGCACCTTCTTGATGAAGTACCGGAGCATGCGCTCGGTGATGTCGAAGTCGGCGATCACGCCGTCCCGGAGAGGCCTGATCGCCTTCACGTGGGAGGGGGTACGACCGATCATGCGCTTGGCGTCCATACCCACGGCCAGGGCCTCGTTGGTGTTGGTGTTGATCGCCACGACCGAGGGCTCGTTGAGCAGGACACCCTGGTTACGGACGTATACAAGGGTGTTGGCTGTACCCAGATCTACAGCCATGTCCTGGCCGGCAACGACGAACGGGTTATCTGGCATCGATTAAGGGTCCCTGTCGCTGTTCTCGGGCCAACTCTACCCTATGGACGGGCTCAACGGACAGCCGGCCTGGTCTGCGCTCTGTTGCCATCAGCCGAACCAGAGCCCGAGCTCACGAGCGGCGCTCGCCGGGCTGTCGGATCCATGGACGATGTTCTCCCCCACCTCCAGGCCGAAATCGCCTCGGATGGTGCCGGGAAGGGCCACGGCTGGATCGGTCGCTCCCACCAAGGCTCGAGCCACCGTGACGGCCGACTCGCCCGACCAATGCATCGCGACCACCGGACCGGAGGTGATGTGCTCGATCAGGCCGTCGTAGAAGGGCTTCCCCTCGTGCTCCGCGTAGTGCGCGGTCGCCGTGGAGCGGTCGGGTAGGACCATCTCGAGGCGATGCAGGTCGAGTCCCTTGGCTTCGAACCTGGAGATCACCTCACCTACCAGGCGGCGGCGCACCCCGTCGGGCTTCACCATTACGAAGGTGTCTTCGTGGGCCATCGCTGTGCCTGCCTTTTCAGTGGTCAGTGGTCAGTGGTCAGTGGTCAGTGGTCAGTGGTCGGTCTAATCCAATATAAACCAGCAACTAGCAACTAGCAACTAGCAACTAGCAACTAGAGCGGTCCGGGCCTCGCCTGCCACATAGAACGAACCTGTCACCAGAACGGCGCCCTCGGCCCCACTCCACTCCTTGGCCAGCTCGACGG
>WTGW01000076.1 GCA_011523395.1 Acidimicrobiia bacterium
CACTGCCCACTGCCCACTGCCCACTAGCCCGGAGGCGCGACCCTGCCCTCGGCGAGCAACCGGCGGAACGCCTCGACCGTTCCGGCAACCCCCTCTGCCAGCGGGCGCTGGGGAATGTCGACGGCCTGCTCGAGGCCGGCGCCGTCGATGATCGAGGGAAGCGGGAAGGGCGCATCGTCGTAGGTGGTCTCGATCCCGGGAGCAGCGGCGTCGATAGCCGCCGCCACCTCCGAGATGTGAGCCACCGGGCCGCCCACGTTGTGGACCAGGGCCTGGTCGGCATCGAGGCGGGCAGCCGCGATGAAGATACGGGCCATGTCCTGGGCGTGCTGGTAGGTGACCGTTCCGCCGTGGGTGATGTGGGCGGAGACCCCGGCCGCCGCGGACAGCATCGCGACCGTGGCCGCCGAAGTGAGACCCTGATCACGTCCCAGTCCGTAGATGACGGAGGGTCGCAGGCCCACCGAGCCGACTCCCCAGTCCGTGCTGTAGATCCGGGCCGTCCACTCGTTGGCCTGCTTGTAGGCCCCGTAGAGCGTGGCCGGCGCAGCGGGGGAGTCGTCGTAGACCACGCCGCCCTCGTACATGTCGGCTGGGCCGAACACACCGATCGAGCTTGCATACGTAACGCCCCGGACCTGCCCGTCGGTCCGGCGGGCCGCCTCCAGCACGTTCAGGGTGCCGGTGACGTTGACCCGGGAGCCGTTGACCGGATCGGCCGCGCAGAACGGGACCTGGAGGGCGGCCAGGTGGACCACGTGGGTTATCCGGTTGTCCGTGATCACCGCCTCGACCGCTTCGCTGTCGCGAATGTCCCCCTGGCGGAACCGGACGGCCGAGAGCTCGTCCTCGTCCAGCAGGAGCCGCAGGCGATGGGGGGTATCGCTGATGTCGAACGTGACTACCGGAGTTCCCTCCCTGACCAGCTCGTGAACCGCCCAGGCGCCGATGCAACCTGCAGATCCCGTCACCAGGAACCGTTCCATTTTTCCGCCTTTTCCAATCGATGCGAACTAATTCTGTACGCCGTAGCGAGCAACAGGATAAGATATCCAATTAGCGTCAATGGCGCGAGCGAAGGAGGACATTGCTTATGGGTAACTCTTGGATGGATCCGGGCCTGGGTCCCGAGGTGACCGAACTCACCGAGCAGTACATGGCCAAGAAGATCGGGCGGCGCCAGTTCATGAAGCGCATGGGTGTTGCCGGCGTGGGGGTAGCGGCCGCAGCATCGATACTGGCGGCCTGCGGCGACGACGAGCCCGAGGTCGCAGCCACCACCGCAGCCACCACGGCCACCACCGCAGCCCCATCCACGGATGACAGCGCCACCACGACCCAGGCGGCGGCCGCTCCGGAGGAGACCACTGCGACGACAGAAGCGGCGATGATGGGCCCGGTTTCGGGCGGCACGTTGCGGGAGGGTTACAACCGGGACGTCTCCAAGCACGACCCGCTGACCACCAACTGGTACGACCCCGCCTTCTTCGCCATCTACGAGGCGATCCTCTCCAACGACCCGAGCGGCGCCACCGTGCCCCAGTTCGCCTCCGGTTTCTCGGCGGCGGACGACGGCCTCGAGTACCGGTTCACCATCCCGGAGGGCAAGCTGTCGCACTCCGGCGGGACGATCAACGCCGAGATGGTGGCCGAGTTCTACCGGTCGATCCAGGCCTTCAGCTTCATCGCCGGCCTGGCGGCGCCGGTCGACACCTACGAGGCGGACGGCAACGATGTCGTCATGAAGATGAAGAACCCGTGGGTGGGGGCCCTAGGCCCGCACAAGACCGGGTACTGGCGGATCGTCAACATCAACACCTGGAAGGAGCACTCGATCACGGCCGATGGCGGGCTCAACGCCGCCTCGACCTACGGCACCGAGTTGGCTGACGGCACCGGTCCCTTCACCCACGAGGAGTGGGTACCGGGTAGCCACGTGCTGGTCCGGCGCTGGGACCAATATCCGGGTTCCCAGACCCCGTTCTTCGAGAACAAGGGTCCGGCCCACCTGGACGCCATCCGGTGGACGGTCATCACCGAGGCCGGCCAGCGGGCCACCCAGCTCGAGAACGGCGATATCGACACGCTGATCAACCCGGCCCACCAGGACATCGGGCGCCTCGAGTCCAACTCCGACCTGACCGTGATCCGGCACCCCGAGTGGTCGGGGTACCACCTGGCGATGAACCGTGACTATCCCGAGTACTTCGGCGACCGGCTGACCCGCCAGGGCCTGTCCCACGCGTTGGACCGGGAGGGCATGGTCCAGGCCATCCTGTTCGGGAACGGCGCCGCAACCTACGGTCCGTTCCCCACCACCGACCGGAACTACGAGTCGGCGGTGGAGCAGTTCAACCAGTTCGATCTCGACCTGGCCAACCAGAAGCTGGACCGGGCCGGGTGGACGATGGGCAGCGGCGGAGTCCGCGAGCGCGACGGGGTCAGGTTCGAGTTCCGCTATCTCGTCGAGGACGAGACGGTGCAGAAGTCGGTGGCCGAAGCGGTACAGGCTCAGTTCGCCAATGTCGGCGTCAGGGCCAACCTCGATGTGGTCGACCGAGCGCTCGCCTTCGAGCAGCAGAGCGGCCCGGGTCGGGACTCGGTCGAGATGTCGCTGTTCTTCTGGCTGTGGCCGATCCCGCTCGACGTGCTGATCCTCTTCGGTGGATCCCAGTTCATCCCGGTGCCGAACTTCTCGCACGCCGTGGAGCCGCGGGTCGACGACGC
>WTGW01000117.1 GCA_011523395.1 Acidimicrobiia bacterium
GTGCTGTGTGCATCAGGTTCGGGCGCTGTCGTGTTCTTGAGGCACAGGGCGTCACGGGTGGTGCTCTGTGCATCAGATTCGAGGCCTGTGGTGTTCTTGAGGCACGGGGCGTCACGGGCGGTGCGGTGTTCCTCAGGTTCAGGGCGCCATGGATGGTGCCCTGTGCATCAAGAACCGAGATTCCGGGCAAAACCCGCGAAAAACCCGGCAAAACTCGCGAAAAACCGGTGCTCCGCACCGGGCCCTCCCCCGCCACCACCTGTCCTGGCTTGGAGCGTGGTCGGCCATGCCCGGCTGGATGCCGGGAATCGGCGGTTCGCTCCACGAAGCCTTGTCTGTTCCCTCCAGGCCGGCCGAGTCGATCGATAAGAGCCTTCGGACCGGTGTAGGTGCTTGGCGACAGGCAACGTATACCGGCGGTGTGACACTTCCGACCCCTCCTGGCGAGAACGCGAGAATCTGGCCCATCTCAGGGATGGGCCTGCAAGGCGGCGCTACCGATCGGTCGTAGAGCGGGGGCACGAGCCTGCCTGGTAGGCCGGTAACGTCCGGTCGTTCCCGATCCCTCTGATGCCAAGCCGGCTCACTCCTGCCGGAGCACCGCCTCGTAGAGGGTCCGCCGCGCCATCCCCAGCCCGTCCGCTACCTGACGAACCGCCTCGGACATGGGCTCCCCCGCTTGGATCCGGGTGTTGATCTCGCCGACCGCCCTCTCGATGGGAGGAACACGGCCCGGGCTTCCCTGCACCACCAGCGTGAACTCCCCGCGTGGGGGCCTGCGGCTCCACTCCTCCACCGCCTCCCCGAGGGTGCCCGACCACACCTCTTCGTGCGCCTTGGTCAGCTCCCGGGATACCGTGATGCGACGGTCGTCGCCCAGTGCTCTGGCGAGGGCGGACAGGTCCTGCACCACCCGGGCCGTGGCGGAGAACAGCACGATGGTGCGGACCTCGGCCACCAGCGCAGCCAGGTGTGCGGCGCGCTCCTTGCCCCTGCGAGGCAGGAACCCTTCGAACACGAACCGCTCGGACGGGAGCCCGGACACGGCCAGCGCGGCCACCACCGCGCTCGGACCCGGGATGACCGACACCTCGGCTCCCACCTGGCGGGCGATGCGAACCGCGGAGAGACCGGGGTCGGCGACCGCCGGGGTGCCGGCGTCCGAGATCAGCGCCACCGACGCTCCCCGTTCGAGGAGCTGCGCCAGCCGGGCGGACCGGTCGGCTTCGTTACCGGCGTGGTATGACTCGGGGCGGGCTTCGACTCCCAGGTGGTCCAGCAGGACCCGGGCCCGGCGGGTGTCCTCGGACAGGACGACGTCGGCCTCGGCCAGGGCATCCGCCAGCCTCGGAGAGGCGTCACCGAGATTGCCTATCGGGGTTGCGCACAGGACCAGCCGGCCGGTCATTGACAACATCTCATGCGAGGTTGACCCCGAGCTGGGCGGCGATCTGGCGTCCCACCTCGGTATCCGAAGCGACCACCCAGGTGATCACACCCACATCCCAGGAGATCATGGCATAGTCGGCGCCTTCCCACTCGGTGGCGGTGTCCACCACCCGCGAGGCGCCCACATCCATCCCCGACCTGACCAGGTCCCGGACGGCGGCGTTCACCTCCGACTCGTCCACGAACGAGTCGGCCGCCAGCCGGACTGCGAAGGCGAGCTTTCCGGAGGCCGGGGCCCAGAGCAGCTGGTAACGGTCCCCGCCCCATCCCTCGGCAGCTCGCGCAGCGCTGACCGGGTCGCTGTGGTGAGCCAGCAGGCCACGCCAGCGCAACTCGCCCCAGGTTCCTTCATCGACCACTAAGTACCCGCTCACCACCAGCCCGAACGGGTCGAGCTCCACCGCGGGCTCCAAGACCTTGTAGCGATCCGGGTGGAGAACCTGCTCGGTGGTCTCGGGTGGACGGTCGAGAGCCTGATCCAGTGCGGTGAAACCGCCTTGCCGGTACAGGTCGATGACCAGCGCCGCACCGGCCCGGGTTGCGAAGCGAGTCGTTTCCATCAAGAGCCGAGGGACCTCTTCCAAAGAGGGCACCGGACGTTCAACGGAGTCCTCGACTTCTGCGGCCAGGCGCGCCTGGTCGGCGATGAGCGCTCGCTGTTCCGGTGACAACGACTCGATATACAACGTCTGGACCAGGATCGCCTCTCCCTCCAGCAAGGCGCGGTGGGCGGCCGAGCGATCCACTTCGCGCCCTTCCGCCGCTACAAGAGCTTCCACCAAGGATGGATGGTGCTGGTGCGACAGGGCCTTGGTCAACTCTCCGACCAGCACCAGGCTCTGGTAGTCATCCAGCGGAAACAGCTGGTCGGGGATCAGCACCTCCCCCCCGACGGGGTCGTACAAGGGACTGGGCGGCGCGTTCTCGTCTCGGGCGTAGAAGTCCGCCAGGTCGGTGCCCGGGGACATCATTCCCAGCAACTCGAAGAAGGCCGGTAGATAGTCCATCCTGCCGGCGCCGAAGCCGGTGCCGTCGACTGCCAGGTGCCGAACCGCGTATTCCTCGACGGTGATGGTCTCCACCCAGGGTCGCACCTCGAAGGACCTGCCCCTGAGAGCTTCGACAGTGGCCACTAGTCCTTCTATATGAGCAACCTGATCGGCGGGAATCGCCCAAGGAGCCGGAGTGGTGGTGGTCGTCGTGGGGACAGTGGTGGTGGTCGTGGTGGAGGTAGCGGGGCTGGTCGAGGTGGTGG
>WTGW01000228.1 GCA_011523395.1 Acidimicrobiia bacterium
CAGAAGAACGCGTCGATCTCACGAGCCTGGAACGCGGGCAACAAAGCGCTGCCCCGCCCGAGCGGTACCAACTCGACCTCGGTCGAGGTGTCGATGCCTCGTTGCTCCATGGCTCCGATCGCCAGAGTCGTGGTCGTCGAGCCGGGTCGACCCGTGCCGATCTTGAGGCCCCGTAGCGCCTCGAACTTCTCATCGATCGTCGAGTCCTCGGTTATGCCCGCAGCAGCGGCAGCCTCAGGCGAGATAATGCCGAACTCGTTCGGGCCATGCGAGAAACCGAAGATGCCGCGGAAGTCGAGACCGTTCGTCACCGCTCTGATTCCGTGCTGGGTGCCCAACTGAGTGAACGCGACCGATCCGCTGGCAAGAGCCGAGAACAGGTCAACACCACCTCCCAACTCGATGCGCTCCAACTCGAGACCCTCGGCCGCGAAGAAGCCGGCGTCCTCCGCTACGAAGAACAACAACTCGGACATACCGCCGAAGCCGGCCCAGCGCACCTTCGACTCGGACAGAGGCACCGGTGGCGGTGGTGGCGCCGTCACTTCGACCTCAACGGTCTCGGTCACGACCTCGGTGACGACCTCGGTAACGATTGATGTCACGGTGATGGTCTCGCCCGGAACCTCGACCTCGACCTCGACAATCTCAGTGACCGTCTCGCCTGGAACCTCCACCTCGACAATCTCAGTGACCACCACGGTCTCCGGAGGCGCGTCTTCGCCCCCGCAGGCAGCGGCCGCCAAAACGAACGCAACTCCCAGGATCAAGAACCTCCAAGGACCTCTGATTCTCCTAGACATCAATGTCTCCTTCCCTCGTCTTCCATTCTTCGGCATCCATTCCCATTCGTTCTCCCTCACTTGCGCGGATCGTCTGCCTGGAAGATTCTCAGGATCCGGCGATTCGTCGCCGGTCGAAACTCCGAAGCCAGTGTGTCGAGCTTCTGCCTGGCGTCACTGTCGATGTAGGCCTGAGCGGCGGCCTCGGTTTCCCAGAACGTCAGGCTGACACCCTCCCGGGCGTCCGGGTCATCGAACGTGTAGACGGCCACGAACCCGGGAATCTCCTTCAGCTTCGGTACGAACTCGGGCCACAAATCCCTCCGGGTGTCACCGTCAGGATCCACTTCGTACTGATGCAGAATCACGTACTGAGGCACGCCCGGTTCAGTCATTCGCCCCCAACACCCCCTCAACTATCAGCTTGAGCTCACCGATGGTTATATAACCCTCGGCCCTGCCCAGAAGAGCGTCCTTGGTGCGGTTCCGCACCTCTTCGAGGTCTTCATCGGAGCACTCGAAGCCGAGCTCTCCAATGAAGTCGGCAATGATCTCCTTGTGCTTGTGCAGGCCCTCGGGTTGGATGTAGTGGATCTTGCCGAAGACGTTCGGCCCTATCACGCTTTCGAAGGGTTTGCCCAGAACCTCACCCGCGATCGCCATCGGGCTCTCCGGTGGGTCGTCGGGGTCGCGGTGGCCGTACCCCTCCTCCATGTTCGCCTGCCAGCCGATGATGGGCTTTATGGCATTGCTGATGTTGCCGCCGAATGCCTTCTCGACCTCGTCGGCGAGCGGAAGCAGCTTGTCGAGGCGCACTCCGGGATCCCAGCCGTATGCATAGAGTGCGCATGCGACCTCTTCGAGGGCCGCCGTCCCCGAGCGGTCGCCGACGCCGTTCATTGCCGCGTCGATGAAGTCAGCGCCGGCCTCGGCAGCCGCGAGTGAGTTCGCGGTCGCCATTCCGAGGTCGTTGTGATGCTGGACGTACAGATTGACGTCGCCGATCGTCTCCTTGATCTCTCGGCAAATGAGGTATGAGGCTCTCGGGTTGCTCTGGCCCCTGCTGTCGTAGATGTAGATGCCCATGGCGCCCGCGTCCACTCCTGCCTTACAGAACAGCTTGATGGTCTCGATACTGTGACGGAACGAGTCGGGGAAGCTGAAGATGATCTGGGCGTCTCTCTCTACGCCGTAGCTCACGGTCTCGTGGATGGCGTCGACCACCTGATCCTTGGTGAACGGACCCTTTGTGAAGTCGCTCCAGTAGCTGATTTGCGGGTAGTAGGGGAACGTGACGAAGGTGTCCGCCTCGCATGCGAGGTGATCGTCGTACCGCTTCTTCCAGTCGCCCTGCTCAAGAGGCAGCACGTGGGCGATCAGCTTGTCGCAGATGGGTGTCTCGATGCCTCCGCGCTTGCAGGCTCTAACCCAATCCTTGAGCTCTCGCGGTGACAGCCCGATCGGAGTCGTGATCTCGCCGACACCGAGTTCGTCGAGCATGTGCGCCAGGCGAATGCGCGCCGCCCACGAGAGGTGCCGGCCAACCATGTCCTCGCCCTCGCTGAGGGTGCAGTCGATGATCTTGACCGACCGCCCCTTGGCAGCAATTGCGTCCTGTATCTCAGGATCCCAATACGCCGGTACGGAGAAGTACTCGGGTGGTTTGTGCCAAGGTCCCCAAGAATGGTCCTGCAACGTCACTACGTCTCCTTCTCCTTCCGCGCTTCCCGCTAAACCTCAGTTGGACCGTCCAGCACACTCGGGCTGGTCCAGTGACCTGCTCGGGGCGGGGGACGGACTCGGCATCAGGATATACCCCCGTAGCTCCGCGCGGTCGGGATGGCAGCACTTTTCACTGACCACTGACCACTGACCACTGACCACTGACCACTGACCACTGACCACT
>WTGW01000019.1 GCA_011523395.1 Acidimicrobiia bacterium
TAGATACGAGAACAATGGTGATCGATGTGATACATGGCGCTCGCCGGTCACAAGCCATGCCGCCGGAGGCGGGTCCCAATGGATTGGGCGGCACCCTTTCAACGATAGCTTGGCGGCTGTCCAATGCTTAACCTTGGAGTGATGCCTTCGATCTCCACGGGACGCCTGCGGCGCGACTACCTCACAGGAGACCGTCTCCAGGTGGTGGTGGTGCTGGTCGTATCGGCGCTCAGCCTGACCTTTCTCAACTTCGGGACGACCAACCCGGCCTGGTTCGTGGCCCTGCTGGAGACGCTGGGAGCAGGCGGGTTGGCCGAGCGGGCTCGGGGCGCATTCGAGGGATCGGACTCGGCCCAACTCAACCGGTTGATCTTCTGGGGCGGTGCACAGATCCTGGCGTACACCCTTCTCCCCGTTGTGGCCATCAAGCTGATCCTCAAGGACACCATCCGGAACTACGGGCTCCGGATGAAGGGCATCCGATCGCACGGCGGCACCTACGTGATCCTGCTGGCGCTGTCGATCCCCTTCGTGGTGCTCGCCTCCTTCACGCCGGCATTCCAGGCCAAGTACCCGTTCTACGACCTGGCCCCCGGCGAAGGGCTGTGGCCCGCCATGGCGCTGTGGTGGGTTGTCTACGGGTTGCAGTTCGTGGCGCTCGAGTTCTTCTTCCGCGGCTTCATGGTGCACGGTCTCAGCGCCCGCTTCGGCTACCTGTCGGTGTTCGTGATGATGGTCCCGTACAACATGCTTCACTACAGCAAACCGGTTGCCGAGGCACTGGCGGCGATCCTGGGAGGGATCATCCTCGGATCGCTGTCGCTGCGGAGCCGCTCCATCTGGTGGGGGGTCGGCGTGCACGTCGGGGTAGCGGCCACCATGGATGTGGCCGCTCTTGCTCACAAGGGCTTCCTGTGGTGAAGGAGCCCGGTGGTCGACGGCCCCTGGTCTCGGCCGTGGAAGCTGTGGGGGTCGGGGTCGGCGGGGCGGCGCTGGCCTGGCTGTTCATCGCGGCCCTCCGAATGGTCCCGGCCGCGGTGGCGGGCGCTGCGGTGGGCGCGGCCGGGCTGAACGGGGCGATCAGCGGCGCGAAGGGCATCTACCAGTGGCGGCGACCGCACGGCTGGGTGTGCTGGGCGCTGGACTCGACCTGGGGGTTGATCAGCGTGGCGGGCGGGGTGGTACTGCACCTGGTCAACGCCCTCTACCCCTCCTCGTACTTCGACGGCATGAGCCGCCGCACCAACCGGCATGTGTACGAGGGTGGGTTCACCTTCCGGTCCCGGTTCGCCATCACCTTCGGCAACGTGGTCTCGGCCGGTGGGGGGGAAACCGGCCTGCGTGGCGACTCACCGCGGGTGGTACGGCGAAGGCGCCTGATCGATGTACACGAGGGAGCGCACGTCCTCCAAAACCGGTCGTTCGGGCCCCTCTACGTTCTCGGATACGGCGCCTGGTTGGTGCTGGCTGGAGCGGCCGGGCTGTTGGTGGGGCTGGTGATGGACCGGCGCAACTGGCGGTCGGTGGTGGAGACGTTCGCCTACTACGACAACCCCTTCGAATACTGGGCCTACCGCAAGGACGACTACTGGCCTCCCCACGGCGCCCATCCCCGCTTCGTCTGGAAGGCCCGGCGCTAGTTGGTTTGTCTGTGGGATAGCGGTGTGGCATGGCGTCGGGAGCGGCGTTCCTCGCAAGGCCCGCTGACGAAGGCGTACCCGCAGCGGTACGCTGAGGAAGCGGAACGCAGCGAGGGGCGCCGATGGCCGCCAGAGCACACCTGGCTGTTCCGTAGACAGACCACTTGCGCCGGGGTCCAGGACCCACCGACGTATACTCAACAGTGATCGCCGGAACGGCGCTGATTGACCGGGCAAGCGCGACAACCACATCGATCAGTATCCCGTGATCATCCGTGGAAAGGCACCTCCATCCATGAGCAGTAGCAACGCGTTCATCGATCCGGGGCTCTACGAGTACATCCTGTCGACCACTCTCCGGGACGATCCGCTGCTCTCCGACCTGCGGAAGGAGACCGCGCGGATGTCGGAGGGAGGCATGCAGATCTCCGCTGATCAGGGCCAGTTCATGGCGATGCTCGTGAAGCTGATCGGAGCGAGCCGCGCCATAGAGGTGGGGGTGTTCACCGGGTACAGCAGCCTGTCCGTCGCCCGGGCGCTCCCGGATGACGGACGCCTGGTGGCTTGCGACGTCAGCGTCGAGTACACCGACATCGCCCGGCGCTATTGGGAGAGGGCCGGAGTGGCGGGCAAGATCGACCTCCGGATAGGACCCGCTGTCGACACGCTCGACGGGCTGATCAGCGGAGGTGAGACCGGGACCTTCGACTTCGCCTTCATCGACGCCGACAAGGGCAACTACCCCCGCTACTACGACCGCTGCTTGCAGCTCCTGAGGAGTGGGGGTCTCGTGCTCGTCGACAACGCCCTCTGGGGAGGCCGGGTAGCGGACCCGGAGCGGACCGATGACACAACGGCCGTGATCCGTGAACTGAACGGCGAGGCTGCCCGGGACACCCGGGTCGAGGTGTCGCTGCTGCCGATCGGCGATGGGATCCTCCTTGCGCGCAAGGTGTGAGCCTCTGCGGCACCGGAGCGGGCAGCAGCGACGTTGATGGATCGCGGGCCGCAGGATCATGGTGATTCTCCACTCGGGCAGCTCGTCGCACGGGTGGTCAGAACCACCAGTCCGAGCGGGCAAGCCAGCGGCTTCGTCATCGAGGTGGGTGAAGCCCCTTTCCTGGTGACGGCGGCCGAAGTGGTCGGGAAGAGCACTCAACGTCTGCTGGTGACGTTCGAGCAGGCCAACCGCATGCTCCAGGTGGAGCACCTGGGAGAGGTTGGAGCGGGCCGGGCAGCCGTCTGCGCCGTCACGTCCACCAACTTCGTACCGACTCTCGACATGGCGGGGCCTGACTGGCTGCCTGGGGTTTCACAGAGGGTCTTCTCGCTCGGGTTCCCACGGGGAGTCCGGGGTCTCGGCACGGCTGCCAACGTCCCGTTCGTCCTCGCGGGTACGGTGGCCGCGGTGTCGGTGGAGGACGGGCCGGTCTTCTACCTCGATGGTTCGTTCAACCCCGGCATGGTCGGGGGTCCGGTGCTGTGTGCCACCCTGGACGGTGATGCGCCGGCGGTGATCGGTGTGACCCTTGGCCGCCAACCGATCGAGACGAAGGGAGCGGTGGGAATCCTGTCACCGGAGGATGACCGGGACCCCACAGTGGACACGAATGTGGTGGCGGTCCTCGGCATGCGCGCCGTCTTAGACCTGATCAGGTCGGTCAACCGGGACGAAGACACCACCAGCTAGATAGGTACTCCCAAGAGCCAGTGGTCAGTGGTCAGTGGTCAGTGGTCAGTGGTCAGTGGTCAGTGGTCAGCATATTCCAATATTGATTGACAATAGTGACTAGCAACTAGCAACTAAGGTGAGGTCTACGCCCGAACCGACCCGGCGGAGGTCCTCCAGCCTCTCGGTCGGCATCGGGATGCCGTCCCGCTCCCGCTGCTCAGCCAGAATGAAGCTCCGCTCGCCCGGTACGTAGATCCTCTCGGTGCCGGGAGCGGCCTCTGAGGCATGCAGCCGTTCGATCAGCGCGTCGGCCCGTCGTGTCAACTCCTCGTGTCCGATCGAATGCTCCGGATCGATCGCCGCCACGAACAGGGCTACGCCTTGGGGCTCACCGCCCAGGAACGGATGGCCCACGTCCGGAGCGAACCTCGCGCCTCCTGCCAGGACGCCGGTGAGTATCTCGAGCATCAGTGACAGCCCGTAGCCCCGGTGTCCCCCCGCCGGAGCGAGTAGGCCGTCCACCCAGATCGAGGGATCTCTGGTCGGCCGTCCGTCCGCGGTGAAGAGGACACCTGGCGGGAGGAGTTCACCGCGGTCATGGACGAGATCCATCTCCGAGGTGGACATGGCGGTGGTCGCCGCGTCGTACACGATCGGGTAGTGGCGGTCGGCCGGGCAGCCTATGGCGTGTGCCTGATTCCCTAGCAGCTTGGTGGTACCGCCCGTGGGAGGGATGAGCGGAGGTCCGTTGGTGAAGGCCATCCCGATCATGCCTTCCGCCACCGCCAGCAGGGGGTAGTAACCCATCGCGGCCGCGGAACTGCAATCCCGGACCACACCGACGGCGAAGCCGGCCGACCGAGCCTTGGCCACGGCGCGCATCATCGCTCTCGAGGCCGCTACCTGGCCCCATGCGTTGCGTCCGTCGAGCACGAAGGTGGCGCCGGTCTCCCCGAGTACCGGTAGGTTGCCGGAAGGGGACGTCCCGCCGGCCCGGATACGAGCGACGCACTGGGGCAGCTTGCTGCTGGCCCCGTGCGCATACCTTCCCCTCAGGTCGGCCCATACCATGGCGTCGGCCGTGAGGGTGGCGTCGGCAGCCGGCATGCCGTGGGCCGCCAGGACCGCGGCGGTGAACGCTCGCAGGTCGCTCGCTTCGACAATGCCCGTCTCCTGTGCGGCGGAAGACCGGTCTCGCGTGCTCACCACGGCCATGCCAGGCCGAAGTCTCCGCAGAGTGCCCGCAGCCGTTCCAAGAGGTCGGCAGGGACCGGTACGCCTCGCGCCCGGTACTCGGATTCGAAGCCGGCCTTGCTCTCGCCCGGCACTCTCACCCGGTCGACACCCGAGCGAGGCGGGTTGGAGTGGATCTGGTCGATGAGACGGTCGACTCGGGCCAGGAACTCTTCGTAGGACAGGAAGGCCTTGGGGTCCACCGCCTGGACGTACAGGCTCACCCCCGCCGTCCTGTCCAGCTCCTGCATGCCGACGACCTCGGTGGTTGAACGGCGGCCGGCGAGGATCCCGGTCAGAACCTCCCACATGATGGCCAGGCCCCCGCCCCGGTGACCGCCCATGGGTAGGAGGCGCAACGCCTCGAGAGCGGCCGCCGCGTCGTCCGTTTCCTCTCCCGTGTCGTCGAGAGCCACGCCCGGTGGCAGCTTCTCGCCGTGGGCCGCGGCGCTACGCATCTTCCCCATGTTGTAGGCGCTGGAGGACGAGTCGAAGATCAGCGGCGGATGGTCGCGCGTCGGCGCACCGATAGCGAAGGCCTGGTTGCCGAGAAGTACCTCGGTTCCTCCCCATGGGGGCATGAGCGGGACCGAGTTGGTGATAGCGAGGCCGACCATCCCGGCCATGACCGCTACGTAGGGGTAGTAGCCCATCGCCGAGGTGACATCGCTGTTGCGTACCACCACGGCGCCGACTCCGGCATCACGGGCCTTGCCAACCGCGATCCCCATGGCTCTGGTTCCTGCGACCACACCCCACCCGTCACAGGCGTCGAGCAAGGCGGTTCCGCTTGTCTCCCGCAACGGTGTCCAGTCCACAGCCAGGTTCAGCCCTCCGGCCCGGGACCTCTCCAGGATCTGGAAGATCCGGCCGAGGCCATGCCCCGGCGCGCCGCGCAGCTCGTTCCATACCATCGCGTCGGCGGTGATGGCGGCATCTTCGGGCGGCATCCCGATCGCTCGGAGCAGCGGTAACGCCATGCTTCGGACCTGCTCGGCGGACACGCGGACGGTCGGGTTCATTCCCATGGGACTCCTATCTCGGCGCCGAAGTCGGCGAGGTCGGCCACCAGGGATGGCGGCATGGGGATTCCGTCCCGCATGCGCTCCCTGGCGACTCGCGCGCTCCGCTCACCCGGCACGTAGACCCGTTCGCCGCCGGGGACCGGCTGAGACGAGTGCATCCTGTCCACCAGGCTGTCGACCCGATCGACGAACTCCTCGTAGGGCATCGACATCTCCGGGTTGATGGCGAGGAAGAACATGCTCACCGCCTGCGGGCGGTCGAACACTCCTGGCATGGTGACTTCGTCAAGGAAGCGCAGCGAGCCCGAAAGGACCCCGGTGAGCACCTCCCACATCACCGCCAGCCCGTAGCCTCTGTGCCCACCCATCGGAACCATCATCCCCGCCAAAGCCTCGGTGGGGTCGGTGGTGGGACGACCCGTCGCATCGAGCGCGACGCCTTCGGGCAGCTGCTCGCCTCGCTCCTCGTACTCGTGGTAGCGGACGAGGGTCATCTCGGACAGGGCCATGTCGAGGAGCACCGGGTCGTGGCGGCCGGCCGGGCTGGCGATGGCGAAGGCCTGGTTGCCTATCAGCTTGGTCGTTCCCCCCCATGGCGGCATCAGAGCGGGTGCGTTGTTGTTGGCCATGCCGATCATGCCGCGTTCGGCTGCGAGAAGGGCGAAGTACCCGAGGGATCCTGCGGAAGTCGTATTGCGCACCACCGAGACCGCGGCGCCGATCTCCCCGGCTTTGCGGATGGCGAGTTCCATGGCCCGGACGCCGGCGACCTGGCTGAAGGCGTCGCGGGCGTCGAGCAGCGTGAAGGCGCCGGTCTCCGACACGACGTCCGTCCTGTCGACCGGCGACGACACACCGGTCCTGATCCTCGTTCCGTACTGGATGATCTTGGGTGCGCCCAGCCAGGCGTGACCATGAGCGTGGGCCCACGTGATGTGGTCACCCATCAGCCCGGCGTCGTCCTCCGGCATGCCCAGCGCCCGGAACACCCGGACGGTGAAGTCCTTGAGATGGGAAGCCGCCACGAGGATGGCCCCCTCCGGGGTCGGGCGGGCAGCGTCGCTCAACCGAGTCCCTCGAAATCGGCGCCCGATATGGCCATGTGGGTCTGGAACACCAGCGTTGACAGGTCGAACACGGGCACGCCGAGCTCTTGTCGGAGGACGGGGGCGAACGGAGCGAAGTTGGTGCACTCGAGCACCAGCGCGCCCACCTCCGGAGAGCGGGCGAGCAGGTCGTTGCCCAGTTCGAGCAATTCCGTCTCGAGTTCGTGCGGATCGACCGTCTCCCGGCCTACCAGATAGGTCTCCCAGAACGCTGCGCCGGGGGCGAAGGAGGACACCGCCACCGGATAGTCGGTCGAGGACCATCCGACCCCCTCGTAGTGGGCCTCGGTCAGGTCGGCGCGGCTCATCGTGAGGATCCCGACCTTCCTATCGGGTCCCACGAGCCGGGAGGCGTGGGGCACCTGGAGCAGGGAAGATGACAGGAACGGGACGGAGACGGCGGCCGCCACCTCCTTCTGGTAGAGGGCCAGGAAGCCGCAGCTGGTGGTGATCATGCGCACGCCGTCCCGTTCCAGGCTCCTAGCGCCGTCGATGAACAGGTCGAGCAGGGCATCGTCCGGCTGCTGTACGACTCGGCGGGAGGTCGCACCCGGGACGATCCGGTACCGGACCGGGAACGGCCAGGTGCCGGCGTTGCCCACGTCGCCGACCAGCCGCGGGAACGCGGTATCCAGCATCAGCACGCCGAGCTCGAGCCCGTATACGGTGCGTCCCCCGGCGATCATGGACTCTCCGCCGGAACTGCCGGCCGCACGGTCACCAGTCCCGCGTCTCCATCCACGTCGACCATGTCCCCCGAACGGATCGAGGTCGTCACGTCCACCTCGGGCTCGCAGACGATCGGTATCCCGCCCAGGATGGCGCCCTGGACCAGTGAGGAGTCGGGTAGCGAGTTCTGGACGATCGCGACCGGGTGGGTCCCGTGAACCTGCATCTGGTACAGGAAGCGCCATGCCCCGGCCGAGCCCACGCTGTGCGGGAGGACCAGAACGGTCCCGGCCACGCGGCGCCCCTCGATCTGGTGCGTCCGGTTCACTACCCGGCCCGTCCCGATGTCGAGGTCCCCGAGGAAGGAGATGCCCTCACTCGAGACGAGGGCCGGTCCCGAAGCCTTGCCGCGGACCACGCCTCGGGCCGTTATGCGATACCGATCGCTCATCCCGCGGGCCCTCCTCTCGCCACCAACCGCCCGGAGGTGGCGGTCGCGACCGCGGCGGCCGTCGTGGTCAGCAGGGTCTGGCACCTGATCATGTCGCGGGTGTACTTGGCCTGCTTGGCGGAGTCCACGACCATCCTTCGGATACGCGGCTCGGGAAGCACGATACCGGGGTCCGGCGAGGTGGTCAGCGCGAAGTGGCACGACATCGGGCACGTGTCCGTGATGACCCTGGCGCCGGCGTCTGTGAGCGTGCTGATCAGGCCTTCCCTGTCGCTCATCGCCTTGACAGCGCCGCTCGTCGTGATCCACATCTCGACGTCAGGATGGACCGTTCGCCCGGAGAGCAGAGCGGCGTACTCCTTCATCTCCTGTAAGGAGGCATGCGGACAGCCGATGTGGACGAAGTCGACCCGGGACCCGGGAGGAGCCGAGGAGAAGGATCCGTACACGCGGTCGATGTCGGAACCCCCGACACGTAGCTCCACCGGCGCCGGCGCGCCCGCCATCGCTTGCTCCGTCGAGTTGTAGGGGGGTGTGATCCCGGGAACGATGAACATGGACACCCCGCCTGTCGTGGCGAGACCCGCTCCCAATGCGTCCAGTTCGTCGAGCGAAGGAGGTCTGGCGAAGCCGGTGAACACGGGAACGCCGGTACCCACCAGCGGCCCCAGGTGGTAGCCGAGGCAGCTGAAGTCGGTGGTGTTGTGCAGCGACGCCTCGACCGTCACCAGGTGGGTGCCAACGCGGTTCTCGTCGAGGTGGTAGCCGAAGCGCGGGTAACGACCGGTCAAGGCTGCGTAGACGCTGAAGAAGCCGTCCCGGTTCGACCTGGCGCCCAGCACCGAGTTGCAGAACACCGTCACCCCCGACTCGATCGAGGTCATGTGCATGTTCCAAGTCGGCCAGTGCCCGGCCCAGTAGGGAGTGCAGGTCATCGCGCTCACGCACCCGAGTGCCTTGTGGGCTCGTACCCCTCGCATGTGGACGCGGGCCAGCGACTCGGGAGCTCCCGTCTGCCGCCAGTTCTCCGTGTCGACGTTGGTGACGTTGGCGGTGGTCGGAACCACCACCTGTGCTCCGAGGTCTACCAACTCCTCGAGCAACTCGACGTCCTGCGCGTACATGGCCATGCCCGGATGCACGTGTGCGTAGCCGATGGAGACCATGTCCTCGGCTCCGAAGGCCTCACCCAACTGGACGAGTCCCTCCATCGCCCGGCGCCGGGCTTCTCCCTGCTTTCCGTCCAGCATCTGTAGGTCTTCGTATGTCAGCTTCACCCAAGCCGCCCTGGTCCAGGAACTCGAACTCGGATCATGATATCGGGATCCGTAATTGGTTGATAGGCTCGGGCTCTCGAATCGGAGGGGCCGGACCGGTGACCGGAGGTACACGATGGCGATCGTGAAGGGCGGCCGCACCGTCTACGGGCACGACATCGGGATCCTCATGCTCGACACGAGCTGTCCCAGGCCGGTGGGCGACGTGGGAAACGCCCTGACCTGGCCGTTCCCGGTGCTCTACAAGGTCGTGCAAGGCGCGGACACCAGCCGCATCATGGGCTCGGAACCGGATCCGACCCTGCTGGCTCCATTCATCGAGGGGGCTCAGGAGTTGGAGGCGATGGGTGTGCGGGCGATCACGACCAGTTGCGGGTTCCTGTCGGTCTTCCAGCAGGAGATGCAGGCCCGAGTCGGCGTTCCCATGCTCACCTCGGCGTTACTCCAGGTGCCCTTGGCGGCCCGGCTGGTAGGGCCGGGTCGCAAGGTGGGGATCCTCACCGAACGCCCGCACTTGACGGATCGCCACTTCCTCGGGATGGGATGGTCGCCCGAGGAATACGACATCGTGGTCAGTTCGATGCCGGATGATGCGGTCTTCCCACAGGTTTACATCGACCAAGCCGTGGTTGCCGATGCCGGCGTCCTGGAGGCCGAACTGGTGGCGTTGGCGCGCCGCCAGGTGGACGAGCATCCGGAAGTGGGCGCCATAGTGCTCGAATGCACCAACTTCGTCCCTTGGGGAAAGGCCATGAGGCAAGCAACCGGACGGCCGATCTTCGACCTCTATTCCCTGGTCACCTCGGTCCATCAGTCCGTGGTGGGAAGGGGATCTCGGTAGCGAGGTCTGAGCAAGGCCGTCAGACTGGATAGGTCATCGATATCATCGAGTCGGTCGATCGCGTCCACCAGACCGGCAACGGCATCACTTCCGAGGACATCTGTTCCCCCGATGGAGAGCCAGTCGAGCCAATCGGCCGGATCGAAGGCGTGGTCGTGTCCCTCTGCTACCAGACGCCGTCCGTCGCTGGTGTCGACTTCCACCCGCGCGTAGCGGATGGGATGGCCCTTCTCGAGCACCACGCTGATGCGGCCGCACAGCTCTACCAGATCAGGGCGGGTGTAATCGCTGACCAGGTCGGGGTCCAACCTCCCGGTCGCGAGGATGGTGGCGATGGCCAGCACCGACGAGCTGCGGGCCGCCACCTCGCTCCCGAAGGGCGGATGCATGTGACCGGTCACGAAGTGCTCCCGCTCCACTGGTAGGAACAGCGTCACGGAGCGGGTGTTCGCGGCAGCCACGGCGTGGTCGCGAACCAGCCTGGTCGTCAGCTCGATCGGCACGATGTTCAGCCCCGTACCGGGGTAGCGCTTGGTGGTGGCGTTCAGGATCTCGAAATCCGTGCCGAGGGTATCGAGCGAATCGTCCAGGGAGGCCGGTACTCCCGTGAAGAACGTGTTCCAGAACCCGAACCGCCCCTCCATCACCGCCAAAGCCGCTTGGCCGCCATGGTCGGCGGCCAGAGCCGCCATCAGGCCGTTACGGGCCACCAGGCTGTAGTAGTGGGTCACGAAATCACCCTCGCTGAGACCCATGCCCGAGTGCGCCGCGTAGCCGAGTGCGTGCGCGGTCCGGTGTTCTGACAGTCCGAGCAGCCGGGCCACGGCCGCGGCGCCCCCGAACGGTCCGAAGGGGATGGTCGGCCTCCTCGGCGCCCTGGCCGAAGCCATCGCGGCGGGGTTTCCCAGCTTGCCGATCACGTCGTAGGCCGCGATCAGGGCGGTGAGCAACTCCCGGCCTGAGCAATGCCGTTCCTCTGCGACCGCGAGCGCCGGAGGGAGGGTCACCAGGGCGGCGTGAACACCGGCGGGGAACAGTACGTCGTCGAGGAAGTCGGAGCGCATCAGAGTCGTGTTGGCGAAGGCCGCCTCCATCGGAGCCGTCCGGTTTCGCCTACCGATGATCGTGGCAGACCCCTCGTGGCCGAACGACTCGGCGATCCTGACCGCCTGCCGGCCCTCCCGAGTGCTCAGACCCCGCAGGGCGAGCCCGAGGTGATGAACGATGTGCTCCTTCATCTTGTCTACGGCCGGCCGGGGAATGGCCTCGTAGCGGAGCCCGACCACATGGGCGGCGAGCCGCTCGGTCTGGGTGGGGTAGGGCACCGGTGCGAAGTCGCGGCCTCTTCTCTCGGGTTGGCCTCGGCCCGGCGCGCCCGTCCCCATCGCCCCTACCACCTGATCTCACATGTCGATATCGGGTCTCGATGCTAGCCTCGCTCGAGGACCGCCTCCCCGGGACATGCCGATGGACCTGGCCAGATCTCAGCGCCTCGACGCCCTACCCCCGTATGTCTACGTCGAGATACACCGCCTTGTGGCGGAGGCCCGCCGCGCCGGACGGGACGTGATAGACATGGGGAAAGGCGACCCCGACACCCCGACCCCGTCCCACGTGGTGGCTGCACTCCATGACGCGGCGCAGGATCCGGTGAACCACCAGTATCCCCTCGGCCTGGCGCGCGGGTTGCCGGAGTTCCGCGCCGCCATCTCCGCCTGGTACAGGCGCAGGTTCGATGTTCGGGTCGATCCCGAAACCGAGGTGCTGCCGTTGATGGGCAGCAAGGAGGGAAACCTCCACTTCTGCTTGGGCGCCCTCGACCCGGGCGACTTGGTACTGGTTCCCGATCCGGCCTTTCCCGCCTACGAAGCCGCCGCCATCCTGGCGGGCGCTGAGGTACGGAAGGTGCCGCTACTTGTCGAGAACGGTTTCCTGATCGACTTCGACTCGATCCCTCGAGATGTCGCGGCCCGGGCAAGGGCCATCTGGATGTCCTATCCGAACAATCCGACCGCGGTGGTGGCGCCGGTCGAGTTCTACGAGAAGGCCGTGGACTTCGCTCAGCGGACTAACACGATCCTGGTGAGCGACAACCCCTACGCCGACATCACGTTCGGTGGCGAGCCGGCCCCCAGCGTCCTCACGGTCGACGGCGCGAAGGACGTCGCCGTCGAGTTCAACAGCCTGTCCAAGTCATACAACATGACCGGTTGGCGTAGCGGGATGGTGGTGGGGAACCCCGACGTCGTCGGTGCGGTGCGGAGCATGAAACTCAACACCGACGCGGGACTCTTCGGCGCCGTCCAGATAGCATCGATCGCCGCCCTCGAGACCCCCGACCACGTACTGAGCGCCCAGATGGACACATACCGGCGCCGCCGCGACCGGGTCGTGACGGCCCTCCGCCGGATAGGCCTGGCCGTGGAGCCGCCCCAAGGGACCTTCTACGTGTGGGCACCCCTACCCGAGGGGACCAGCAGTATGCGGTTCTTCACCCGACTGCTGGAAGAGACCGCGGTGGTTGCCATCCCGGGGATCGGCTACGGGCGGTACGGCGAGGGTTACGTGAGGTTCTCCCTGACCGTTCCCGACGCCCGCCTGGATGAGGCCATGGACCGCGTCGAAGCCGCTGACGGGCTTCTCCCTGACCGCCTTCCCAGGGACAACTGACTGCTGAACGAATTCCGGTTGCAGCCCGGGCTGGTAGAGGTGCCCGCGGGTGAGAACCCGGTTGGGGCAGGTCCGGGACCGGTCAGTTCCTGCGTTGGCCGAAGCGTCGGCCCAGGTACTCCGAGGCGATCCGCACCCGCTGGATGTTGGTCGTACCCCCTGCCAGCGCCCAGCCGTGAGCGTCGCGGTGGAGGCGCTCCATGTCGAACTCCACGGAGTAGCCGTAGCCGCCGTGTAGCTGGATGCCTAGATCCGAGACGCGCTTGGCCATCTCGTTGGCGAAGCACTTGGCCACCGACGCCTCCAGGGCCGGTGGTGATCCCCGCCCGGCCGAGACAGCCGCCCTATGGATGAGCAGGCGCGCCGCCTCCACCTGCATGACCATGTCGGCGATGGTTGCCTGCACGAGCTGGAACTCTGCTATCGGGCGTCCGAACTGGCGACGTTCCTGTACGTAGCGGGCGGAGCGGTCCAGAGCCGTCTGGCCGATGGCGAGGGCCATCGTGGCGTTGCCGAGCCGCTCGATGGAGAACGCGGTGAAGAGCTGCGAGAAGCCGCCTTTGCCCACCAGCAGGTTCTCACGGGGAATCCGCACCTCGTTGAAGAACATGTCGGCCGAACCGATGCCGCGGAAGCCCATCAGCCGTTCCTGCGGTCCGAACTCGAGACCGGGGGTGTCCCCGTCGACGACCACGGCGCCGATCCCCCGCGAGCCAAGTTCCTCCCCGAGGCGCACGTAGACCAGATACTGCTCCGAGAATCCGGCCCCCGAGCACCATCGCTTCATGCCGTCGATCACGATCTCGTCGCCGTCCACCCGCGCCCGGGTGGACATGTCGGTGGCGGCCGAGCCGGCATCCGGCTCGGAGATCGAGACCGCTACGGTGCTCTCGCCGCTGCAGACCGCCGGAAGCCAGCGGCGCTTCTGCTCGTCATTTCCGAACATGTCTATCACGCGGGCGGGACCGGTGGTGGCTTCGAAGACCGGCCAGGCGGCCACCTGGGTTGCCTTGGCCAACTCTTCGATGACGATGAGGGCGTCGATCAAAGGCCGGCCCATCCCGCCGTACTCCTCGGGAAGGGTGATACCGAGGAGTCCGAGTTCGCCGAGGCGCTTCCGCTCTTCGCGGGGGAGATGGATGCCGGCCGCGTCCCATTCCTGGGCGCGGGGCGCGTACACATCGCGCGCCAGGTCAGCTGCCAGGGAGCGGAGTTGGAGTTGCTCCTCGGTCAGGGCGAAAGGGCTCTGTCGAACCGGTAATTCCATGTCCACCCCACGGTTCGGCGGCAGTCATACGGCTGGCATCGATTGACACAACGTTAGCCGCATCGGTAACGTATCCCGATATCGGTTCGCGAGTTCAAGGAGACTTTCTCCGGTGACGGGTTCCGGGCTCACGCCCCTCGGACGGGACATCTTCTTCGAGTACCTGGTCAGCCACGATGTCCGCTACATCTTCGGCAATCCGGGAACCACCGAACTCCCCCTCGTCGACGGGTGCAACGACTACCCGTCCATCGAGTATGTCCTGTCCCTCCACGAGGACGTTGCGGTGGCCCAAGCCACCGGCTACGCGCGGGCATCGGGCAAGGTCGGGGTCGTGAACCTCCATGTCACGCCGGGCGTCGCCCACGGCCTCGGCAACCTCTACAACGCCCACCGGGCCCGGGTCCCGCTCCTGGTGACCGCAGGCCAGCACCACACGGGCTTACGGGTCCAGGACCCGATCCTCAGTTCGGACCTTCTCTCCATGGTCGGGCAGTTCACCAAGTGGTCGTACGACGTTCGCTTCCTCGAAGAGCTTCCCATGGTCATGCATAAGGCCTTCAGGGAACTTGCCACCCCGCCGTTCGCGCCGGTCTTCGTTTCGATGCCGCCGGACGTTCTGCTCGAGAAGCATGACGGCTTCGGGCCGGCGCGGGTCACCGAGCCGACACGTTCGCTTGCGGGCGACCAGGCAATCCAGGAAGCCGTTCGGGTGCTGGCATCCGCCGAGCAGCCGATGATCGTGGCCGGCGACGGAGTGGGCCTCGCCCACGGCTGGGATGAACTGGTCGCCATTGCCGAGGCTCTCGGCGCCCGTGTGTACACAGAGGGTTATGCAACACTCTGGAACTTCCCCTCCCGGCACCCCCTGTATCTAGGACCCATGCCCAACCTGGCGGCCGACATGCGAGCCCACTTCGCTCGAGCCGACGTGGCGCTCCTGTGCGGAGTGACCTCGCCGGCGCCGGTCTCCCGTTACGACGACGGTGGCCCCTTGATCCCGTTCCATGTGCAGACGGTGGCAATGGACGACAGCCCGAGCGAGATCGGGAAGAACCACCCCGCCTCGGCGGCGCTGCTCGGCGACGTCGGAGCAAACCTGCGGTCTCTGCGCACTGCTCTCGAGGGAGCTCCATTCGATCGGGCAGTCGCTACCCGGAGGGGCCGAAGGGTGAGCGATGAGGCCACGAAGCGGCGCTCGGCTTGGGACCGGAAGACACAGGAAGCGGCTGTGGACGGAAGGCTGACCGCCGGCGGGGTCTCCGCGGCCATCCGGGACAGTATGCCGGCCGGCGGGATACTCGTGGACGAGACGATATCGAACCGGCCCTGGTTCGTGAACACCCTCGAGTTTCCCGACCCCCTCTCGTACTTCGGCGCCAACGGGATATCCCTCGGGTACTCGGTCGGGGCCGCGGCAGGCTTACAGGTGGCACGGACCGATCGGAAGGTCGTGGTGGCGGTGGGTGACGGGTCGTTCCTCTACTACCCGCACGCGCTATGGAACCTGGCGAACCGGAACTTGCCGGTGCTCGTCGTAATCCTGAACAATGGTGGCTACCGGGTTCTCGAACTGATAGTGAACCGTATGGGCGGACCCTGGAGCGAAGCCGGGTCGGATCTGCCCGGCCTCGACATCCAAGGCCCGGACGTGGACTTCGTGACGCTGGCCGCTTCGTTGGGGATTCCGGCGGAGAGGGTGGACACGCCGCGAGGCCTGGGACGGGCTATGAAACGGGGAATGGAAGCCTCGACACCCTACGTTGTCGACGTGGTTCTGGACCGTCCCGATGGTGGTACGTCGACAGAAGGCGCCGACTAGGCAAAGGGCTTCGTTGTGGCAATCCTGTCAGACCAGGGCGGCCACGTCGATCAGGCCCGGCCAGAGTAGCTCGGCGCCCTCGCTGCCGCAGCCGCTGCCTCCGCAGTCGCAATGGTGCACGTCTATTGCGTACTCGGGAACGAAATGCCGGCGAGCAGCCTCGATGGCTTGGTCCTCGGTCCAACCCCAGGTTTCCCACTGCGGCCGGGCCTCCTCGGCGATCTTCTCGGGGTCGCCCAGGTGCCAGTACATCGTGTAACGGTCCTGCACCCCCACCCCCATCGCCTCGGCAACCAGCGATATCCACTCGCGGATGGCCATCTTCTTGGTGGACAGCTTCGACCACTCCATCTGGCACTTGTGGTAGGGGGTGACGAGGGTGTCGGCACCGGCGGCCTCCAACTGGTCCTCCAGTTCCTTGATGGCGCCCTGGAAGGTCTCGGTATCGGCTTTGTTGAGGACGCCCACGGCCTTGGGGCCTTCGAGGTCGCACGGTGTTCCGGCGGACGGAGGCTCGACGAAACCGGCGAACTCGACACCCGGGACCATCTCGAAGATCCGCAGGATCGCGGCGGTGTCGATGTCGGCCTGCGCATGGTCGTGGTGGGCCTCCAATAGCACCCGCGTTCTCACGTCTCGCACCCACGGGACATCGTCGCCCCGCGCTTGGAGCAGATCGGCCAGGAACTTGGTGATATGCACCACCGCGAACGGAGGATCCTGCTGCGAGCTGATGGTGTCGAGGTACTGGCGCATGCACGCGCCGCACCACTGGACCGCCACCTTCGGACGGTACGACATGAAGCGCCGGTAGGACTTGCCGGATATGCGGTCGGCGGCCGCACCGTCCTTGCCCATCTTCTCGAACGGACGGCCGCAACAGAATTGGCGGCCGGTGACCGCGAAGTAGTCAACGCCCAGCACATCGAGGACGTTGGCCGCCTCCTGCATGAGGTGTGGCGTGTGCTGCACAGCGCACCCGTAGGCGAGCAGGGCGTCGTAGGGACGGTCGGGCTCAACCCATCTTTCGGTCCACTTGAGGTCGTCGCGGGCGACTAGGAGCGACTTGCTCTCGGCCATGGCCGTGTAGTAGCCCTTTACGTCAAACTTCGTCTTGTCGATCACGAGCTGTCTCCATCCGCCACGCTACCTTATATTATCCGATATCGGTATCCGATTTCGCCTCGAGAATCGGTCAGGAGGGCCTGCCGAGGCTTCCCTCCCTGAGCGACGGACCTGCCCGGAGGGCTTGTGACCGCCACCCGACCCGTACGGAGCATGCGCGAGGGAGAACTTATCGTCCTCCTGTCCTTCGCGATGGCCCTCTCAGCGCTTGGTGTGGGCCTCATCCTGCCCGCGTTCGAAGAGATGCGGCAGGTCCTCGGGCTGGCCGAGGACTCGAACCGCCTCGCTCGGGCGATCACCGCCTACATTCTCGGCCTGTCCGTCGGAACGCTGGTCTACGGACCCATGTCCGACAGGTTCGGCAGGAAACCTGCGCTCCGGCTGGGGTTCTCGCTCTACGCGGCCGGCGCCGCCGGATCGATGCTCGCCGTGGCCGTGGGCTCGGTGTCACTGCTCCTGGCAACCCAGGCACTGTGGGGCGTGGGGGCCGCCGGACCCCGCATCGTGGCGCTGGCGATAGTGCGCGACCTCTACGACGGTGATCGTATGGCGAGGATCATGTCGTCGGTGTTCGCCGTCTTCACCATCGTTCCCATCTTCGCTCCGGTAGCGGGCGCCGCTGTCGTGGGTGTTGCTTCGTGGCGAGGCGTCTACTGGTTGGCCGTGGGGCTCGCGGCTCTGGTGGCTCTTTGGGCCGCCCGACTAGGCGAGACGCGGCCGGAAACATCGGCCGGGTTGCGGGCCTTCCGCTTGGGTCCCTCCGTATTGCGGGTCCTCCGCAACCGCGACGTGGTCTTGTACACGGCAGCCATGACGCTCAGCTTCGGCGCCTTCTTCTCCTACATAGCGACCTCCGAGCTCCTGTTCTCGGACGTCTTCGGCCGGGGTCATCTCTTCCCATGGATCTACGGGGGCATAACGGCGCTGATGGCGGTTGCGATGATCGCCAACGCCAAGCTGGTCGAGACCCTGACAACCCGGCGGGTGGTGGCGGGGACCCTCGTGATCTACCTGGGGGGCGCCGCCGCGTTGACGATCGGAACCTGGGTGGCGGGGGGCATTCCTGCCCTGGCGTTCTTCCTGGTGTGCCTCTCGGTCATCGCAGCCATGCATGGCCTGGTCATCACCAACCTGAACAGCCTCGCCCTGGACCCGATGGCCGACCAGGCCGGGACAGCGGGTTCGGTCATCGGGGCTGTCTCGACCGGGGGTGGAGCGCTGATCGGCTCGCTCATCGATCGGGCGTACGACGGTACCTTGCTCCCCCTGTCCATCGGCTTCCTGGCGGCGCCCGCCGTCGCCCTCGGCCTGTGCCTGGTGGCCGGCCGGGAGGAGGAGGGAGCGCCCGACCGGCCACCAGCGGCCTAGTGGTCTGTGGTGGTCTGTCTGTGGAACGGCGGTGTGGTATGGCGCCGGCAGCGGCGTTCCTCGCAAGGCCAGCTGACGAAGGCGTGCCCGCAGCGGCACGTTGAGGAAGCGGAACGCAGCGACGGGACACCGATGACCGCCACAGCACGCCTGGTTGTTTCGCATGGAGACCACAGTGGTCTGTCTGTGGAACGGCGGTGTGGTATGGCGCCGGCAGCGGCGTTCCTCGCAAGGCCAGCTGACGAAGGCGTGCCCGCAGCGGCACGTTGAGGAAGCGGAACGCAGCGACGGGACACCGATGACCGCCACAGCACGCCTGGTTGTTTCGCATGGAGACCACAGTGGTCTGTCTGTGGAACGGCGGTGTGGTATGGCGCCGGCAGCGGCGTTCCTCGCAAGGCCAGCTGACGAAGGCGTGCCCGCAGCGGCACGTTGAGGAAGCGGAACGCAGCGACGGGGCGCCGATGACCGCCAGACCACACCAAGCTGTTTCGCAGACAGACCACTAGAACCCGCCGAAGCGCATCAAGACCATCATGGTGAAGATCACTGGGAATGCGGCAACGTAGACAGTCCTCAGGAAGGCGGGCGTGGGCACGCGGTTGAGGAGGAATACGAACATGAGTATCCCCAGTACCCCCGACAGGATGAAGATCCACCCGTACGAGGTGTTGAGTTGGTCGAGCACGCCGGTCATCAGCCCGCGCAGGATTCCCGTGACGACCGTCCCGCCCGCAGTGATCAACGTGATCTGGCGGGCCTTGGCAGTCAATAGCGAACCGCGAGCCGCCTCCGCCTGCTCCTTCGGGAGGGTGGCGAGGGCCGGAAACAAGGTGACCCGGGTGAAGGCGATCGAGCCCGCCCAGAAGATGCCGAAGGCCACGTGAAGCCAATGAACTACGAAGACGTCCCAAGCCACTACCGGCCTCCCCACTTGTACCGGCGCAAACAGCGCCCAGCCGGTATCGTAGCCCGATATCGGCAGCCGGAACCGGTAGGAAGAGTTGCAAAATCGAGCCCCTGTCCGGTAATCCCCTGATCGTCCCGTTTCCGGGCTCCCGTATCCGGACCCACATCAACGGGCCGTCCCGCCATCCTCGCGGACGGTGAGGACGTCAGCGTCTACTACGCGATCGCCGGTGAGGCAGAGATAGCCGGAGCTCGTATCACGGGTCTATGGCAGGTCATATCTCCGGGCATAACCGGCCAGCAAGGCATGGGTCCGGTCGTATTCCTCCGGCGAGGAGGCGAGGATCTGGGCCGCGAAGTCCGTGGCGCCTGCCTCGGCCAACTCGTCCAGGCGTCTACCAACTTCGGACTCGTCGCCGACCAGAGCCACCTGCGCCGGGCTGGAAGATCCGTTGAGGTCCAGTACCGCGCGGTAGACCGGCCTGCTTCCGATGCCCGTCAAGGCCCGCTCGGCGTGCTCGTACGCGGATCTCCTGTCGTCGGTCACCCACACCGGAGCTCCGGCCACCACCCTCGGCGGCGGCCGTCCGGCTCCTTCCGCCGCAGCCGTAGTCTCGGGAACCGCCACGGTCCTCACGTAACGAGCGCCGCTGAGCCAGAGGATGGTCCCGTCCGCTAGGGATCCGGCTACTCGCAGCATCTGCGGGCCCAACGCGGCCAAGAGAACAGGCGGGACGGCCGCAAGCGTGGCGAGCGGCAGCGAAGCCTTCGAGAGGGAGTACTCGGCTCCGGAGAAGGCCACTTCCGCGCCCGACAGCAACCCCGAGAGGCAGGTCAGGTACTCGCGGGCATGACGCACCGGAGTCGACCAGTCGAAGCCCAGGGCCGACATCGAGGTGTCGTGGCTCACGCCCACCCCGAGCACCAGCCTTCCGGAGCAGCCGGTCTGTACCGTCAATGCCTGCTGGGCCAGCGCCTGAGGATGCCGGGGGTAGGTGGGCACGATGGCCGTTCCCAGCTCCACGCGGGTCGTGCTTGCTCCGGCGATAGCCAGCTGCGTGAGCGCATCCATCCGACCCGACGTCCATACGGTGTCGAACCCGGCGGCCTCGGCCCGGGCGATGGTGGCGATGATGTTCTCGAGCGTCGGTTCTCCGGGAACCGAGATCGAGGCCATGAGCCCGATCCTCATCGGGGCATGGGGTGACTCGGAACCCATTGTCCTCCCTCCCCGGCCCGGCGCGATCCGGGAGGCCTACCGGGATCGGGCGGGAACAGCCTCGTCCAGGACATCGGATACGAGCTCGCGGATCTTGGGGCGCAGGTCCTCCAGCGCCTGCTGTCCGCGATCTGTCAGCGAGTAGTACTTCCGCACCTTGCCGCCGACCACCTCGGGAGAGCGTTCGAGGAACCCGATCTCCTCCAGTCCGTGGAGGAGCGGATAGAGGGTTCCCGGCGACAGGTTGTAGCCGTGGGTCGCCAGCTCGTCGTTGAGTGCTACTCCGTACACGGGACCCCTGCTCGCACAGTCGAGCACGTGCACCCTCACGAAGCCCAGCAGGATGTCGCGAAACAGCTTGCTGTGGCCTTCGAATGTGGGATGACCATCGATACGGTCGGTCTTAATCATCTGGGCACCTGTTCATTACTACTTGCTTGGCACGCGAACGGGCAGCTCCGGGCTGACGGTTCGAGTTCGGACTCCGAGCTCGGGTAATCGCTCGACGCCCCCCTGGTATCGTAGCCCGATATTGGCACGCGATGCATGGTCAGGGGAAACCGGTGACGGACGATAGCAAGCCGAGCAACCAGGACGCGGGAGCCGGATCCGGAACCTTCAACCCCGAGCGGGGATCGGTAATCGAGATATTCTGGGTCGCCCTACGCCTCGGGTTGACGTCCTTCGGCGGTCCCATCGCCCACATAGGTTACTTCCAGGACGAGTACGTCCAGCGGCGCCGGTGGGTGGACGAGGAAACCTTCGCCGATCTCGTCGCCCTGTCACAAGCCTTCCCAGGGGCGGGAAGCAGCAAGCTCGGCATGGCGATCGGCATGGCGCGCGGTGGGTTGTGGGGCGGTTTCGCGGCTTGGCTCGGGTTCACCCTTCCTTCGGCGGTGATCATGACCGTGCTCGGCCTGACGGCTTCCCAGATCACCGAGCAAGCGGCCGGATGGATACACGGGCTGGTCGTGGTGGCGGTACCGGTGGTCGGCCTCGCGGTGTGGAAGCTGTGGCGGCAGCTGGCCCCGGACCGGTTCCGCAGCTCGATCGCGGTCCTGGCCACGCTGGCGGTGATCGCCTTCCCCTCGTCGGCCCGCACCACCATCGTTATCGTGATCATCCTGGGAGGGATCGTGGGCTGGTTCTTCCTGCGCCGGGAGGCCGCCGCTCCCCGCTCGTACCAACTCGGGTCCGGACGCCGGGCTGCGGTGATCAGCGCGGTCCTCTTCTTCGCCCTGCTGGCTCTGCTGCCGGTGGCACGGGCCGCCTTCGATGACCAAGCCATCGCGACGGCCGACGCCTTCTACGGTTCCGGAGCGCTGGTGTTCGGCGGAGGCCCGGTGGTGCTGCCGCTTCTCGAGAGCGAAGTGGTCGGGCCCGGCTGGGTCGACGAGGACACCTTCATCGCCGGCTTCGGCGCGGCTCAGGCGGTGCCGGGGCCGATCTTCACTTTCTCGGCCTATCTCGGGGCTTCCCTGGGGACAGCGCCGAACGGGGTCGGGGGCGCGCTGCTCGCTCTCCTGGCCATCTTCCTGCCCTCCTTCCTGATCGTGGTGGCGACGCTCCCGTCGTTCGGCGCGCTCCGCGCCCGGGCCGAGGTACAGGCGGTGCTACGTGGGGTCAACGCCGCCGTGGTGGGGATCCTGCTAGCCGCCCTCTACGACCCTCTCTGGTCGAGCGCCATCCTCACCCCGCAGGACTTCGGGCTGGCCCTGGTCGCGCTGGGCCTCCTGGCGTTCTGGAAACTCCCTCCATGGCTGGTGGTGATTCTGACCGCGGCCGGCGGTGGCCTACTCGCGACCTTCTGATGCCTACCGAGTCCTGGAGGCGATCCCTGGCGGACGGGATCGGCCAACTCGGGCGCTGGTTCGAGGGACGCTACGGATTCGAGGCCGACGAGCCGACCGAGACGGTTCCTGCTGACCTCTACTTCGATCCCGACTTCATGAGGCGAGCGATCGCCGCGTCCCACACCGTGCGACCCGAGTTGCTGTTCCAGGGCCCACCGGCGTCCGACACCCCCGAGTCCGAGGTCGATCTCGACCTGAGAGTGGCCGTGTCTCGCGTTACCCGCCACTACACGGCCTGCCTCTCGGTGGCTGCCTACACCGCGCTGGCCCATGGGGTGGCGCTCGACATGTCGCCCCGGAACTGCCGGTTCCGGACCAGGCTGGGGCTTCCGTTCACTCTGGTACTGGACTACCTCGGAGAGGGCGCGGTGGTGACCCCGGAGCGTCCCACGCCGTGGCGGGTGACGGCCCGCCAAGTCCCGACGCTGGCGGAGGCGCGCGCCCATGCATGGCGCACCCTGTACGGGACGCATCTCGCTCCATTGTTCGAGACGGTCCGGCGCATCACCCGAGTGTCGAGGCGGCTGCTCTGGACCAACGCTGCCGAATGGTTGGGGATGATCTCGGACTCCGCCGACGAGTACCTCGCGGGGGCCGGCCGACCGTACGTGAAGGACCGCCAAGCCCTGATGAACGCCCCTTCCCTGCCGGAGGTCCCGGGGGAGAATCCCCTGCGGGGCCTGGTGGTGTGGGACCCGGTTCCCGATCCCCGCTATCCGCACGGTATCCACCGCAGGTTGGCGTGTTGCCTGACCTACCGGTTGGAAGACCGCCTGGGCCGCCTGTGCCAGAACTGTCCGCTGCTCTCGCTCGACGAGCGCCTCGCCCTGGTGCGTGAACGCTTCGGAGTCCGCATGGGAATCGGCGGAGGCCCGGCCGAGAGACAGTCCATCCGGCGGGGATTGGAACGGATCGCCAGGTCGGAAAGGCCTGGCCAGACCGCCCATGACGGCGCCGGCCACTAGATTGCAGCGGAACGAGAGAGAAGGAACGGGCAGATGGCGGTTGACGACCGGATGGTCACGAAGAACGCGGCCGGCGAGGACTTCGACCTCTCAAGGGCGAGCGAGTTCAGCTTCACCCAGTTCTATCGGGATCACCTCTACTCGGAACGCCTCCAGATCTCGCGTGACGAGATGACATGGCTGGAGCGTTACGCGAAGCCGGACCAGCCTGCGGAGGTGGTGCTCAACTTGAGCTGCGGTGTGCAGAACACCCCCCACCTGATGCTCACCCAGGTCGCTCTATTCGAAGCCCTGGGGGTCGACTTCGTGGCGACAGCCGGCAACAAGTACTGCTGCGGCCGACCGTTCCAACGTTTCGGTAAGGGTGCGGTGGGTGACAACATGGCAGCGCGCGCCATCGACCGGTTCGCCTCGTGGCAGCCCGAGGTCAACGTTCAGTGCTGCGGATCATGCTTGATCGAGTTCAACTACCACGTGCGGGTGGTCGCAGAGGAGCGGGGTGAGGCACCCTTCGAGGTGATCCACATAACCGACTACCTGGTCGACCGGCTGATCGAGATGGGCGATGACGTTCCGTGGCGCAAGTCGATTCCCCGGCGGGTGATGGTGCACGCGGAAGGCGCCGAGGTCCATCCCACCAAGGAGGCAGCCAAGTCGGCGACCATCAGAACTCTCGAGTTGATCCCAGGGATCGAGTACGTGGGCATCGTGGAGAGCCCTGCTCTCGGCCAGCCCTGCGCGACCAAGGGCCCGGGAGAACCCAGCGTCCTCAACGACATCACCCCCGAGCAGTACCTGGAGGTCTGCCAGGACCTCCAGGACCAGGCGGACTCGGTGGGAGCGGACGCCATCGTGACCCATCACCACATGTGCCACCGCGAGTGGTGCAAGTTCGGGACCAACCGCCTGCCGGTCCTGCACTACCAGTCGTTGCTCGCCGAAGCACTGGGGATCAGGATTCCCGATCGGTTCCAGACCCTCTGGAAGCTCGGGGATCCCGAGAAGGTGCTTGAACAGACCCGCCGCCACTGGGAGTCATGGGGGATGGATGAGAAGGACGCCCGCCACGTCGTGAAGCATCACTTCATGCCCGAGTACGCGTCACAGGTGCAGCGGTGTCCCTGCGAGGGGAACTGCGCCGAGGCCGTCACCGGTACCGGCGCCGCCGCGGCTGCCCTCGGCGCGGACTGCGGTACGTCCTGGACGGCCACCCTCGAGGCCGGTATGGAACTCCCCGTCCTCGACCTCGTCTGACACGAGTCGGAACGGCCGCTTGATCTACGTCGGCCTGTAGGAGGATCCCCTAGGACGGTTGGCGCACCTCGGTTATACCGGGCCAGACCAACTCGGGAGAGGGCGCGCCGCAGCCGGAGCCGCCGCACTCGCAGTCGTGGATGCTCTCCGAGAAAGCCGCTGTGAAGTGGGTGCGAGCGTGGTCGTAGGCATCCTCACGGCTGATCCCCCACGAGTCCCAAGCCGGGTGGGCCGCCTCCACTATGGCATCGGGGTCGGCCAGCCGCCAGTAGTTCTGGTAGCGGTCCTCGACGCCCACGCCGAGCGCGTCGGCTAGGACGGACATCCAGTGCCGCACGCCCAGCCTGTGGCTGGCCAGCTTGGACCACTGCTTCTGGCAGGCGTGATACGGCGTGACGACGATCTCCGCCCCGGTTTGTCGGGCCTGCTTAGTAAGACCCGCCAGGATCGCCCGATGGGAGTCGGAACTGATGTCGCCCAAGCCCACGAACCGGCCGTTGACCTTCTTGAGATCGCAGGGAGCACCCGTCGGGGGCGGTTCGACGACCCCCAGGTTCTCGATACCCGGGATGCAGGACAGGATCTCGTCGACCGCGTCGATAGTGGCGTTGCCGACCAGCTGGCGGCCGGGCCGGCCGCCATGTCCGGAGGCCCGGTCGTTGAGGACCTTGGGCTGGTCGTGGCGGTGGACCAGGACGGGTAGCCGATCCGTGTTCTTCCAAGGGATGTCGCCTGCTCGCTCTCGCAGCAGGCGGGCCATGTACGTGGAGACGTGGATCACCTCGAACGGCGTGGTCATGCGCCGGCTGGCCACGTCGATGTAGGTGATCATGCATGCCCCGCACCACTGCACCATCGTCTGCGGTCGGTAGGAGGCGAAGCGCGCATAGGAGGTCGCCACGATGCTGTCGGCCGCCCTCACCTTGCCGGTTCGCTGTAGCGGACGGCCGCAGCAGAACTGGCGTCCGACCACCGCTTGGTGCTCGATTCCCAGCACCTCGAAGACCTTCACGGCGGCGCGCATCAGATGAGGCGTGTGCTGGACGGCGCATCCGAACGCCAGCAACGTGTCCACCGGAGCATCGGGCGCCCGGTGGCGATCCACCCAGGCCACCTCGTCCCTGGCCACCTGCATGGCCAGGCTGTTCATCATGCCGCCGTAGAACTCCTTGGGGGAGAACCCGGACCCCATAGACCCTCCGGTCTGGTGCTCCTGGTGAGGCGTACCATAATGCTCGAAGTTCGATATCGCATCCCAATATCGGAGGTCCGAAGATGTCGTCCGCACATCCGGCGCGCGCTGTCGTAATAGGCGGGGGAACCGTCGGTCTCTGCTGCGCGATGCACCTGCTCCGGCGGGGCTACGAGGTCACGGTCATGGACCGCGGTGCCCCCGGCAACGGCGCCTCGGGGCATAACGCCGGGCTGTTCTCGGTCGGTAACTGCCTTCCCACCTCCACTCCGGGGGTGATCCGTTCGGTGCCCAGGATGTTGACCGATCCCCACTCACCCCTGGCCATCCGGTGGCGCTACCTGCCGCGCATGCTGCCCTGGCTGTTGCGCTTCATCGCGTCCGGACGGCCGGCTCAGGTCGAGCGGGCCTCGGTCGCGATCGCCGGACTGGTCAAGCAAGCGCTCAGGGCCTGGGAGGAGGTGCTGCCGCCAGGCGCCTCCGAAGGGGTTGTGATCAACGGAGGGCACCTGCTCGGTTACGGCACGGACGCAGTGTTCGCCAAGGCGGCCTTCGCGATCGAGACCAGGCAGAGGCGCGGTATCGACATGAGGATCCTCGATGCGGAGGGGGTCGCCGGGTTGGCCCCGATCTTGGAGGGCCGCTTCCGGCACGGTGTCTACATTCCCAGGGGCCCGTGGGCCGACCCCCGGCTGCTCTGCGCGGCCCTGACCGATCTCCTGGTCTCGGAGGGCGGCCGCCGCCTGTCCGCCGAAGTCACAGGGTTCGCGCAGTCGGACGATCGGGTAACGGTGGTGGAGACGGCTGACGAGAAGGTCGCGGCCGACGTGGTGGTGATTGCCGCCGGCGCCTGGTCCAAGCACCTCACCAGGATGCTCGGCTTCGCCACCCCCCTGGATACCGAGCGCGGCTACGGGGTCGACCTGCCGGATCCGGGGGTGGACCTCCCCTTTCCCATCATCTCGATGGACTACCACTTCGCCATGACCCCGCTTCCGGGCGGCCTCCGCCTGGCCGGGACCGACGAGTTGGCCGGCCTCGAGGCACCGCCCGACTTCCGGCGGGCCGACCGCCTCGTCGACGCCACCAGACTGGTGTTCCCCGAGTTGCGGACCCACGGCGCGGAGCGCTGGATGAGCTACCGGCCGTCGCACCCCGACTCCCTTCCGGTCATCGGCCGGGCGCCCCGCCACACCAACGTCTACCTCGCCTACGGCCACGGCCACATCGGCTTCACCCTGGCCGCGATCACCGGCGAGATAGTCGGGCAGCTGGTCTCGAACGAGGATCCGGCCCTGGATCCGGCGCCCTTCCGGCCCACCCGCTTCCGCATCCTCGAACGCGGGTAGGACTCCGGCGCCCGCCCGCCCGGTATGAAGGGGGGGATCCGGTTACGGGATCCGGATCTCGGGCAGCGCGCCCTCGAGGGCGGGGATACCCAGTACCAGGCCCGCCAACGCCCCTCCGGCGAGGATGACTATGGGGTGGAGTTTCGTTCGGGCCATCAGCGTGCCGGCGATCAGCGCCACTGCGACCAGCGCCACGTTGGAGAGGCTGGACCTGGCGATGGTGAGCACGGCGAGGCTGAAGAGGCCGACGATGGCCGGCCCGGCGCCCTTGCCGAAGGCCCTGAGGCGGGGATGTTGGAGGTAGCTCCGCAGCCGGTGGGCCGATCCCATGGCCAGCGCCCAAGGGGCCAGGAACACGCCGAGGGTGGCCACCACCGCGCCAGCCGCTCCGGCCACCAGGTAGCCGACGAAGGGCGCCAGCACGAGGATCGGCCCCGGCGTGATGAAGGTGAATCCGACCGCCGCCGAGAACTCGGCCGGCGTGATCCATCCCTTGTCGGCCACGGCTACCCGATCGACCAGCCCCAGCACCGTCCCCCCTCCTCCGAAGGCGAGCAGGCTGAACAGCATGAACTGCCAGAACAGGTCGAGGAGTTCAGCCGGCATCCGCAACCTCGGATCCGAGGCTCTTCGTGAACAGGAACACCCCCACCACCCCGGCCAGCAGCACGATGAGAGGCGCGCTGACACCCAGGAGGAACGTCGCGCCCAGTCCCGCCACGAGGATGGTGGCGGTGACCGCATCGACAATCGCCTTGCGGGCGAAGCGGTAGAGATAAACCGACTGGATGCCCACCACGGCTGCCAGGAGGCCCTCGATGGCGGGGGCCAGCAGCGGAAGGGTGGAGAGGGCTACGAAGCCCACTGCCAGCCCGGTCATCACGATTATCCCGGGGAGGAGGTACATCAGGGTGGCGACCCCCGACCCGCCCACTCCCCGAAGCACGTAGCCGAGGTAGGAGACCACGAGAGGACCCCCGGAACCAGGAAGGAGCCGGGTGTACGTCACGGCCTCGGTGATCTGCCGCTTGGTAAGCGCGGGCCGCCTGTCCACCAGCTCGCGCTCGATCAGAACGAGAAGGAGAAGGAGCCCTCCGAACGCCACCAGCCCCATCCGGAAGAAGATCACGCCGATGGCGCCGATGCCGAGACGTAGCGGCGCGGGTCCGTCCGGTCTCTCGGTAGGTGTATTCACCCGGCTAAAGAGTTCGCGGGAAGTCGGTGCCGGACCCCACCAGGCAGGCGTGCATCCCCATCGTGTACAGGTCGAACACCGGCAGTCCCGTGATCGTCCTCACCATCTGGCCGAAGGGCGGGAAGTTGGCGCACTCCATGACGATGGCGCCGGCGTCGGGATGTTCCGCCACCACCCTCCGGGCCAGGTCGGCCACGTCCCGCTCGAGAAGGTCGATGTCCGCCTCGGGAGAGTTGCCCACGAAGGTGGCATAGAAATGGCTGTCCTCGGGCGGCGCCATCTGCACCACCGCCACGTCCTCCGATGACCAGCCGGCGCCCCGGTAATGCGCTTCGGTCAGCACGGTCCGGGCCGTCAGGATCACGACCTTCCTGCCTCCCGCGGCGGTGGCCGCCATCGGAACCTGGAGGAGCGGGGACGAGAAGACCGGTATCTCCACCGCGGCAGCAAGTTCGGGCTGGTTCACGGCCAGGAACCCGCAACTGGTGCATATCGCCCGCACGCCCTCCGCTTCCAGCGCCCGGGCCGCTTCGACGAAGGGAGCGATCAGGTCGGGGTCGGGATCGGCCTGGGCCATCCGCTCGGGGAGGGCGCCCTCGACGATCCGGTAGGAGACGGGGAAGGGCCAGGTCCGGGCGTTCCCGACATCGCCCCGGAGGCGCGGGAACTTGGTGTCGAGCATGATGATGCCGAGCGCCAGCCCGTAGACGGTCCTTCCGCCTCGCGTCATGGTCGTCGAGTCCTGCCGGGCATGCGTCGTCATCACCGGGAAGCGCCGGTCACCATCCGAAGAGTCCGGCGAACCTCATCATGACCATCATGGTGAACATGACCGGGAAGGCCCAGACGTACATGATGTTCAGGACCGGCCTGTCGTAGAGAGGGCCGACCAGGTAGACCACCATCAGGATTCCGAGGATTCCCGCGGTCAGGTAGAGCTGCCCGTAGAGGCTCCCCAGATCGTCCAGCGCTCCGTCGATGAATCCCCGGACCCATCCGAGCGTGACCGTTCCGATCGCTGCGGTGTAGGTGATCTTGGTGCCGTGTCCCGCCTTCATGGCGCCACGTACCTCCTCGAGGGACTCGGGCCCCAGCCTGCGCAGCGCAGGAAAGAGGCTCACGCGCGAGAACAGGATCGCCCCGAACCAGTAGATGGCCAGGAACACGTGAAGCCAGTGAACGATGAACAGTTCCGGTCGATCCATCCGGTACTCCTTTCAGATCTCCGTTCGGGTCATGCGCACCATCCCACGCCCGTGCGCCAGCTCATCAGTGCTCGAGGGCGTCGAGCAGGACGGACGCATCGGGCAGGGTCTCCAGTCGGTCGACAAGCTGGAGGAAACGCTCAACATCGATAGGCGGATCGTCGCCCAGGCACTTCGACATCCATGCCTCCCGGTCCACCTCGGGATACCGTACACCGTCGAGGCCATGCTCGAATGCCTCGACCCTTCCGGAGACGGTCCGTATGGTGACCCGCGCGTAGTACTTGGGAACCGCCTCATCCACGAAGCTCAAGGTGATCGAATCGAGCAAGGACTGCAAGTCACCGGAGATGGGTTCGAGGTAGAACCGGTGGTCCAGGTCACGGTCCCGGATCAGCCGGGCCATGAGGAAGCGCAGGGAGCCGATCCGCGAGACGATATCCGTGTACTTGGAGAAGTTCTCCTCCATGCGCTTCTCCCGCAGGCGCCTGCTATCGGGGAGCTCGATCAGGATCGATTCGACATGTTCAGGCCTCAAGTCCATCGCCTCGCACACCTGCTTGGTGGTGTCGAGGATGCCGGCGTTCAGGTTGCTGGCCCGGTATTGCTTGACCCGAGCTTCGGTGATGCGGAAATGGGAACCGAGGGTGGCGAGGTTCTCGTCGATCTCAGCCGGGATCTCCTGGAGCAGCGTCTGGTAGAGGCCGAAGTCTCCTTCGATCATGCTCGGCGCGGCCGGGAAGCCCGATTCGGCCAGGATGGCTGCGAACACCCCGGCCTGGCATTCCCACGGGTACACCACCCAGATGAACCGGGTGCCCTCGATCAGGCCCAGCGCGCCGTGGCAGGCTAGGCCCAGGGCATTGACCGTTCGTGGCTCGGAGAGGCCCAGCAGCCGGGCGGAGGTGGCGGCCACGGCAACCGGCCCGAAGATCGCATTGGTTCTCCGGGGCGCAGGAGCGGTCCAGGCCCAGGTTCCGGCACTGAGGACCATCGCCACGTCGTAGCCGATGGCGCAGGCCGTGAGGAGTTCCCTGCCGCTCACGGTGCGGTCCTGCGCCAGGTTGAGAGCTGTGGGGTAAATGAGAACGCCGGGATGGGTGCCGCCCGACTCCGAGTCGTCCTGCCCGCTCTGGTGCATGTACAGGCAGTTGACGAACACCGCATCGAGCAACTCGAGCGACGGCCTCTCGCCGATGGCGGAGAAGCGCCCGCCGGCCTCGCTCAACCGCGCCGCCGTCCGCCGTGCGTAATGCCCGTACTCGCTGTTCCGGCCCTCGATCCCTAGGGCGACGTGATGGACTAGGTGATCCTTGACGCGCTCCACGATCTCGGTGGGAAGGTCCTCGAACCGCAGCGAGCGGATATAGCGAGCCAGCCGCTCGCTGATGGACGGGCCGCTGTCGGTCATACGGATTCGGTCTCCCTTGAACCTGATCTCGGTAACCGATATCGTAGTCCGATGTCGATGTCGACTATCGATGGGGGAACCGATGAAGACCGGGCTCCCCTGACCCGCCGGCTGGCCGAACACGTCTCCGGCCTCGCGTTCGAGACGATCCCATCGGAGATCGTCGGGTTGGCCAAGGACCACCTCGTCCACCATGTCGGTCTGGCCCTCGCTGCCGTGGACTACCCGCGTCCCCGGCGAGCCCGCGCGGTGGCTCGCAGGCTTTCCGGTCAGGGAGGGCGGCACCGCATTCTCGGAACACCCGGCCGGTACGGCCTGCTGGATGCAGTCTTCGCCAACTCCCTCCTCATGGGTGCGGACGCGCTCGACGACGCGGCTCTCGGTGGCACCCATCCGGGGGTGCTCGTATTCCCCACGGCCCTGGCCTTGCCGGAAACCAGGACCGTCAGCGGCCGGGACCTTCTGGCCGCGGTGGTGGCCGGCTACGACGTCCTGGTCGCGACCGCGCGCGGTGGCTGGACCTGGGGGGTGAGTACGCCGCGCCGGTCCGGTTGCGTGGTGGGTCCGCTCGGCGTGGCGGCGGTGGCGTCCCGCCTGCTGGGCCTCGGACCGCGCAGATCCGCGCACGCGCTGGGGCTGGCCGCCAACGGCGCGGTCGGCCTCATCGAGGGAACTCCCTTCGCCGGCATCCTGTATCCCCATGTGACCCGGAACGGCGTCATGGCGACCTTGCTGGCCGCGGACGGACACCGTTCCACTCCGAGCGTGCTGGACGGCCCGTACGGGCTGTACGAGACCTACCTCGGGGCCGTCCCCGGAGAGGTGGTCGCAGCCATGGACACGTTGGGGAGCGACTACGGGCTCGCGCACGCGTTCCGCAAGCGTTACGCGTGCAGTGGCTTCAACGTGGTGCCCGTGGAGCTGATGGACGACCTGGTCCGCACCACGGGGGTGACCGTGGAGAACGTGGCCTCGATCCGGCTCGCCCTTCCCGAGGAACGGCGGCCCCGCGAGGAGGACTTCGACCGGAACTTCCGCCGCTACCGGGACGACGGCGCACGCCGGTACATCACCCGCTACGCGTCTCCCCGTTTCCTGGTGGACGCCTGGTTGTGGGACGGCCGGCTGAACCCGGCCCGTTACCGCGAGGACATGCCGGCGGGCTTCGTGGACCTGCTCGCCCGGACATCAATGGACTTCGTGGAGGGGCTGCCCCTGCGCTCGGCCCGCCTCACGGTTGTAACCACCGACGGCCAGGAGCACGTCCGGGAGGGTCATGACCCGTCCCCTACCCCGCCCATGGACTACCGGTTGTGGTTGGCCGACATCCTTCCGGCAGCCCCTCCGTCCGCGATCGAGGGCTTCGTCACCTCGGTCGAGCGGCTCGAGGAGTCCCGCGATGCCTCCGAGCTGTGGACAGCGCTCGACCGGTTCGCCGACCGGCCTGATACGACACCGGCGATCTCTCCGGGTCTCGATCGGGAACCCGGCTCGACCGCGTCCCGGCGGATCGCCTCTTACGTGACCGGAGCCAGGTACGAGGACTTCCCTCCGGCGGTGCTCGAACGGGGCAAGGATCTGCTCGTCCACCACCTTGCGTTGGCATTGGCGGACCGGCCGCCCAAAGGCGCCTGCCCGGGTGGGCCACCGGGCAACTACTCGGCCATAGGCCGGCTGCCTTCTCTCCGCCTGCTCGACGCGGTGTTCACCAACTCGCTGAGCATGCAGCCACGAGGCCGGCAGGAGAGCATGGCCGGGGGGATGCGCCCGGGGGCGCTGATCATGCCTGCTGCTCTGGCGCTCACCGAGGACCGGGCGGTTACAGGGAAGGAGCTCCTGGTGGCGATCGCGGTGGGGTACGACGCCGGCCTGGCGCTGTCCGCCCGAACATGGGCTTGGGGCGCCGCAACAGCCCGCCGGGCCGACTGCGTGTTCGGTCCCGTGGCCGTGGCCTGCACGGCGGCCCGCCTGCTCGGGCTCGACGAGGAGCGGACGGCGGACGCCATCGGGCAGGCTTGCCACCTGACCATGGGGTTGATCGAAGGCGTCGAGGAAGAGGAGCTCGTCAACGCGCAGTTGGCCCGCAACGGCGTTTACGCCGCCATCCTCGCCGAGGCGGGATTCCAAGCGGCCGATCTGATGATCGAGGGTGAGTTCGGGTTGTACAGGTCGACCCTCGGTGCGGTTCCAACGGTTCTCGATGAGTCGCTCTCGGCACTGGGAACCAGGTTCGGGCTGGAACAGACCGTCGTCAGCCGCCATGACCTCGATCCCAACCATTTCGTCCCGATGGAGCTGGCCTCCCGGCTAGCCGCCCGTCTGGGCGCCGCCGAGGAGCCGGTTGGGGTCGAGGTCGTGCTACCTGAGAGCCGTAAACGCTGGGACCGAGTCGCCCGCACCTGCATCCGGGGGTCCGATCGCCAACTGTCCGAAGCCGCGGCCCTGCGCCGCGCGCTTGCGAGGGTGTTGGCTGGAGTTATTTCCGGCGGAGAGCGGCACGGGGCCAGGAAGGGCCCGGAACCGGACGGCGTCGTGCTCCGCTACGAGCCGGTAAGGGATCCATGGTTCGCCCGGGTCACGGTTACCACGGCTTCGGGCCGCACCGAGCGGCTAGAGGGCGACCGCTCCGTCCTCCTGCCCCACCTCCCGGACAGGAGGGCGTCGTTGCTAGATTCGGTGGGCGGCGTTAACAGCAGCAAGGTCGACGAGGTGCTCCGTCTGGTCGGGACACTCGAGACGGTGGGAGACGCCTCGACGCTCCTGGAAGTGATGGCGGATCTGTGCGGATAGCGATTCTCGGGGCGGGCAACGGTGGGCAGTCCACCGCCGCGCGCTGCGGTCGGGCCGGTCATTCCGTGAGGCTGTACGACCGTTTCCCCGAGGTTGTGGAGCCGCTTGCCTCCTTGGGCGAGATCCGGACGGGCGGAGCGGTGGAGGAGACCGGTCCCATCGAGCTGGCCACCACCGACATGTCCCGAGCCGTCTCGGGCGCCGACCTGATACTCGTGTCGGTCCCCGGCTTCGCCCACCGCTACATCGCGTCGGAACTCGCCGGGGTGCTGCAAGGTGATGAGACGGTAGTCCTCCATCCGGGTGGTTTCGGAGGAGCTCTCGAGGTCCGGAAAATCTGGTCGGACCTCGGAGTGCCGGCCGGTGTCCGGCTGGGAGAGACCAACACCCTGGCCTATGCCTGCCGGGTCGTCGAGCCCGGAACGGTCCATATCGGCGGGGTCAAGGGGGCCTTTTCCGTGGCGGCCCTCGGAGCCTCGAGGACACCCGAAGTGGTCCAGGCGCTCAGGCCCGTCTTCCCAAACGTCGAGGCGGCGACCTCGGTACTGGAAACCAGCTTCGACAACATGAACCCGGTGGCCCATCCGGTTGTCGCGGTGCTCAACGCCGGGCCGATGGACGGCGGCGACTTCGACTTCTACGCCGACGGGCTGACCCCCTCGGTGGTTCGGGCCATGGAGGCCCTGGATGCCGAGAGGATGGAGGTCGCGGGCGCACTGGGGATTCCCTTCCGGAGCCATCCCGCCTGGCTGGAGCGCTCCTACGGTATCGTCGGATCCGACACGATGGATACGGAGCGGCAGCTGGCCTCCAACGTGATGCGGGGCATCGGCGTCCCGGGAGGGATGCACGGACGGTACCTAACCGAGGACGTGCCACTCGGCCTGGTGCCAATGGCCCGGATAGCCCGGCTGGCGGGAGTGCGCACTCCCGTGATCGATGCGGTCATCACCCTCGCGGGTGCGGCTACCGGGAGGGACTACCGCAGCGAGGGCCGCTCCCTCGAGGACATGGGCATCGATAACCTGACCCCCGAGCAGATCTTGGAGGCAATAGCGTGAGCCGGCTGAGCGAGGTTTCACCGCCGAAGCCGACTCCCTCCACATCGCGCCTGGTTCCTGTCGGGCTGATCTCGCTTCTCCAGATCCAGAAGGACAAGCTCATCGGCGACACCCCGGACGGCCAGGTCTACAGAACCACATCACTCGTCGCGGTGGGAGAACTGAAGGTGGCCCGGGCCGGCGTCATCGCCGAGGTCGATGGTGGTTGGGTTCTCGACCGGCATCACACGGCGCATCCCGCCGAGACGCGAGCACATCGCTCCGATCGGATCCTGAGCATCGGATTCAGCAGGCACTACAAGCTGATCGAGGACGAGTTCGGGTGGGCGCCCCCAGGTGTGGCAGGGGAGAACATCATCGTCGACACGGCGGATCGGTTGCACCACCAGGATGTGGCCGGTGGGTTCGTGATCCGCACTTCCGGTGGCGATGTGGAACTGGACCCCCCCGATGTGCTCGACTCGTGCGTACCTTTCAGCAAGTTCCTGCTCAGAGATAAGGGGACACCGGTTCGCCGGGTGGTACAGGCTCGGAAGTTCCTCGGGGCCGGCATGCGGGGATACTCCATGGGCGCGAGCCGGATCCCGGAGTATGCGGCGGTGCGGACCGGGGATCTAGTACTTAGAAACGTCGGATCATGAGAACCCGACCCGTCCGCAATGGAGGCCGGAGATGTTGAAGCTGGTCAAGTGGATAGCGCTGGTGCCGATGGGATTGGGGATCGTACTGCTCTTCTTCGCTCTCATCTGGCGCACCTGGGGACAGGCGGTCTTCGGTAGCGGGCTGATCCTCGCGGCCGCGCTGTGGATAGCCGTGTTCGCACGAGCCGAACGCCGGCGCCAGCCGCTTCCCTTCTAGTTGTCCTGGACGCGACGGAGGGTGGCCCGTGGGCCACCCTCCGCAGTCGCTGTGTATCAGCTCTTCCAGTAGAACGCGGGAGGAAGGGCGTTCGATGGCGCCCGCTGGTCCAGCGTGTTGGAGATCCGGGCCGGGATGTTGCCGAGGTTCGTGTTCGCCAAGTACATCCCGTAGATCGCCAGGCCGTCGCCGACCACCCCGATCGACCAGACCTGATCGGTGTGGAGCTTGTAGATCTCCTTTGCGATCCGGATCCGCTCCGCCTCGTCCGGCTCGACCAGGCCGGCGTCAAGCAGGGCCCAACCCTCCTTGATCATCAGCTGATCGGACGGCTCCACGCCGTCGGCGCCGTCGGTGGCCCGCCACTTGGCGTAGGGGATGCCGATCAAGCCCGGATAGTTGTTGGTCCTGGTCGGCATGATCAGATCCTGCTGGCGGAACGGGTCGGGGGATGAGACCGTGTGGCCCGAGAACATGATCTCGTTGGCCTCGGCCTTCTCCACGAGCAGGCCGCCGGTAACCGCCGGACCCGCACTGAGGTCGATCCCGATCTCGCGCCAGTGTTCCCGGATCAACTGCCCGGCGGCCGGGAAGTCGGCGAAGCTGGCCGGCGCTTCGTAGACCAGCACGAGCCGGTCGCCGCTGCCATCCGGACGCAGCCGGTAGCCCTCGCCGTCCTTCTCCGTCAGACCGATGCCGTCGAGCAACGCGTTGGCCGCATCGACATCGAGCGTGGCCCACTTCTCGACCCACTCCTGACCCAGGGCGTAGACGCTCTGCTCGGACGGCGCCGACGACGTTGTCTGGCTGGTTCCCAGGAAGATGGCCTCGTTGATCTCGTCCCGGTCGATCCCCATCGACAGCGCTCGCCTGAAGTCGGCGGTACGGATCAACTCGCCGATTACCGGGTCGGCATCGTAGGCCAGGTTGATACGCACCCCGAAGTCCGATCCCACGCCGGGAGTGCGGTGGATCATGTAGCCGCTGCGCTCCTGGTTCTCCAGCAACACCGGAAGGCTCGCCACCTGGAGATGCCGGTCCTGGAAGTCGTACTCGCCCGCTACGGAGTTGAGGATCAGTACTTCCCGGTCCTCGGCGCCGGCCATGCTGATCTTGTGGATGTACGGCAGCTGGTTGCCCGCCGTATCCACCCAGATGCTGTACGGGTTGGCCTCGAACTCCCATGGAGGATCGTTGATCGGCCGCGTCATCACCCACGGGGTGACGGTCGGCAGATCGGGGTTGAGTTGCCACGTGTTCCGGCTCTTCAAATAGGCGCCCCAGTTCTCCTGACCCGCATCCTGGGCCAGAGCGTCGGCGTCAGGATTGAAGTCGGCATGGAACTGCTGCAGGTAGTGGGCGGGGGCGAAGCCCCCGTAACCGAACTGACCGGTGATGGTCTGCCCGTTGATGGAGCCCCATCCCGCCATGATCTGGGGCAACAGGGGGTAGGGCGCGACCGCGGTGAGCGTGACCGTGTAATCGTCCACCTTCTCCACAGCCACCTGTTCCCCACCGACGCGCAACTGTCCGGGAGGGGCCGCGACATTCGAGTTCAGGCTCATGTGCTCGCGCCACCAGACGATGTCCTCGGCGGTGAACGGCGCTCCGTCGGACCACTTCATCCCTTCACGCAGGTAGAGCGTGAGCACCGTGGCGTCGGCATTCACCTCGAATCCGGCTGCGATGTTGGGAATGACCTTCCGGTGGGCGTAGTCCCAGTAGATCAGGTTGTCCGGCCCACCGTTGAACCGGTTGGCGTTCTGCCGGTCGTTGACCGTGGAGATATACCCGCGGCGCAGCTCGCGCCCGCCGTAGGTGCCGATCTCGTGCACCGGCTCCACCACCAGGGGGTTCCTCGGCACGCGCTGATCGACCGGCGGGAGCTCGCCCGCAGCCACCCGGGCAGCCATCTCCGGTGACTCGTTGAACGTGGTGGGGTACTGGGCGGGATCGGTGATCACGATGTGACCCTCTATCGCCGGCAAGCCCCTTTCGATGGCGCGGGTCGTGGTGGTCGTGTCCGCAGCCGCTGCTGCCGTGGTGGTCGGCGCCTCGCCCGCTGCGGCTGTGGTGGTCGGAGTGTCCGCGGGAGCCGCGGCGGTTGTCTCCGTGGTAGCCGCCTGGGTCGTCGCCGGGGCGGCCGTGGTCTGGGTGGGCGCGGCGGTGGTCTGAGCCGGCTCGTCGTCCGCGCCGCAAGCGGCGATGACGATGGCACCTCCAACACTGCCGCCGGCCAGCTTCAGGAAACGGCGCCTCGAGACACCCTTGTTGCCCTGGTGCTTATCGTCCGCCATCAACGGAACCTCCTCCGCCCACGTGTCAAAGGTTGTGATCGGTCGGGTTGTCCGCCCTCTCCGCAGGCCTCGTGCTGTTGATATCAAGTCCCGATAACGCTTCACGATATCCGGGCAGGAACCATCGTGTCAACTGGTTTCGCAGGGTTGCCGGAAGCGCCGCCGGAGACCCGGCATGCGTGAAGTTGCCGGTCGGCGATCGGCTCAGCCGCTGGTGACGCCGGGTAGCTCCAACTCCCCGACCCGCAGGCACTCGACCCGCCGTTCCCCGTCCACCACCTCTGCCACCGGGGTCTCGGCACCGCACCTCTCGATGGCGTAGGCGCACCTGGGATGGAAGTAGCAGCCGCTGGGCGGGTCGGCCGGATCGGCCACCTCGCCACGCAGCGGGATCCTCGTGCGGCCGGCACGGGGGTCGGTGCGGGGTACGGCATTCAGGAGCGCCGCCGTATAGGGGTGTTTCGGGTTGAAGAACACCTGGTCGCGCTCCCCGATCTCCACGACCTTGCCGACGTACATGACCGCCACCCGATCGCTGATGTGCTTGACCACGCTCAGGTCGTGCGCGACGAATATGTACGTGAGGCCCAGTTCCTCCTGGAGCTCGAGCAGCAGGTTGAGGGTCTGCGCCTGCACGGAGACGTCGAGGGCGGACACCGGCTCGTCGGCTATCACCAGGCGAGGGTTCAGAGCAAGGGCGCGGGCGATGCCGATCCGCTGCCGCTGGCCGCCGCTGAAGGCATGCGGGAACCTGCGCATGTACTCGGGGCGCAGGCGAACCAGGCGGAGCAATTCCTCGACCCGGTCGATGCGGTCATTGCGGTTCTTCATCCCGTTGAGCAGCAGGGGTTCGCCGATTATGTCGAGTACGGTCATCCTGGGGTTCAGCGATGAGCGCGGGTCCTGGAAGACCATCTGCATCTGGGGCCGCAGCGGACGTAACTCCCGCCGGCTGAGGCCGCTCAGGTCGATCCATCTACCCGATTCGGTACGGAAGCGGATCTCGCCGGCGGTCGGATCCAGCGCCCGGACCACGCAGCGGACCGCGGTGGTCTTGCCCGATCCGCTCTCGCCCACCAGCGCCAGGGTCTCGCCCTGGCGGACGTCGAAGCTGATCCCGTCGACGGCCCGGACGTGACCCCTGACCCGGTTGGCGAAGCCCACCCTGATCGGGAAGTGCTTCCTCAGATCGCGGACCTCGAGGATGTTCGAGGGCCCGTTATCGGGAGTGGGGCTCTCGGCCGCGGCGGGCCCGGTCATGACCCTCGCCCTTCGACCGAGACCGCCGTATCTTGATCGCGGAATAGATGGCAGACCACCTCGCGGCCGGGCGCAGTCGTCCAGGTCTCGGGTTCTTCGACGGCGCACAAGCCCTCGATGGCCTCCGAGCAGCGGGGATGGAAGCTGCACCCGCTCGGGCGGTCGAACGGATGGGGTACGGATCCGGTGATGGCGGGCAGCTTGGCCTTGGGCGCCGCGTCCAGGGCCGGGATGGAACGCAACAGGGCTCGGGTGTATGGATGCTGGGGGTCGTAGAAGATGTTCTCCACGGAACCCTGCTCTACGTCGCGGCCCAGGTACATCACCACCACGTCGTCGGCCGTCTCGGCGATGACGCCGAGGTCGTGCGTGATCAGCATTACCGCCATCGACCGTTCCTCCTGCAGGGACATCATGAGATCGAGTATCTGGGCCTGGGTGGTCACATCGAGCGCGGTGGTGGGCTCGTCCGCGATCAGCAGCCTGGGATCGGGCGCCAGCGCGTGGGCGATCATGGCCCTCTGGCGAAGGCCGCCGGAGAGTTCCCAGCTGTACTGGTCCAGGGTGGCGGCGGGACGGGGGATTCCCACCATCGTGAGAAGGTCCGCTGCCCTCTCCCTGGCCTCCGCCTTGTTGAGCCTCTCGTGGAGGCGTATCGCCTCCGTCAACTGGTTGCCGATGGTGTGGACCGGGCTGAACGATGTCATCGGTTCCTGGAAGACGAGCCCGATCTCGCCTCCCCGCACCGAACGCATGTACTTTCCGTTGGGCCGCCGCTTCACGAGGTCGACGGGGGTCCCGTCGTTCCGGGTAAGGAGGATCTCGCCGTCGACGATCCGGCCGGGGTCATCCACTATCCGCAGGATCGACAGCGCGGTGACGCTCTTGCCACACCCGCTCTCTCCGACTATTCCCAGCGTCCGGCCCGCCGACACGTCGAAGCTCACCCCGTCGACCGCTTTGGTGACCCCCTCGTCGGCGATGAAGTAGGTCTTCAGGTTCCGCACGGAGAGCAGCGGGCGGTCGGTTCGCACGTCAGCCTCCATAGGGGTCGGCCGCGTCTCGGACACCGTCGCCCAAGAAGTTGAAGGCCAGCACGGCCAGGATCACCGGAGCCACGGGTATGAGCATCCAGATCGCCTGGGCGACCGTCTGGACGTTCTGGGCGTCCTGGAGCATGACACCCCAGGAGATGGCCGGTGGACGGAGGCCGAGGCCCAGGAAGCTGAGGGAGGTCTCCGCGATGATCATGAGGGGTACGGCCAGGGTGGTGGCTGCGATGATGTGGCTGGTGAGCAGGGGCACCATGTGGACTCGGATGATGCGCCCGTCCCTGGCGCCGCACAGCCTCGCCGCCATTATGAAGTCCTCGTGCCGCAGCTGGAGGAACCGTCCCCGCACCTCCCGGCCCAGGGTGGTCCACCCGATCAGGGAGATGATGATCGTGATGGAGAAGTAGATGCGGGTGGGACTCCAGGTGAGAGGCAGGGCTGCGGCGATTCCCAGCCACAGTGGGATGACGGGGACGGAGCGAAGTATCTCGATGATCCGCTGGATGATCGAGTCGGGCACACCCCCGTAGTAGCCGGAGATGCCTCCCAGGGTGACCCCCAGGACGAGGCTCAGGAAGACGCCGACCAGCCCGATCGTCAGGGAGGTCCGGGTGGCGAGGACCAACCTGGAGAAGATGTCCCGACCGAAGTTGTCGGTCCCCAGCAGGAAGATGGTGGATTCAGATTCGTACTCCTCGGGCACGCCTATCAGGTGGATGTCGGTGTCGAACAGGCCCAAGAGCTTGTACTCGTAGCCGCGGGCGAACAGCTGGATGGGGATGGACACGGTCTCGTCGGCTTCCCACACCTTCTTGAAGGTCTCGAAGTCGCGCTCGCCCACCAGCGGGTGAACGTAGGGGCCGAACGTACCGTCCTCCGAAAACCAATGGATGGGCGAGGGGGGTATGAAGGACTGGGCCGGGCGGGAGTCGTCGGGATCGGAGTAGGCGAAGAAGTTCGCCAGCAGGGCCACGAGGTAGAAGGCGGCAATGACGAAGCCCGCGCTCACCGCAACCTTGTGCTTGCGGAACCTCCACCACATGAGCTTCCACTGCGGGGCGACCGAGATCCGGTCTTCCTCCACCAGTACGGCCACGTTCCCCTCGCCGGTGTCACCCGGCAGCGGAGGTGGTCGTTCAGAGGTTGCCATGCCGGATCCTGGGATCGAGCCACATCAGGGCCAGGTCGGACAGGAACACTCCGAGCACCGTGAACGCGCCCAGCAGGAGGATGATTGCTCCTGCCAGGTACATGTCCTGGCTCAGCAACGAACTGAGCAGCACGGGACCCATGGTGGGAAGGCTCAGCACCACCGAAACGATCACGGCGCCGGAGACGATATTCGGGAACAGGAGGCCCACCGAGCTGGCCACCGGGTTCATGGCCACCCGCACCGGATACTTGCCGATCGCCCTACGGTTGGACAGGCCCTTCGCCCGGGCGGTGGTGACGTAGGGCTGGCGCTTCTCGTCCAGGAGGTTGGCCCGGGTGATGCGGATCAGCTGGGCAGCTCCTGCCGTTCCCAGGACGATCGCCGGGATCGGGAGGTGAACCAGCATGTCACCGAGTTTGGCGAGGCTCCACGGCGCGGTGGCGTACTCGACCGAGAACAACCCCGCCAGCGAGACGTCGAGCCAGAGGAACCCGGCGTACAGCATCACCAATGCCAGGAGGAAGTTGGGTGTTGCCAGGCCGAGGAAGCCCAGGAAGGTGGCGACATGGTCACCGACCGAGTATTGCCGCACAGCCGAGTAGATCCCGATGGGGATAGCGATCAACAGGGTGAAGACGAGCGCCGATATCGACACCAGCATGCTGAGCGGCAGGCGGTCGCCGATCACCTCGACAACCGGTTTCTGGTGGAAGAACGATGTGCCGAGGTCTCCCTGCAGAACCCGGCCCATCCAGATGCCGTACTGGACCACGATATGACGATCCAGCCCGTACTCCGCCCGGAGCTGGGCCGCGAACTCGTCCGCTGTCTCGGTCCCGCTCTCCGCCAGTTCCGCCAAGGCGGTTGACACGAAGTCGCCCGGCGGGAGCTGGATGATCGCGAACGAGATGATCGAGATGACGAACAGGGTCAGTATCCCGAGGGCGGCTCTCCGCAGGATGTAAGCCCACATAGCTACCCTCCTCTGCTGCCTCTTCGGTGGCGACGTTGGATGGCGATATCGTAGCCCGATACCATCTCGGCACGGTTGGATCGGTCACCTGAATGTACGCATCCGCACCCGCTGTCGCCGCCTACAGCCGCCGGCAATGGTCAGTGGTCAGTGGTCAGTGGTCAGTGGTCAGTGGTCAGTGGTCAGTGGTCA